>WHTV01000138.1 GCA_009377535.1 Kiloniellaceae bacterium
AACTGGTCGACGAAGGCTTTGACATCGGCGTTCGCCAGAGCTGGGAGGGGGCAATCGAGGATGTGAAGAGGAAAGGCGGCAAGCCCTATGCCATCCCCGCCGGGGCATCGGTCCACAAGTTCGGCGGCCTCGGCTACGTCGGTTTCGCGGAGGAGGTTCGCGAGCAGGAGGCTGAACTGGGTTTCAGGTTCGACTACATCGTCGTCTGCACCGTCACCGGCTCCACCCATGCGGGCATGCTGGTCGGCTTCGCCAAGGACGACCGTGAGCGCAGGGTGATCGGCATCGATGCCTCCGGCACGCCGGTCCAGACAAGAGCGCAGGTTCTCGACATCGCCCGCCGCACGGCCGCCCTTGTGGCGCTTGGCAAGGAGATCGGCGAGGACGACGTCATTCTCAACGAAGACTATGCCTATCCCTGCTACGGCGTTCCTTCAGAAGAGACCAAGGACGCGATCCGCCTTTCTGCCCGCCTTGAAGGCATGGTGACCGACCCGGTCTACGAAGGGAAATCCATGCTGGGCATGATCGACCTGGTGAAGAAGGGCTTCTTCCCGGCGGGCTCAAAGGTTCTCTATGCACATCTCGGCGGTGTGCCTGCGATCAACGGCTATTCCTACACCTTTCGCAACGGCTGAGGGCTGCAACGGCTGGCCGCCGCGCCGAAGCTCCGGAAGGTGATTAGAAGCCCCGGTTGCGGCCGTGACCGCATCTCCGGTGCATGTATTATGAGGCAATTCCGATAACGTACAATTATAGGGCTTGACGCATATTTTCTGTTTATGTGACAATTCCGATATTGAAGATTTATCGGAGGCAGACCATAATCCGCCTATGGCAGAGCTTGCTCGAACACCAAGGCAGATCGGCAGTCTGGTCCGCCGCGCCCGCAAGCGGCGCGGCTGGAGCCAAACGCAGCTCGGCGAGAAGGCCGGCCTGCGTCAGGAGACGATTTCTCTTATTGAGACAGGCAATCCGGCCACAAGGCTGGAAACCATCCTCGCGGTCCTGGCAGCCCTGGACCTTGAGTTCCGGCTTGCCGCCCGGTCGAAGGGCCAGCCCGCGGATATCGAGGCGCTGTTCTGATGGCTCGCCGCCGGCAGTACCCACCAATGCTTGTGTATCTGAACAACCGCCCCGTCGGACGTCTGACAAGAGAGCCGAGCGGCGCAATCGATTTTCGCTATGACGAAAGTTGGCTTACCTGGGAGCAGGCCTTCCCGGTCTCCCTCTCCCTGCCGCTCCGGGAAGATGCCTATCGTGGCGAGCCGGTCGCGGCGGTCTTCGAAAACCTGCTCCCGGACTCGGAAGCATTGCGCCGCCGCGTCGCCGAAAAAGTCTCCGCCCGCGGCACCGACGCCTATAGCCTCCTTGCCGCGATCGGCCGCGACTGCGTGGGCGCGCTGCAGTTCGTCGCTGATGGAGCAGGTGACAGGATCGACAGCACCGCGATCGAGGGCGAAGTCGTCGAGGATGCGGCTATCGAGAAGGTGCTGCGCAATCTTGCCCAGGCTCCGCTCGGCCTGGACCGTGACGAAGACTTCCGCATCTCGGTCGCCGGCGTACAGGAAAAGACAGCGCTGCTGCGCTATGAGGGAAAGTGGCTCAAGCCGCGCGGCACGACGCCGACAACGCATCTCTTCAAAACGCAGATCGGGCAGCTGCCGAACGGGATCGACCTCTCCAACAGCGTCGAGAACGAATACTATTGCTTGCAGCTCCTCGCGGCCTTCGGTCTTCCGGTCAACAAGGCCGAGATCCAGACATTCGGTAAGACGACGGCGCTGGTCATCGAGCGGTTCGACCGCCGTTGGACGCGTGACGGCCGCCTTCTGCGGGTGCCGCAGGAAGACTGCTGCCAAGCGCTCTCCATCCCGCCATCACGCAAGTATCAAAGCGACCACGGGCCGGGGCTGGTGGATATTCTGAACCTGCTCAAGGGCAGCGACAGCCCAGCCGAAGACCAGAAGCTGGTGCTGAAAGCCCAGATCCTGTTCTGGCTGATCGGTGCCACCGACGGCCACGCCAAGAATTTCAGCATCTTTCTCGGGCCCGGCGGCAGCTATTCGCTGACACCATTTTACGATATCCTCAGTGCCCAGCCGAGCCTTGATGCCGGCCTGATCGAGCGCAAGCAGATGAAGCTTGCGATGTCGGTCGGTGACAACAATCACTACCGCATCGACCAGATCGACGCCCGGCACTTCGTGCAGACCGCCGAGCGTGCTGGTCTGCCCAAAGCCATCGTTCGCGAGGCCATCGAAGAAGTTCGGGCACGGGCCGAGAAAGCAATCACACAGATGGAGGCTGCGCTGGCGCCGGGTTTCCCCCAACACATCCACGAGTCGGTCAGCGCAGGCATGCGCACGAGGTTGCCAGTCCTGGCACTGCCGCAGGCCTTAGCTGAATAGGAGAGTCCTGCTTCTTTGCCGCCGCGCTAGCAGGCACCGTCTAGACCTCCCCTACCCCGCCATGCAGCGACCAGAGCCGGCCGAGGTCGACGACTGCGCCGCCGCCCTGGCTGCCAAGGGCGTCAAGATCATCGCGCCGCCGACCGATCAATCCTGGGGGTACCGCACGCTGTTCTTTCGCGATCCCGACGGCAACGTGCTGGAGATCTACGCCGACATCTGAAGCCGTTAGCCGCGTCGGGCGGCGTGCGGGGCAAAGCCGCGACCGCGCTCGATCAGTGCGCAGATCTCGGCGTAGAACAGCCCCGCCGTCGGCGAGAGGTGGCGGTCGGCGCGGGTGATCATGGCATAGGGCATGATCTCGATGCGCTCGTCGAGATCAAGGGCGGCGATGGCGCGCGTCATGCCGCGCTCGCCGGCGAGCAGCGTTGCCGCCTCCTCGGCCACCGGCGCGATGGCGTCGGAACGCCAGATCATGCTCAGCAACACCAGGAAGGAGGTCGAGATCAATGAGGTCCGCGGCATCGCCAGGCCGTGGCTGGTGAAGCTGTATTCCATGGCGCGGCGCAGCGGCGTGCCGGCCGGCTGCATCACCCACTCGTAGTCGACCAGCGCGGCCAGCGGCAGCCGACTCTCGTGCGCCATGGGATGGTCGGCGCGCACCAGCAGGCTCACCACCTCCGGCTGCACCGGGCGGATGTCGAAGGCGGAGACGTCCAGGTGGGCCGGCACCCGGCCGATGACGAAATCGAGGTGCCCCTCCAGCAGGCGCGGCACCAGGGTGTCGGAGGTGCCGACCTCGACATGCGCCTCGATGGTGGGATGCGCCGACTTCAGGCGCTGCAGGGCCGGCACCACCAGGTCGATGGCCGGCGCCGTGACCGCGCCGAGATAGACCGTGCCCGCCTTGCCGGCGCTGATCTCGACCACGTCGCGCCCGGCCTCCGACAGCTCGGTCAGGATGCGCCTTGCCCGCTCGGCCAGGGCCAGGCCGGTTTCGCTCAGCTCGACGCCCTTGGGCCCACGCACGCAGACCGGCGCGCCGAGCAGGCGCTCGATCTCCGCCAGCATGCGCGACGCCGCCGGCTGCGACATATTGAGGGCGCGCGCCGCCGCCGAGATCTGCCCGGTGTTGGCAAGCGCCAGGGTAAGCCGCAGATGCGGCAGCTTGAGACGGCGCGCGATGCGCTCGGCGGAGTCGGACAAGGCCGCAAGCTCCCTTCAGGCGGTGAGCAAGGCCCGGCTATCGCGCAGTATATCTCAAATGATATGATAAACGGCAGAAATATGATTTGATTGGTATGCGATTAACGCCCACCCTGCGGTTGTCGGGCGGCGCTCCTCGCGCCCCGGAGTTTTCCCTCGCGGCGGGGCCGCGACAAAGAAAAAATCATGAGAGGCCCTGTCACGACCGGGCCCCACAGGGCAAAGGAAGGAATGCTTATGAAACGGTTTACATCTCTCCTGGCGTCGCTGGCCATTGCAGCGGGCGCCGTGACGGCCGTCACGCTGTCGGCCTCCGGGCCGGTGCTGGCGCAGGACAAGGGGACCATCGGCATCGCCATGCCGACCAAGTCCTCCGCACGCTGGATCTCCGACGGCAATTCGATGGTCGAGCAGTTCCAAGCCGCTGGCTACGAGACCGATCTGCAGTACGCGGAAGACGACATCCCCAACCAGCTGGCGCAGATCGAGAACATGATCGTCAAGGGCGTCGACGTGCTGGTGATCGCCGCCATCGACGGCACCACGCTGTCGAATGCGCTGCAGCAGGCGGCTGACAGCGACATCAAGGTGATCGCTTACGATCGCTTGATCCGCGAAAGCCCCAACGTCGACTACTACGCCACCTTCGACAACTTCAAGGTCGGCGTGCAGCAGGCAACCTCCATCGTCAAGGCGCTCGGCCTGCCCGAGGCCTCCGGCCCCTTCAACATCGAGCTGTTCGGCGGCTCGCCCGACGACAACAACGCCTACTTCTTCTACAACGGCGCGATGAGCGTGCTGCAGCCCTTGATCGACGAGGGCAAGCTCGTGGTGCGCTCCGGCCAGACAGGCATGGACACCGTCGGCACCCTGCGCTGGGACGGCGCGGTGGCACAGTCCCGCATGGACAACCTGCTGTCGGCCCACTACAGCGATGCGCGGGTCGATGCCGTGTTGTCGCCCTACGATGGCCTGTCGATCGGCATCCTCTCCTCGCTGAAGGGGGTCGGTTACGGTTCGGCCGATCAGCCCATGCCGGTCGTCTCCGGCCAGGATGCCGAGGTTCCCTCGGTGAAGTCGATCCTCGCCGGCGAGCAGCATTCGACCATCTTCAAGGATACCCGCGAACTTGCGCGCGTGACGGTGGGAATGGTCGATGCCCTGCTGCAGGGCAGCAAGCCGGAGATCAACGACACCTCGACCTACGACAACGGGGTCAAGGTCGTGCCCTCCTACCTGCTGGAGCCAGTTGCTGTCGACGAGTCCAACTGGGAGAAAATACTGATCGATTCCGGCTACTACACCATCGACCAGGTCAAGCAATAACCAGTAAAGTCCTGGCGCACGGCGGATCCGCTCCCTTCCTCCCTGGGGCGCGGGTCCGCCGGATAGCCGGAGCGGTTCGCATGGACAGCATTCTGGAAATGCGCGGGATCACCAAGACCTTTCCCGGGGTCAAGGCGCTCGACAGCGTAAGCCTCAAGGTGAAGCGGGGCGAGATTCACGCCCTGGTGGGCGAGAACGGCGCCGGCAAGTCCACCCTCATGAAGGTGCTGAGCGGCGTCTATCCGCACGGCTCCTACGACGGCGACATCCTCTACGATGGCGAGGTGCAGCGCTTCCGCGGCATCGCCGATAGCGAAGGCGTCGGCATCATCATCATCCACCAGGAGCTGGCCCTGGTCCCGCTGCTGCCCATCGCCGAGAACATCTTCCTCGGCAACGAGGTGCATCGCTACGGCGCCATCGACTGGCCGGCCACCTACTCGCGGGCCGACGAGCTGCTGCGCAAGGTCGGCCTCAAGGAGCCTTCGTCCACCCGGGTCACCAACATCGGCGTCGGCAAGCAGCAGCTGGTCGAGATCGCCAAGGCACTGTCCAAGCGGGTCAGGCTGCTGATCCTCGACGAGCCGACCGCCAGTCTGCAGGAGAACGACAGCCAGAAGCTGCTCGACCTGCTGCTCGAGTTCAAGGCACAGGGCATCACCTCCATCCTGATCTCCCACAAGCTGAACGAGGTCAGCCGGGTCGCCGATTCCATCACCGTGCTGCGCGACGGCGCTGCCATCTCGACCCTCGACTGCCGCGCCGAGCAGGTCGACGAGGCACGCATCATCAAGGACATGGTCGGGCGCGACATGGCCCACCGCTACCCCGAGCGCACGCCTGACATCGGCGAGGTGCTGCTCGAGGTCAGCGGCTGGACCGCTCATCACCCGCTGCACCCGGAGCGCCGGGTGGTGAAGGACGTCGACATGATCGTGCGCCGCGGCGAGGTGGTCGGCATCGCCGGGCTGATGGGCGCCGGACGCACCGAGCTGGCCATGAGCCTCTTCGGGCGGACCTACGGCCAAAACATCTCCGGCAGCGTGAAGATGAACGGCCAAGCGGTCGACGTCTCCACCGTCGGTCGGGTCATCGAGGCCGGCATCGCCTACGTGACCGAGGACCGCAAGGCCCTGGGCCTTGTGCTCGACGAGACGCTCGCCAAGAACGTCACGCTGTCGAACCTGGCGGCCGTCTCGGCGCGCGGCGTGATCGACAGCGGCGAGGAACGCCGCGTGGCGCTCGACTTCCGCGACCGGCTGAATATCCGCACCCCCAATGTTTACCAGAAGGTCGCCAACCTCTCCGGCGGTAATCAGCAGAAGGTGGTGCTGTCGAAGTGGCTGTTCGCCGGGCCGCAGGTGCTCATCCTCGACGAGCCGACCCGCGGCATCGACGTCGGCGCCAAGTTCGAGATCTACACCATCATCAATCAGCTGGCAGGTGAAGGAAAAGGCGTGGTCATGATATCCTCGGAGATGCCGGAACTGCTCGGCATGTGCGACCGCATCTACGTGATGAACGAGGGCGCCTTCGTCGGCGAACTGAACGCGGCCGACGCCAGTCAGGAAAAAATCATGAGCATGATCGTGCGAGGCAGACAGGTATGACGACCCTTTCCACCGACGCCGTCGCGGGCGGAAAATCACATGTCTCGATCGGGGACTACCTGAAGACCCACGTGCGCGACTACGGCATGCTGGTCGCGCTGGTGGTCATCATGGCGTTCTTCCAGATCTGGACCAACGGCGTGCTGATGAAGCCGCTGAACCTGACCAATCTGGTCCTGCAGAACAGCTACATCATCATCATGGCGCTGGGAATGCTGTTGGTGATCGTCTGCGGCCACATCGACCTCAGCGTGGGTTCGGTGGTCGGCCTCATCGGTGCCCTGGCCGCCGTCATGATAGTGAACTACCAGGTGCCCGTGATCGTCGCGGTGCCGGCCTGCCTGGTCGTCGGCGCGCTGATCGGCGCAGGAGCCGCCCTCGGCGGAGCGCTCCTGGCGGGCGCCCAGGCCCGCGAGCTGCCCTACACCGTGCTGCTCGTACTGGCCATCGCGATGACCGGCCTGATGCTCGGGGGACGGGCCGCCGCCTGGTCCTGGTTCGCGGGC
>WHTV01000139.1 GCA_009377535.1 Kiloniellaceae bacterium
ATGAGGGCGCGCGTGCCGGTGTTGCCGGCGCTCTCCTGCATCTCGGCGAAGAAGCGCCGTCGGAAGGCGGCGAGCAGCCAGCCAGCGCCTGCGCAACAGGACCGATAGGCGCTTGTTCCGATTGCCGCTCAGGCGGCAGTGGGGATGCGGGCGATAGCCTTGATCTCGAAGTCGAAGCCGGCGAGCCAGGTCACGCCGACTGCCGTCCAGTTCGGATAGGGTGCCGCGCCGACGAACCTGTCGCGCACCGCCATGATGGTTTCCAACTGGCTCTCCGGGTCGGTGTGGAAGGTCGTGACGTCCACGACGTCTTGAAGGGTGCAGCCGGCTGCTTTCAGGACAGCCGTCAGATTCTCGAAGGCCAGTTGCACCTGGCGCTCGAAGTCCGGCTCGGGCGAACCGTCGGGGCGGCTGCCGACCTGGCCGGAGACGCCCAGCAGGTCGCCCGAGCGGATCGCCGCCGAGTAGCGGTGCGCTTCATAGAGCGCGTGCCGGTCGGCCGGGAAGATCGCCTCGCGATGGGTCATCGTTTCGTTCCTTTCTTGAAGAGGCGTCATGCGCCGGGGCGTGAGGTGATGGACGGGCCAGACGCTCAGCTGTTAACATACGCGGCGTATGTATTCGCATACGCGCCGTATGTCAAGAGAGGGGAGTCGTTGTGGCCGCGAAACGCCGCTCTGAGATGGTGGAGGAGACTCGTGCCAAGCTCATCCAGGCCGCGCGCAGGGCCTTCGCCGAGAAGGGCTACGCAGCGGCTTCGATGGACGACCTGACCGCGGAGGCCGGTCTCACGCGAGGCGCGCTCTACCACAACTTCGGTGACAAGCGGGGGCTGCTGCGGGCGGTGGTGGACCAGATCGACGCAGAGATGGCGGCCCGCGCGCGCGCCGTCGCCGGCAAAGCCGGGAACGCCTGGGAGGGGCTTCTGGCCGAGGGTGCCGCTTACATCGAGATGGCGCTGGACCCGGAGGTCCAGCGCATCGTCCTGCTCGACGGGCCAGCCGTCCTGGGCGATCCCCCGCAGTGGCCCAGCCAGAACAGTTGTCTTCAGACGACGACGCAAACGGTCGAAGCGCTTATCGCCGAGGGAATCGTCAAGTCCGTGGACGCCGAAGCCGCCGCTCGGCTCCTGAACGGGGCCGCGTTGAACGCCGCGCTGTGGATCGCAGCCAGCGACGATCCGCGAGGCGTCCTCGCCAAGGCCGTCGAGGCATTCCGGTGCCTGGCAGCGGGCCTGCTGAAGAGGCCGGCCTGACGGCCAGCTCATCATGCACCGCGAGCGCCATCCCCGTGCTGCCGTCAGCAGTCAGGGATCAACCCTTACTCCCAGCGGCTGGCGTTCTTTGGAAACCCGGGACGTTGTACCCGTACGACGCAGAAGCGTTGGCCCGTGGGCGCCTGCATCACCACCCAGCGCTCCAGGCGGTCGACCACCTTGGCGCCCAACTTCTCCAGGCGCGCCACTTCGGCCGGGATGTCGTCGGTTTCGATGTCTATGTGGACGCGGCTTTCGTGCTCCACGCGCTGAATCTGCACGATAGGCTCATCGGGCGGCGTTTCCAGCATGCGGTAATTGCCGCGGGTGCCCGGATGGCTTGGGTCCACGGGACGACCCAGCGCCTCTCCCCAGAAGCAGGCAGCCTTATCCACATCGGGTGTGTTGCAGTCGATCAACAGAGCGCAGAGACGGGAATGGTGCATGGCAGCAGGCCCTCATGCGGCATCGCCGAGTTTCATGATAACGAAAGCCCTCCGGTCGGGCCACTTCACGGGTGGCTCTCATTGGTAGACGTCGGAGCTGGCGTCAAGGACCAGCTATCGCGGCGCGCCGGCGAGCGCTGCCAGCGCCTCCGGCGTGTCGATGTCGAGCAGGACCGCGTCGTCGTCCATCGGCACTTCGCAGACCACCTCGGCATGCTCGCCGATCAGGGCGCGCGCGCCGGTGTCGCCGGCGACCTCCTGCATCTCCGCAAAGAAACGCCGTGCGAAGAGCACGGGGTTGCCACGCTTGCCCTGCCAGGTCGGCACGCAGATGGCGCGGCCCTCTACAGGATTGAAGGCGGCGATCAGGCGGTTGACGATGGCCGTCGAGATCCGCGGCATGTCGCCGAGGCAGACAAGCGCGCCGTCGATGTCCTCCGGCAGCGCGGCGAGCCCACGGCGCAGCGAGGATGACAGGCCGCTCGCATAATCCGGATTGTGGGTGAGGGTGAAGCCGTTCTTCGGCAGAACAGCTTCGACCGCGGCATAGTCGTGGCCGGTCACCACGGCCAGCGGGCGAGCCTGCGAGGCCTGCAGGCTCTCGATGACGTGGCTCACCATCGGCTTGCCGTCCACCGGGGCCAGCAGCTTGTTCACCTGGCCCATGCGGCGCGACTGGCCGGCGGCCAGGACGACGGCGGCGATCTTGGGCGCGCGCGGCGGGCTTGCCGGTGCTTCCACCGCCTCGGCGCGCGGCAGCGGGCGGCTGGGGATCTCCTTCAGCAAGCCTCCGGCGCCCATGCGCATGACGTCTGCCGGGGTCACCGCGAGGCCGGCGATGAGACGCTGCAGCACCCAGTCGAAGCCGTTCACCTTGGGCGAGCGGGCGCAGCCCGGCAGGCCGACCACCGCTCGCCCGTTGAGCATGCCCATCAGCATCAGATTGCCGGGATCGACCGGCATGCCGAAGTGGCCGACCCGGCCGCCGGCCGCCTCTAGGGCCGCCGGCAGCACGTCGCGGCGGTCGACGATGGCCGAGGCGCCGGACATGAGGAGGACGTCGCAGCCTGCGGCGGCAAGCTCCGCCAGGGCCTCGGCCACCGCCGCGCTGTCGTGGTCGCAGCGTCGTTCGATCGCGGCCGGGCAGTCGAGGTGGGCGAGGCGCTGGTCCATCACGGCGCGGGTCTTGTCGAGGATGCTGGCCTTGGTGCCGGGCAGGGACGTCTGCACCAGGCCCACTCTGCGCGCCTGCAGAGGCGCCACGCTCAGGAGTGGCGGGCCGTCGCCGGCGACCGCGAGGCAGGCATCGAGGGTCGCACGCGGCACCGCAAAGGGGATCACCTTGATGGTCGCCGCCATCTGGTGCGGCTCGACGAGGTCGTAGGGCGCCAGGGTCGCCAGGGTGATGCTCTCGTCGACCAGATTGAAGGCGTCGACGCGACGGTGATCGGCGACAAGCACGCCGCGGGAGGCCACCATCAGGTTGCAGCGGCCGGTGAAGCTGGCGCTGGCCGTGAGAGCGCCGCCGCAAAGCGCCGCGGCCAGTTCCGTCGCCGCGGCATCCTCGTGCACGTCGTCGGCTTCCAGCCGGGCGGCGATGACCTGCGCGATACCGGCGGCCGCAAGCGTCGCTATGTCTTCCGCCGACAGGCGGCGGCCTTTCTTGAAGGTGAAGCCGGCACCGCGCAGGGAGTGGGCGAGGATGCAGCCCGCGGCCTCCGCAACGGCGGTCGGGCCGAAGATCATTGCGCCGCCTCGGGCTGGGGCTGCCGCACCAGCGGCGGCACCCGGTGCAGCACCTGGGTGATCTCGGCCATGATGGAGATGGCGACCTCGGACGGGCTCTTGGCGCCGATCGCGAGGCCGATGGGCGCATGGATGCGGGCCAGGGCGTCGTCGCCGAGGCCGGCTTCGCGCAGGCGCTCCAGACGCTTGGCGTGGGTCTTGCGGCTGCCCAGGGCACCGACGTAGAAGGCCGACGAGTTGAGGGCGATATCGAGCGCCGGGTCGTCCAGCTTGGGGTCGTGGGTCAGCACCACCACGGCGCTGCGCTGGTCGGGCGCCAGCGCCCTCATCGCCTCGTCGGGCCAGTCGTCGACCAGGCGCACCGAGGGGAAGCGCTCTTCGTTGGCCCAGGCCTTGCGCGGGTCGACGACGACGACCTCGTAGCCGGCGATCTGCGCCATGGGCACCAGGGCCTGGGAGATGTGCACGGCGCCGACGACGAGCAGGCGCAGCGGCGGATTGTAGACGTGGACGAAGAGATCGGGGGCCTCGGGCAGCGGCCCGCTGCGATCGGCCGCGAGGGCTTCGGCCACGGCAGCCTGCTGCGCCGGGGTGAGCTTCAGTTCGCCGCTGCCGCTGTTCTCGACCTGGAGAAACTGCCGGCCGTCCGTCAGGTCGGTGACCAGGGCGGTCGGTCGCTTCTCGGCCCGTGCCTTTTGCAGTCTGTCGAGGATGTCGCGCTTCATTCGACGCCCTCGACGAAGACCTTCACGGTGCCGCCGCAGGCCAGGCCGACGTCCCAGGCCTGCTCGTCGGAAACGCCGAACTCGAGCAGCTTGGGCGGCGCGCCGGCCATGATGGCCTGGGCCTCGTGCACCACCGCTCCCTCGATGCAGCCGCCGGAGACCGAGCCCTGCAGGCGCAGCCGGTCGTCGACGATGAGCTGGCTGCCGACCGGGCGGGGCGAGGAGCCCCAGGTCTGCACCACGGTCGCCAGCGCGACCTTGTGGCCTTCGTCGCGCCAGCGTGCCGCCTCGGCCAGCAGGTCTTCGGCCTGCCCCGCGGTCGGTGTGGCCTTGGCTAGCCTGCCTTCTGCCATTTGCTCATTCCCTCCTGGCGCCGGGCGGCCGGGCGGCTCAGGACCGCCGCCAAATCGCCCAGGCTCTGAAGATTGTGCACCGTCCGGAAGTCGTCGACATGGGGGATCAGTGCTTTCGCTCCCAATGATTTTGGCTGATAGGCGTCGTAGCGCAAGAGCGGGTTCAGCCAAATCAGCCGCCGGCAGGACTTGTGCAGGCGCTCGATCTCGGCCTCCAGGCCCTCGGCATTGTCGCGGTCGAGGCCGTCGGAGATCAGCAGCACCACCGCGCCCTGGCCCAGCACACGGCGCGCCCAGGTGACGTTGAAGTCGTGCAGGCAGGCGCCGATGCGGGTACCCCCTGACCAGTCGAACACGCTCTCCGAGACTTTCTCCACGGCGACGTCGACGTCCTTCTGGCGCAAGTGGCGGGTGATGTTGGTGAGGCGCGTGCCGAATACGAAGGTGTGGACCCGGTCGCGGTCGTTGGTCACCGCGTGCATGAAGTGCAGCAGCATGCGGGAGTAGCGGCTCATGGAGCCGGAGATGTCGCAGAGCACCACCAGCGGCGGGTGGCGCCGCCGCGGCTGCTTCCAGCGCAGCGGAATGGTGTCGCCGCCCTGGCGCAGCGCCGCGCGCAGGGTGGCCCGCAGATCGGCCTTGCGCCGTCCGCCGGGGCGATGGCGCCGGGTCGGCACCTCCATGATCGGCAGGCGCATGGCCTGGATCGCCTGGCGTGCCTCGGCCAGCTCGGCGGCCGACATCTTCTCGAAGTCGACGCCCTGCAGGACCTCCTTATTGGAGAAGGTGAGGGCGGCGTCGATTTCCCGCTTCTCCTCCTGCACATCGGGCTCGCGCCCCTGGCCGTCCTGGGGGCGCAGCGCGTCGCTCAGGCGCCGGCTCAGCTCCTCGGCGTCCTCCGGCCGCTGGCCGGCCAGGGGCGTGATGTCGGGCAGCAGCAGAGCCATCATGCGCCGCAGGATTTCCGGATTGCGCCAGAACACGTGGAAGGCCTGGTCGAAGACTTCCTGCTGGTCGCGCCGGTTCACGAAGACGGCATGCAGGGTCCAGTAGAAGTCGTCGCGCCGGCCGAGCCCCACCGCCTCCACGGCCTGCAGCGCGTCCAGCACCTTGCCGGGACCGACCGGCAGGCCGGCGGCCCGCAGGGTGCGGGCGAAGTAGAGGATGTTCTCCGCCATGCGGCCGCCTTCGGGGCGCGGCACGCCGCGGCCCAGGGTCTCGTCGGGCTCGGTCATGGCGGCGATCTTAGCGCAGCCCGACGGGCCGCACTATTGATAAGATAATCTCATCCATGGAATGAGAAACCGTCGTTTGTCGCAGCGGTAAGCAGCAAGTACATCAGGGGTCAGAGACGATTAGCGACCCTGCCGCATCATGAGGAGAATTGATCATGGCCACACCGACCTGCCACCCTCTCGGAGCCCACGACAGCCTCAGCCGCGACCACCTGCTGCATGTCGCCGACGCCGGCGGCGGGCTCGCCGCGAAGATCGCGATCGGGGCGCTGCTCGGCCTCCTGCTGGCGATCGCCGGCAGCCTGGACCCGAAAAGCCAGGAGAGCGTCGACCGCCGTGCGCTGACCGGCGCGCCGACCGAGATCGTCGCGATACCTCAAAGCCCCTGGGGCGAGGCGCCGAGAGGGGAAGATCAGCTTTCGCATTAGTCCGACTAATCCTGATGATGAGGAGATGTCGTTTGTCCCCTCTGGCCGGCAGGCGCACATCTGGGGCCAGGAGATGAAGGTCGCGGCCGCGGGCGCAAGCCGACCGGGCCGTGTGATGGATAAAGGAATCTAGTGATGGTCACATCGAATGGGATTCCCCTCGATTCGCGCGACGGTCAGCATCGGGAGAACCTTCGCCGCGATGGCCTGACGCCGATGGCCGGCAACGATGATCGCGGCGCGGTGGGCCGGATCGCCTTGGCCTTCCTGGCTGTCTTCGGTCTCGCGGTGCTTGGCAGTCTGCCGCCTGCGAAGGAGGAAAGCGGACGCCGGATCGAGCGACTCGCGGTGGCCGGCAGTGTACCGCCACCGGAAATCGTTCTGAACTCGGGACCGGTGACGGGCGGTCCGGGCAATTAGAGCCGGTCCGGGTCGGCCCAATGCGCTTGCGCGTCCTGCCGGTCTGCTGACGATATTCAGGCGAGCGCCATGCCCGCCAGTTCCGACTTTACCTCGTTGAGCAGCCGCGCCGCCTCGCTGCCTTGGATCTTGGCGATGTCGTCCTGGTATTTCAGCAGCACGCCGAGCGTGTCGTCGATGGCCTGCGGATCGAGCGCGACTTTGTCGAGCTGCGTGAGGGCCTCGGCCCAGTCGATGGTCTCGGCGATGCCCGGCGCCTTGAAGAGGTCTTGCTCGCGCAGCGCCTGCACGAAGGCGACAATCTGGTGCGACAGCTTGGCGGGAACCGTCGATGCCTTCACCCGGAGGATTTCCAGCTCGCGTTCGGCCGAGGGAAAATCCACCCAGTGATAGAAG
>WHTV01000013.1:0-64849 GCA_009377535.1 Kiloniellaceae bacterium
GGATCTACCAAGCTGCAGGAGGCCGAGTGGCACTTTCACGTCATCCTCTTCGCCTTCTGCATCGGCTACGCCTACCTGAAGGATGCCCACGTGCGCATTGACCTGCTGCGCGAAAAGCTCAACGAGCGCACTCAGTGGTGGATCGAGATCGCTGGTATCCTGCTGTTTCTGCTGCCCTACTGCGGCCTGGTTGTGTGGTTCGGCATCAACTTCACCGAGCGTTCCTTTGCCACCAGCGAAATCTCCGCCTCCGCCACCGGCCTTACGCACCGCTGGCTCATCAAGGCGGTCATCCCGATCGGCTTCACCATCCTGGCCCTCAGCGGCATCGCCATCCTGCTGCGCAAGATCGTCGAACTCTTCGGCCCGGAGGACCTGCGCCGCAAGGTGCACGAAATCGAGGAGGCTGAAGTCGAGCATCTCATCGATGTCGTCCCGCCGGAGCTGCTTCGCGACGGGGAGCCGCGACGATGAACTTTTACATTGAGGACTATCTGCCGCTCTTCATGTTCGCGGCGCTGGGCACCTTGCTGTTCAGCGGCTACCCGGTGGCCTTCGTGCTGGGCGGCGTCGGCCTGACCTTCGGCTTCATCGGCATCTACTTCGACGTCTTCAACTTCATCCAGTTCTTCAACCTGCTGCCGCGCATCTGGGGCGGCATCGCGGAGAGCCTGGTGCTGACGGCGATCCCAATGTTCATCTTCATGGGCACCATGCTGGAGCGCAGCGGCGTCGCCAATGATCTGCTGAATTGCCTGCAGGTGCTGCTGCGCCGCATACCGGGCGGCCTCGCCCTCTCCGTCACGCTGATGGGCACCATCATGGCGGCGACCACCGGCATCATCGGCGCCTCGGTGGTGATGATGACGCTGCTGGCGCTGCCGGTCATGGTGCAGCAGAACTACAACAAGCCGCTGGCGACCGGCACCATTGCCGCCTCCGGTACCCTCGGCATCCTGATCCCGCCGTCGATCATGCTGGTGATCATGGCCGAGCTGCTGGCCCGCTCGGTCGGCAATCTCTTCGTCGCGGCCATCATCCCCGGCTTCATGCTGGCCGGCTTCTACATGCTCTACATTCTGGTGCTCTGCGGATTCAAGCCGCAGCTGGCCCCGCCCCTACCGGAAGAACAGGGACCCGATTCCCTGCTCGGCATTGCCTTCCTGGCGCTGCGCTCCTTCATCCCGCCGCTCTTCCTGGTCTTCCTGGTGCTCGGCTCGATCCTCTTCGGCTGGGCCACGCCGACCGAGGCCGCCGGCGTCGGCGCCGCCGGGGCGATCTTCCTGGCCCTCCTGAAGCGGCGGCTGAGCTTCGCCGTGCTGAAGGACGTGCTCGAGCGCTCGGCGCTGACCGGCGGCATGCTATTCGGCATCTTCCTCGGCGCCACCTGCTTTTCCTACGTGTTTCGTGCGCTGGGTGGCGACGACCTCGTCATCGGCATGGTGGAGGGCCTCGGCCTCGGCCCCTGGGGGCTGTTGCTGATCCTCATGGCCATCGTGTTCTTCCTCGGATTCTTCTTCGACTGGATCGAGATTACCCTCATCGTCCTGCCGGTGTTCTCACCGATCATCGCCGAGCTGGATTTCGGCGATCACGTGGCACCCCGGGAAGTGGTCTACTGGTTCGCCATCCTGCTGGCGGTGAACCTGCAGACGTCCTTCCTGACGCCGCCCTTCGGCTTCGCGCTGTTCTACATGAAGGGGGTGGCACCGCCCGAGGTGAGCATCCAGCACATCTACAAGGGCATCGTTCCCTTCGTGCTGCTGCAGCTGATCGGGCTGGGTCTGGTCATGGCCTTCCCCGACATCGCGCTCTGGCTGCCGCGAGTGCTGCTGAACTGATACTACAAAAAAACGGCGCCGGTCCCCTGACCGGCGCCGCTTTGGCATTCCCCTGCCGAACTCGAAGCTGCCGCCGGGCCTCAGGCCGCCAGCTGGCGCAGCTTGTTCATGAGATAGTCGATGTCGTCCTGGGTCATCTTCGAGGAAGGATCCTCGAACTGTGTCAACAGGCGCTCGATGATGCGCGCGACGAAGCGCTCGCGGTCGTTGCGCCCGCCGTCATATTCTTCCTCGTTGAGGATCTGCACCGCCGCCCGCACCGCGCCGTACAGGCGCTCGGGCATGCGAGCCTTCTCGTAGATCGAGCGCAGGCCGAGGTCGCCGCCGTCGTGGATCAGCTTGCGGGCGTTCTTCGCCGGCACACCGGCAAGCCGCGCTATGGCCGCCTCGAAGAAAGCCATGTCGCCGACACAGAGCGCGCGAATGATCAAGGTCGGAGTCAGGCGGCCGTTTACGTGGATCTGGAAAACCAGTTCCTCGAGATCGTTGCCCGTCGCGTTGCGGCTCAGCAGGCTGACCGTCGCCCTCTCCCGCGTCTGCAGGATCAGGTTTGCAGCTGCGTCGGCCGGCAGGTCGTGCTTGTTGACCAGATAGCTTTGCAGCTTCTTGGCCATGGCCGAGACCAGGTGCTCGGAGATTGCCGGCGGCAGGCTGGGCCGACGCGAAAAGGATTCGGCAACCGCTTCGCTCGCGTTGTAGTCGCTCAGCACGCGCTCGAGCGCGCCCTCGGTCAGCTCCGCCCCTTCGTTGGCGACGAGGCGCGCGACAGCGGTCTCGTTACCGGTGCCGATCAGCGCATCGGCCACGGCGACCGAGACCTTGCTACGCTGGGCGATGGCAACCTGCTTGGCTGCGGCGTCCTTGCCGCGCACGATCTCGATGAGGTCGTCGTCGGTCAGCACTTCGGAATATTTCAGGATCGGCAGAGAGACGCTATCGACGTCCTTGGCCAGGGCCAGCGCGAGGTCGTGCGGCAGATCGGGCGTCGCCCTGAGGTTGGCCGACAGGGCCTCGCGCACCAGCACGTCGGCATCGCCGGCCAGCTTGCGGAAGATTTCCTCTGCCAGCTTGCGTTCCGCCGCGGTCATGCGCGGATACTTGCGGTCGTACTGCGCCGCGATCTTTGCGGTCGTTTCAGCCCGGACGTCCGATGAAGGATCGGCCACCAGGCGGGCAACGTCTTGCTGGGAAAGGCTTCCTGTCATCTCTCTCTCGGTCAAAGCCCGAACGAACGCGTGACCCTGCAGGCAATCAGGGAGTTGGCCTGCACGGCGCCTCAATATGCCGATTATCGGAAGGCGACGTTAATTCATGCTTAAAATTGGGGGCCTATCTCGAGGGCTGCCCGCCCCAAGAACCGCGGGATTAAGCTCCGCTTAACCAAGAGCCCAAAGGACGGCTACTGCCGGCCCAGCAGCGCCTCAGCGACGCCGCGGACCTGGCGATCGACGGCAATGTCCAGGAATGCTGTGACTTCGAGGTCGCGATCCTCGAAGGCGTCGGCGCCGAGGTTCTGATCCTGCCAGTCCGCCACCTTGCGATCCCGCGCGCGCAACAGATCGGCGATCTGCGGCTTGAACAGCGTGACCATGGCGGTGACCCAGCGATTCACCGGCCAGGACGGCTGGGCGTGGTCGATCGAGAAGACGTCGAGCAGGCGGATCACGTCTTCGGCCTCGTACCACACCTCCCCGGTCACCCAGCGGTTCACGGTGAACAGCCGGAAAGGCAGTCCCGCGGGCGTCATGGCAATGGCCACCAGATGGCTCAGCGCGTCGTTCGGATCGTCCGGCGCGACGAAACCGGGCACCTTGGCCGGCTGGATTCCCGGCGGCATTCCCTTGGGCCGCACGAACGTATGGAAATGACCATGCTCGTTCTCGAAGCGCTGATCGGAGGCATGGGCGTGGTAGTAGTACTGGCCGTGGGTCTCGTGGTCATAGACGTCGCCCGGCGGGTAGTGGTCCCACTCATAAAAAGTGCCGTGGTGCTTCAACAACTCGCCGACGATGTTGTCACCGGTCTTGGCCAGGACGCGGTGAACGTCCATCACTTCGGCGCCGGCCGCTGCCATCGCCTCCAGCGTTTCGACCGGCAGGGTCTCCAGCGGATAGTCGCTGTCGAGCGCGGCGTCCTTGATCATCATTTCGCTTCGCATCGTCCCGCTAACCTAGAAAGACTCGCTGCCGCTTGCCAGCTTTCTCTCCAATGACTCGCCGCAAGCCAGGCCGCTACTCTACGACGAGCCGAAATCCAATGAGAATATGCTTCAGCCCGGCCGGCCGCCCATGGCCGGCGGCGGGCCGGCAAACACCGCAGCCGCGATCGTCCCAAGAGCCCCCCTTGACCAGATAGCGCCCCGGCCCGGCTGGGGTCGCGGTCCATTCGAAGACCTGGCCGGCCGCGTCGAGCAGGCCGTAAGGACTGGCGCCGGCGCGAAAGCGGCCAACCGGCAGAGTGTCGAAGGGGCCGGCGTCGTGGCTGCTGAGCCGCCGCGGGTCCCAGACGTCGCCCCAGGGGAACCGTCGCCCGTCGGTCCCGCGCGCCGCCTTTTCCCACTCCAGCGCGCTCGGCAAGCGCCAACGCCGCCCCGTCTCGGCGCTCAGCCACTCGGCGAAAGCTTCCGCATCGGCATGGGAGACCAGCACCACCGGGTGGTCTTCGCGCCCCTCCGGCGGTGCGCCATGCCGCCAGGCATGACGCCGCGTGCTCTCATAGGGATGCACCAGGCCGTAGGAGACCCAGGCCGGACGGTCCACATCCGGTGCCGCATGGCCGCTGCCCGCCACGAAGGCGGCATAGAGCCGGTTGGTGACGGGCGTGCGGGTGATGGCGAAGGCGGGCAGGCGCTCCGTGCGGCGCGGTGCTTCGTCGTCGTACCAGCCCCGCTCGCGCGTCACGCGGTGGCCATAGGCAGCCTCGTCGAGGCGGTAGGCCGCCTCGCGCTCGGCGGCGTCTGAGCCGGCGACAAAGGCGCCTGCCGGGATCTCGACCACCTGCGGAAGATCGAAGGCGCCGGCGGGCTGCGCCAGGCTCGCCACCAGGACCAGAAGAGCGGCGATGACCGCGTATGCAAAGCTCATGATCAATAGCTTAGCCGGGCCGCCAGACCGCCGGCCATCAACAGCGCTTCACTTTTCGGTGCGGGAGGACCGCCTAGTCGCGCACCACCAGGACCGAGCATTCGGCATGGCGCACCACCCGCGCTGCGTTGGGGCCGAGCAGGTAGTCCTTCAGCTCCGGCCGGTGCGAGGCCATGACGATTACGTCGATGCCGTGCTTCTTGGCAAAACCCAGGATTTCTTCGTAGATGGTGCCGCAGGCAACGGCGTGCTGCACCTGGATGCCGTCGGGAATGCGCTGCCTGACGACGGCGTGCAGGCGCTCGTTGGCGGCCGTCAGCGCCTTTTTTTGATAGTCCACGGGAAAGAAGGAGGACACGAAGCCCTCGCCGAAGTCCGGCACGATGGCCAGCACGTGCAGGCGTCCGCCGGAGGCTTTGGCCATCTCGACGGCGGTGTTTACGGCCTTCTCCTGGGTGGCGGGATCACCCAGATCGATCGGCAGCAGGATTTCCTTGAACATGGTCGCGACCTTCCTTCTATGCCGTGGCCTCGGCAAGCTGCCGATGCCGCCGGCCGCGCTGCATGAATACGATGAGGGCCAGGAGCAGCAGGGCCGGAATGTACATCAGTTCCTTGGGCGGCTGGTCGACCGGTTCCTTCACCGTAACGATCTTCTGGTCGAACTCCAGCCCGGCTGCCTCGGCCGGGGTGCCGAAGGCTGCATTGTCGATCAGCACCTCATCGCCCTCGACGTAGAGCTCCAGGCCGGCCGACTGCAGACGCTCCTCGCCGCTCGCCCCTTCGCCCAGCGGCAGAAGAGCGATGAAGCTGCGCGGGTTCCCCACCGCATCCAGTCCATCCACCCGCAAGCGCAGGATCTCGCCGGCCTGCATGCGATCGGCGACCTCGGCGATCTGTGCCGGCGGCATGTCGCGGGTCGGCGGCGAGGCCAGGTCCATCCAGAATCCCGGACGGAACAGCGAAAAGGCGATGAGCAGCAGTAGGACGGTCTCGTAGGCGCGATTGCGCGCGAGGAAGAATCCCTGTGTTGCCGCTGCAAATATCAGCATGGCCACCGTCGCGACGACAAAGACGAAGATTCCGCCGAGCCACCCCACGTTGATCAGCAGCAAGTCGGTGTTGAAGATGAAGAGGAACGGCAGCGCGGCAGTGCGCAGCGAGTAGAAGAACGCCACGAAGCCGGTCTTGATGGGGTCGCCGCCCGACACCGCGGCGGCCGCAAAGGAGGCCAGGCCGACCGGCGGCGTCACGTCGGCCATGATGCCGAAGTAGAAGACGAATAGGTGCACGGCAATCAGCGGCACGATAAGGCCGGCGTCCTGACCGAGCTGCACGACGACCGGCGCCATCAGCGCCGAGACCACGATGTAGTTGGCCGTGGTCGGCAGGCCCATGCCGAGAATGAGGCTCAGGATCGCCGTCCAGATCAGGATCAGCATGATGTTGCCGAGGGAAAGGATTTCCACCAGTTCGGCCAGAACCAGGCCGACGCCGGTCTGCGATACCGAGCCGACGATGACCCCGGCGGTGGCCGTGGCGATACCGATGCCGATCATGTTGCGCGCACCGGTCACCAGGCCGTCGAACAGCTCCCTCAGGCCTTGCCCGAACCAGCGGGTCAGATCGTGCTGGCCCCGGAAGAAACCGAACAGCGGGCGCTGCGTCAGCACGATGAAGATCATGAAGGCCGTCGCCCAGAAGGCGGAGAGGCCAGGCGACATCCGCTCGACCATAAGGCACCAGATCAGGACGATGACCGGCAGGATGAAATGGATGCCCGACTTCACCGTCGGACCCACCTTCGGCAAGGAGATGACCGGCGCGTTGGGGTCGTCCAGTTCGAGTTCGGGATAGCCTGAGCCGAAGCGGATAAGCCCGACGTAGACAACCGTCAGAAGAACCGCGACGAGCCACGGCGTGGCATCGCCCAGCCAAGGCTTCACCCAGCCGAGGCCGTAGTAGAACGCCATCGACAGCGCCGAAAAGACCAGGAAGCCGAAGAGGACGCCGCCCGCCACCCGGATGAAGGGCTTGGGCGGTTCGGCGCGGGGCAGGCCCTGCATGTTGGCCTTCACGGCTTCCAGGTGCACGATGTAGACCAGCGCGATATAGGAGATGAGCGCTGGAATGAAGGCGTGCTTCACCACCTCGAAATAGGAGATGCCGACGTATTCCACCATGAGGAAGGCGGCGGCGCCCATCACCGGCGGCATGATCTGGCCGTTCACCGAAGAAGCGACCTCCACCGCGCCTGCCTTCTCCGCCGACAGGCCGGTTCGCTTCATCATCGGAATGGTGAAGGTGCCGGTGGTGACGACGTTGGCGATGGAGGAGCCGGAGATCAGACCGGTCATGGCAGAGGCGACCACCGCCGCCTTGGCGGGACCGCCACGGTAGTGACCGAGCAGCGAGAAGGCGACCTTGATGAAGTAGTTGCCGGCGCCGGCCTTGTCGAGCAGGGCGCCGAACAGCACGAAGAGGAACACGAAGCTCGTCGAGACCTCCAGCGCAGTACCGTAGACGCCGGACGTCGAGGTCCATTGGTGGTCCACCACCCCGGCCAGGGAAACACCCTTGTGGGCGATCAGGTTCGGCATGTAGGGACCGAAGAAAGTATAGATCAGGAAGAGCGATGCGATGATCGTCAGCGGTGGGCCGAGCGCGCGCCGCGTCGCCTCCAGCAGGATTACCATGCCGACGCAGGCCACCACGATGTCCTGCATGTTGGGGTTGGCGGGGCGCTGCGAGATCGAGTCGTAGAACCAGAAGAGGTAGCTGGCGCAGAAGGCACCGACCAGCGCCAGGACCCAATCCTGGACAGGTATGTGGCTGCGCGGCGAGCGCTTCAGGGCCGGATAGGCGAGGAACGCCAGGAAGATCGCGAAACCGAGATGGAGGGCGCGCGATTCGGTGTTGTTCAGGACCACCGGCAAGCCGGTGATGCCGGACACCAGGAAGGGCAGCGGCGAGGCGATCCAGATCTGGAACAGCGACCAGGCTACGGCCACCCACAGAATGACCTGAAGAGGAAACCCTGTAGGCGAGCGGCCACCGGTATCTGTGGCAGCGACGAGATCCTGCAGTTCCTCATCGCTCAGCGGCCGCCCGGCGCCCCCTTGCCCGGCACCGCCGGTCCTCGGATCGTCAGCCATATCAATTCCCCCGTCTTGGTGGCGCCGTCACGGCGGCGCCCCTGTCCCCCAGGAAAGCGCCTCACCGCGCTTTATCGAGGTCATCTGCGGCGCCTGATGTCGTCCTGCATGGAAGCCTCAAGGAAAGGAAGAGTGGGCGGGTCGAGCCCGCCCACTCGAACCGGAATTACATCCAGCCGCGTTCCTTGTAATACCGCTCGGCACCCGGATGCAGCGGGGCAGAGAGGTTCTTAGTGATCATGTCCGCTTCCTTGAGATTGGCGAAAGCCGGATGCAGGTTCTTGAAGCGGTCGAAATTGTCGAACACCGTCTTGACCACCTGGTAGATGGTCTCTTCATCCGCCTTGGTGGAGGACACGAAGGTCGCACCGACGCCGAAGGTCTCGACATCTTCGGCAGTCCCGTCGTAGGTGCCGCCGACCACCGTGGCCTTGGCGTAGTAGGCATTGTCGTTCACCAAGCTGTCGATCGCCGCCCCGGTCACCGGGATGATGATCGAATCGCAGGAGGTGGTGGCTTCCTTGATGGTGCCGCTGGGGTGGCCGACGGTGAAGACGATCGCGTCGATCTTGTTGTCGCAGAGGGCGGCGGCCTGCTCGGCCGACTGCAACTCGGCGGCCAGTTTGAAGTCGCTCATCTGCCAGCCGAGCTTTTCCATCACGACTTCCATGGTGCCGCGGGCGCCGGAGCCGGGATTGCCGACGTTGACGCGCTTGCCCTTCAAATCGTCGAAGGTCTTGATGCCCGAGTCCTTGCGGGCAACGACGGTGAAGGGCTCCGGATGCACCGAAAAGACAGCGCGCAGCTCCTTGTTGGCCCCTTGCGGAAACTTGTCGGGCGCGGTGCCGTTGTAGGCATGGTACTGCCAGTCGGACTGGACCACGCCCATGTCCTGCTCGCCGTTGGCGATGGCATTCAGGTTGGCCACGGAACCGCCGGTCGAGGGCGCCGTGCACTTGATGTTGTGATCAGCCTGGCCGCGGTTGACCAGCCTGCAGATCGACTGGCCGACGACGTAGTAGACGCCGGTTTGGCCGCCGGTGCCGATGGTGACGAACTTCTCCTGCGCCTGGGCCGTCGCCGCAGCCCCGGCGAGCAGAGCCGCCGCGGACAAACCGAGCAAAGTGGACTTGAAAGTAGTGGATCTCATGGGTTGTTCACTCCCAATTCTTGCATCTGTGAATAAAAATGATTTGGCACGCGCCCTCGCGACGACGCGCCGGACTCCCCCAAAGTGAAGTTGTTGGCCAGGCTCAGGAAAGTCCGCCGACGACCAAGAGCAAGAGCAGACCGAGGCGAATCCGCAAAACGGCCCCCGTCATGCCATAGAGGCTCGGCGTGAAAAGCAACGCTTGTCAGAACGCAATTCCCTGTGCCTTTTAGATCGGTGATTGGACCACCGTTATTTTTCCGCCCATTGAATACTTCCCGGCGGCGAATTGTCCACCCCCGTTGTTCCAGTCCGGCAAACTTACACGCTTGAGGCGATGTGGCGGCGCGCCGACGCACCGCAGGCACTGGCCTCCTTGCAGGCCATGATCTAAGCTCCGCGCTGCATGCGCCCGCTAGGCTTAAAGTCCAGGATTTTCCGCCTTCTCGCCAGCTTCCTTGCAGCAGGGGGCCTGCTGGGTCATGGCCTCGCCATGCTGCTGGTCGCCCTGCTGGTACAGGCGCCGGCGACCGCCGAGGCCGAGCTTGCGGGCTACGGCGAGATCTGCACAGCCGCGAGCGATCCCGCCGAAGGAAACGATCCGGCCCCCGGCCACCCGCCGGGCCGCATCGACGCCTGCCCCGTCTGCACCGCTTTCGCGCAGAGCGGCCCGGTGGATCTGCCCCAGGCCTTCCAGCTGCCGGCGCGCGCGACAACAGGCACCGTCCAGCTCCCTGTGCAAGAAGCTCCGCCCGCGGCTACCGGCAGGCGGAGCGCCCTGTCGCGGGGTCCGCCGGCCCTCGCATGAGTTTTGCGGGCGGAGCTATCCGGCCCCGCCCGCTCGAAGGTGAACCCAAGCATCGCGAGACGACTCTTCGCGGCGATCGCTGCCGGACGGGCGCGATGCCGCGAGCCGACAAGGAAACCTCCCATGACCTCTATTCTTTCCCGCCTCTTCCTCGCCGGCGCCGCCTGGTGGCCGCCGCCGTCGCCGGCTTCAACGCGCCGAGCGCCCTTGCCCGCGATTACAAGCTCGGCGGGCTCAGCATCGCGCATCCCTGGGCCAGGGCCTCCGCCGGCCCCGCCCGCAACGGGGCGGCCTTCCTGGCGATTGAGAATGCCGGCGGCGCCGATCGTCTGATCGCGATTTCCGGCGAGGTCTGCGAACGCGCCGAGTTGCACACCCACATGATGGAGGGCGAGGTCATGAAGATGCGCCGGGTGCAATCCGTCGAGGTGCCGGCGAAGGGCAGCGCCGCCCTGCAGCCGGGCGGCTTCCACATCATGCTGGTCGGCCTGAAGCACCCGCTGCAGGAGGGGGAGCGCTTTCCCCTGACCCTCACCTTCGAGACGGCCGGCGAGATCACCGTCGAGTTCGCCGTGGAGGGCGTCGGCAGCATGGGCCCCCAGGGCGGTACGGGTCACGACACCATGGACCACGGTACGATGACGCCGGCCAACTGAGGCAACGGCAGTCGGGCTGCTTACCGCCCGCCGGTCATCATGCGGCGCGCGGCGTCGGCATCGGCCAGGGGACGGCCGATCACCCTGGCCGCCGCCGCAGCGGCGGCCACCAGTTCCGCGTTGTCGCGGGCGAGCGCGCCGGACGGCAGGAAGAGGTTGTTCTCGAAGCCGACCCGGGCGTGGCCGCCTAGCGCCGCCGCCGCCGTGACGCAGGCGGTCTCCTTCGGTCCGAAGGCGCAGATCGCCCAGGGCAGCTTGGCGGCCTCGGGCCAGGCCTCGAGGGCCGCCAGATAGGCCAGCAGGTCGTTTGGCTCCGAGCGCTGGCCGGGCGTGTAGCGCCCCAGCACGAAGAGCAGGAAAGCCGGTCCCGGCGGCACCACGCCGGCGGCCTGCAGCCTGGCGAAGCGCTCGACGTCCTCCGGAGCGTAGAGGATGTACTGCGGCAGCGTGCCGGCCTCGACCAGCCAGGCGAGGAAGTCGCGCGCCGGGTCTTCGTGAGCCGCATCGGGAACCACCTCGCGGATCGCCAGGCTGACCGCCTCCGGCTCGAGCGCCCGCACCATCGCCATCTGCTCTTCGGGTCCGTAGATGCCGACCGCCTCGCTGGTGACCTGAATGACCATGCGCTGGCCGACGGCCTCGCGCACCGCCGCCGTGGCCTCGCGATAGGCGCCGACGTCGAGGCTGTGCTTCTGGTCGGCGTCGCGCACATGCAGATGGATCATGGCGGCCCCGGCCGCCTGGGCCGCCGCCGCGGTGGCGGCCAGCTCCGCCGGTGAAATCGGCACCGCCGGATGATCGGCCTGGGTCTTGCGCGCGCCGTTGGGCGCCACCGCCAGGATCATCGGCGTCCAGTCGACGGACTCTGCCCTGCTCATGGCTAGGCCCCGACTTCGGCCAGCACCGAATCGACCGTCCGGCCGAGCTTGTCGACGATCTCGTCGAGATGGGCCTGCTGCACGATGAAGGCGGGCGCCAGCAGCACGTGGTCGCCCCGCTTGCCGTCGACGGTTCCGCCGGCGGGATAGCAGACCATGCCTTCCTCCATCGCCCGCTGCTTGATGCGCGCGTTCACCTTCAGCGCCGGGGCGAAGGGTTCCTTGCTGGCGCGGTCGGCGACCAGCTCGAGGCCGACGAAGAGCCCACGGCCGCGGATGTCGCCGATGTGATGGTGGTTGCCGAAGCGCACCTCCAGGGCCTCGCGCAGCGCGGCGCCCTGGCGCTGCACGTTTTCCAGCAGGCCCTCGCCTTCGATGGTGTGCTGCACGGCGAGCGCGGCGGCACAGGCCGTGGCATGGCCGATGTAGGTGAAGCCGTGCTCGAAGGCACCTGAGCCGCCGGCAATGGCGTCGTAGATCCGCCCAGAGCAGAGCATCGCGCCGATCGGCTGGTAACCGCCGCCGAGGCCCTTGGCGCAGGTCAAGATGTCCGGCGCGATGCCGTCCTGTTCACAGGCGAAGAGGCTGCCGGTGCGGCCCATGCCGCACATCACCTCGTCGAGGATCAGCAGGACGCCATACTTGTCGCAGATCTCGCGGATGCGCTTGAAGTAGCCGGCGACCGCGGGCACGGCGCCCAGGGTCGCGCCGACCACGGGCTCGGCGATGAAAGCGGCCACCTTCTGCGGCCCGACCCGCTGGATTTCCGTCTCCAGCGCGTCGGCGACCCGGCGCCCGTAGGCCTCCTCGCTCTCGTCATGCGCCTGGTGACGATAGGCGTAGCAAGCATCGATATGGCTGGCCGGGCTCAGCAGGGGCTGGTAGGGCGCCCGCCGGGCGGCGTTGCCGCCGACCGAGAGGGCCCCCAGGGTGTTGCCATGGTAGCTCTGCAGGCGGGCGATGAAGTGGGAGCGCTCCGGTTGACCGTTCTCCAGGTGAAACTGGCGCGCCAGTTTCAGCGCCGTCTCGTTGGCCTCCGAGCCGCCGGAGACGAAGTAGACCCGCGCCATGCCCTTGGGCGCACGCCGGATCAGGTACTCGGCCAGCGACTCCGAGGCCTCGGTGGTGAAGAAGCCGCTGTGCGCGTAGGCGATCCTGTCGATCTGGTCCTTGATCGCCTGGATCACCGCCGGATGGCCGTGGCCGAGGCAGGACACCGCGGCGCCGCCGGAGGCATCGATGTAGCGCTTGCCCGCGCCGTCGAAGAGGTAGGGACCCTCGCCGCCGGCGGCGATGGGGTAGCTGGCCTTGGTGTGGCGCGGGAAGACGTAGCTCACGGGCGAATGCTCTCGGGCTTGGTGCGGTTGGGAGGGAAGTGGTGGCGATCGCGGAGGCTTTGTGGTTCCGCAGTTTAGGCCAGGGCGCAACGCCCTGTCACGACAGGCGGCCCCGCGGATTGCGAAGGCCTCCCCTGCGCCCCCTGCAGGCTTTGCCGCCGCGACCGGTGGTCAGCACATTGTCCTGTCCCTGGCGGGCCAGTAGGATGCGCCGGCCGCGGCGTCGCCGCCGGCCTTCGGGCAGCCGAATGAACCAAGGGGGATGCGACCGGCGATGAACCTGAAAGACCATATCCGCGGGATTCCCGATTTTCCGACGCCGGGCATCCTGTTCTACGACATCTCGCCGCTGCTGGCGCACCCCAAAGCCTGGCAGACAACGGTGGAGCGGCTGGCCGAGATCGTCCACCAGCACGAGCCCGACGTGCTCGCCGGTATCGAATCCCGCGGCTTCCTGGTGGCAGCGCCGCTGGCCCTGAGGCTCAACAAGGGCTTCATCATGGTGCGCAAGAAGGGCAAGCTTCCGGGCGCCACCCTGCCCTACACCTATGATCTGGAATACGGCAGCGACACCATCGAGATCCAGGCCGACGCCGTGCAGCCGGGACAGAAGGTCTTCCTGCTGGACGACCTGCTGGCGACCGGCGGCACCATGAACGCCGCCGCCCAGTTGCTGCGCTCGGCCGGCGCGGAGGTGACCGGGTCCGCCTGCATCATCGAGCTGACCTTTCTCAACGGGCGCGACAATCTGGATATGCCCGTCTCGACGCTGATCGCCTACGACAGCTAGGCGGCCGCGGCGGGAAAATCCCTGCGTTCGAGCCAAATCCAGGCCTTTTAGGGACAGTTAACTCTAATCAGCTAAGAATCCCTGTTTGCGCGCTATAGGCGAGCGAGCAGGGGTTTGCCGCGGCTCTCGACTCCGGCAGTCCGGCCTCTGCGCGCCACCGCCCGTGTGTTGTGGATGTTCGGCGTTGGGGTTTACCGAGACCATGTCCGTAGAGGCCGCCACCTTTTCCTTTCCAGCGGCGATGCTGGTCGCCGCCATGGCGCCGGCAATGCTGGCGATCATGGCCCTGGCCTCCGCCCGCCAGGTGGACGGCAATCCGGCGCTGACCTGGTGGGCTGCGAGCCTCGGGACCGAGGCGCTGCGGCTCGCCGCCCTGGCTGCCGCCTCCGCCTTCAATGCGAGCTGCTTTCCGGCCGTCCACGAGGGCGGGCAGGCCATCATCGCCTTCCTGCTGCTCGGCGGCACCCTGCGCTTCCTCGGCCACAAGCAACATCTGCGCGCCCTGCTGGTGGCCGTCGCCCTGGTGTTCAGCGGTACCGCTAGCTGCGTGATCAACCCGCAGGTGCCGTTGCTGGTCCTGGTCGCCCTCAAGCTCGGCACCATCGGCGGTGTGGGCTGCGCCGGCATTCTGTTCTGGCGCCACTATCGCCTGCACAGGCGCTTCGCCTCGATCCTCTGCGCCGGCACCCTGCTGGTCTTCAGCACCTATCTGCTGACCCAGTTGCTCGGCCAGGCCGTGGACCTGCGCATGTCGGCCCTCGATCCCAGCGGTGACTGGCGGGTCGTGCTGCATACCGGCCTGGTGCTGTCCTGCATGATCTGCATGATCTTCGCGGCCCTCAACGCCGCGCAGCAGGCCAAGGCGACAGCCGAGAAGGCGGCGGAGCGGCAGTCCCGCCTGATGAACGCCATCGTCGAGAACATCCCGGTCGGCGTCTGCCTGTTCGACAGCGACCTGAAGCTACTGGCCTTCAACAGCGAGTTCACCAAGCTGCTGGACATCCCGCGCGAGCTGCTGGACAGCGGCGCGACCTTCGAGGACCTGGTTCGCTTCAATGCCGAGCGCGGCGGGTACGGCACGCGGGTGACCGCCGAAGAGGTCGAGCGGCAGACCGAAGTGCTCCTGACCAACTTGCAAGCGCGCATGGAGCAGGTGCGCCCGGACGGCACCGTCTTGGAAAACCGCAATCGCCGGCTGCCCAACGGCGGCTACGTCATGGTCTACACGGACATCACCGAGACCAAACGCATCGAAGCGGCGCTCCGCCAAAGTGAACAGCGCTACGCGCTGGCCCTCAGTGGCGCCAACGAAGGCATCTGGGAGTGGGGCGATCAGGTGGACGGCGTCTACGTGTCGCGCCGCCTGCGCGAGATCGTCGGCATCGACGGCAGCGAGCCGATGGTCAAGGCCGATGTCTGGATCGGCCGCATCCACCCGGACGACGTCGAAGAAATGCGCGAGCGCATGCGCGAGCATCTGCGCGGTAACACCGAGTACTACGACCACGAATACCGCATGCGGGGCGATGACGGGGGCTACCGCTGGGTCCACTCGCGCGGCCTCGGCGTGCGCGACGAGCGCGGGCACGTCTATCGCATGGCCGGTTCGCTGAGCGACGTGACCCAGCGCAAGCTGGCCGAGCACGAACTGCTGCGCGCCAAGGAATCCGCCGAGCTAGCGAACCGCACCAAGGGCGAATTCCTGGCCACCATGAGCCATGAGCTGCGCACGCCGCTGAACGCCGTCATCGGCTTCTCCGAACTCATTCTGCAGAAGGTTTTCGGGCCCATCGGCCACGACAACTACCGCGACTACATTCAGAACATCCACGAGAGCGGCAATCACCTGCTGACCATCATCAACGATATTCTGGACGTGTCGAAAGCAGAAGCCGGGATGGTCGATCTCTACGAGGAAGACGTCGACCTGCGCGAAGTAATCGCCTCCGGCATGCGCCTGATCGGGCCGCGTGCGCGGGAGAGCAACATCGCGCTGAGGACCAACTACGACGAGCCGCTGTCCCTGGTCGTGGCAGATGCGCGCCGGCTGAAGCAGATTCTCATCAACCTCTTGTCCAACGCCGTGAAATTCACGCCGGCGGGCGGCAGCATCACCATCGAGGCCTGGGCGCGCCCCGGCATGGGTGCCGGCTTCCGCGTCATCGACACCGGGATCGGCATCGCCAAAGAGGACCAGCCCCGCATGCTGGAGCCTTTCACGCAGGTCGAATCCGGCCTCAGCCGCAAGCACGAGGGCACCGGCCTCGGCCTGCCGCTCTGCAGCGCCCTCATCGAAGTGCATGGCGGAGAACTGACCCTGGAAAGCGAACTCGGCGCCGGCACCGCCATCACGGTCATCCTGCCGGAGTCCCGCATCAGCGAAAAGAGCGTGGACGCCGCGTGATCTTCAGATATCGCGTCGTTCTTCCATCGCGCAGAAGGCCTCGGCGAAGGCAAGGAGATCTTCATCGCCCCCGGCCGGCGCGATCAGCGAAAGGCCGAGTGGGCAGCCCTCGACGCGGGCCAGCGGCAGCGTGACCTGCGGCAGCCCGGAAAGCCCGGCAATCGCCGTCAGGCTGAGCACTGCGGCGCGATGCGTGATCATCTGGTCGGCGGTGCTGCTGCAAAGCGGCGCGATCCCCGGGGCGGTTGGCAGGCAGAGCAGCGCGTCGCCACCCAACAAGCCGGCGAGGTGCCGGGCAAAGGCCCTGCGCAGCTCACGCGCCGGCTCCGACTGAGCTTCCGTGATGCTCGCCGCCCAGTCGAAACGCTCCTGGATTTCCGGGCCGAAGGCCGGATGCGTCGCGGCGATCCAGGCGCCGTGTGTTTCGACGATCTCGCGCGCCTGGATATGGCGGAAGCGCCACATCCAGTCCTCAAGCCCGTCCTCCTCGGCAGCCTGCACCCGCTCGGCCGACGAAAGGCGCTGACCCAGGCGCTCGACCAGCGGCGCCAGGGCGGCCTGGGCGGCCGGTACTGCCAGCGCAAAGGCGTCCTCGGCAAGCAGCAGGCGCTTCCACCGCGTGGCATGGCCCTCTCCGTTCAGCAACACGCTGCCGACGCGGCGCAACGTCGCCGCATCGCGCGCAAACCAGCCCACGGTGTCAAAGCTCGGTGCCAGGGGCATCACGCCCTCCAGCGTGATCCGGTCCTGCGTCGGCCGAAGGCCGAAGAGGCCGCAGTAGGAGGCCGGAATGCGGATGGAGCCGCCGGTGTCGCTGCCCAGCGCGGTGTCGGCGAGCCCGCCGGCCACCGCCGCGGCGGAGCCTGAGGACGAGCCGCCCGGAATCCGCCCCGGTGCGTTCACGTTGGTCGGCGTTCCGAAGTGGTGATTCTGGCCGTTCAGGCTGTAGGCCAGCTCGTCGCTGACCGTCTTGCCGACCAGCTCGGCACCGCCGTCGAGCAGCGCCTGCACTGCCGCGGCGTGACGCGTTGCCGGCGCGTGCGTGCGCGCCCAGTCGGGATTGCCGCAACCGGTGACGAAACCGGCAACGTCGAAGATATCCTTGGCCGCGAAGGAGAGACCGGCGAGCGGCCCGGTCGGCTTGCCGGCGATGCGGGGTTGCGGGGCCGGCACGAAGGCGCCGAGCGCATCCCAGGCCGGCCGGCCGGCATCGAGCGCGGCAAAAGGATTGGCCGTCGCCGATTCCTCCGGCTCACCGTCTTGATGGTTCATCGCCTCGCCCTCTTCCCCTGAATAAACCGCAACCCGCGGTCAGGTCGCTGTCTCGTCGATCTCCGGTTCCTGCGCCGGCGGCACCGACCTGCCCTGCTTGCGCCGGATGATGATGTCGCCATTCTCCAACACCTGCGGCAATTCGTACTGCGGAATGCTCTCCACCAGCAAGCCCAGGGCGCGCATCATTTGCTCGATGCCTTCCCGCGCCAGCTCGCTCGGCGATTCCTGCCGCGGGGGACCGGCGGCCGTCTCCTGCGCTGCGGCGCTCGCCAACAGCGGCAGTACCAGACAGAGACCGAGCAAGCCTGCCGCCGCCCGGGACTTTCGTAGCCAATGCATCGCTCTGCTCCCTTGCTGACCGATTGTGACTCTAATATAGGGCATACAGGGCAAAAATGACGGCTTTGCGGCACCAGCGCCGGCGGACCGGCCCCTTCCATGGCTGCGCGAAAGGACATCCTCGACAGAAAAGGGGCGCCGTGCCAGGAATGCGGGGGGCCGGAAGCGACGGAAACCACGCTTCGCGAGGTCGCCGTCGCCGGCCCCCGATCTGACGCAACCACCCTTGGCAATTACAAGGCAGCTGACAAGGCATGAGTGACGACATCGCCCTGATGACCGCGAGCCGACTGGCAAAGCTCTACCGCGCAGGCGAGCTCTCGCCGGTGGAGGCGACCCGCGCGGCGCTCGACCGCATCGAGCGCTACAACGGCGCGCTGAACGCCTTCAACCTCGTTGCCGCCGAGCACGCGCTGACCGCGGCGGCGGAGGCCGAAGAGCGCTGGCGCCTCGGCGTCCCGCGCGGTCCGCTCGACGGCGTGCCGGTTTCGATCAAGGACATCCTGCTGACCAAGGGCTGGCCGACCCTGCGCGGCTCGAAGGCGGTCGCACGCGACCAGGCCTGGGAGGAGGATGCCCCCTCTGTCGCCCGCCTGCGCGAGCACGGTGCGGTGATGCTCGGCAAGACCACCACGCCGGAGTTCGGCTGGAAGGGCGTCACCGATTCGCCGCTCGATGGCATCACCCGCAATCCCTGGAACTCGGCGACCACGCCGGGCGGGTCGAGCGGCGGAGCGGCGGCGGCGCTGGCGGCTGGCATGGGGGCGCTGGCGCTCGGCACCGATGCCGGCGGCTCAGTGCGCATTCCCGCCGGCTTCACCGGCACCTTCGCCCTCAAGGCGACCTTCGGGCGGGTGCCGGCCTATCCGTTGAGCCCCTTCGGCACCCTCGCCAACGTCGGGCCGATGACCCGCAGTGTCACCGATGCCGCCCTGCTGCTGAACGTCATGGCGGAGCCCGACCCGCGCGATGCCTACAGCCTGCCCTATGACGGAGCCGACTATCTGCACGGACTGGAGGAAGGCATCGAGGGGCTGAAGATCGCCTACAGCCCGACGCTGGGCGGTCACAAGGTCGATCCCGAAATCGCCGCCCTGGTGGCCAAGGCGGTCGACAGGCTGGCCGGGCTCGGCGCCGAGATCGTTGAAGCGGGACCCGACATGTCAGGGGCCGAGGAGGTGTTCCGCATCCACTGGTACGCCGGTGCCGCCAACCTGATGCAGCGCTTCGACGTGGCGGCGCAGGCGGAGATGGATCCGGGCCTGCAGGAGGTCGCCGCCAAGGGCCGCACCTACAGCATGCTGGACTACCTCAACGCCGTCGCCCGCCGCGAGCAGCTGATGGCTGCCGCCAACAAGTTCCATCAAACCTACGACCTGCTGGTCACGCCGAGCCTGCCGCGGCCCGCCTTCGAGGCCGGCGAGGAAGTGCCCCTCGGCAGCGCCATGAAGCGCTGGCCCGAGTGGACGCCCTTCACTTACCCCTTCAACCTGACGCAACAGCCGGCCGCCAGCGTCCCCTGCGGACTGACCAGCGAGGGTCTGCCGGCCGGCCTGCAGATCGTCGGGCCGCGCTTTGCCGATGCCCTGGTGCTGCGCGCGGCGCGCGCTTTCGAAAAGGCGGCACCCTGGCCCTTCCCAAATCTCGAGCAGACGTTGAAGAACTGAAGCGGCTGAAGGCGGGCGCTACCAGGAGAGGATCAGGCGGTCGCCGCGCACTTCGTAGCTATCGAGGCGCTTGAGAAAGCTGATGCCGAGCAGCGACAGACTGCCGGGCGCCTCGCCGACCGAGGCCGGCAGGTCGTAGAGTTCGAGCTGACCGATGCGCAGGGAGCGCAGGGTCACCGGCGCGGCATGCACAACGCCGGCGGCAGTGCTGTAGCGCTCGCTGTAGGTCAGCCGCTGCGGCGTCCAGCCGAGGCGGGCGGCATCGTCCGGCGTCAGGTAGATGGAACTGGCACCGGTATCGATGAGAAACTCGATCGGGCGGCCGTTCACCGTTGCCTCAACCAGGAAGTGGCCGTGCGCGCCGGCCTGGAGGACCAGTTCAGTGGTCGGCGCGGCGGCCGCCCCCTGTGCCTGCGTTGCCGGCGGTGACGCGGGCAGCCCGGCAGGGCTTGCCGGCTCCCGGTCGATCAGGAAGACGACGGCAAGGCCGCTGACGGCCACCGCCACGGCCAGCTTGATGCTATGGCCAAGCAGCCCGCTGCGCGCTGTACCGTCGTGATGAAGGGCAGACATCGTCCCGGTTCCCGATCGCTCCATGTCCCGGCGCGCTTGCGCCGCAGCCTATGGTGATCCCCAAGCCTTAAGGGTTCTCTTAGCTTCGTGGTTAACGCCGGCAGGCAAGGTGGCCCACCGGCGTTGCAAGCGCGGCGGAAAATCGCCAACCTTTCGGTAGATTCGCCGGCACGGACCCCTCTCGCGGAGGGGACGGCCGGCAGGACGCCGGAGAGGCTTGGAAAGATGGCAGGGCCTGGCAAGACGCAGCGGCGCGGCGCCGTGGCCTGCGGACATCCGGCGACGGCCGCGGCGGCCGAGGCCATGCTGACCGAGGGCGGCAATGCCTTCGATGCGGTGCTGGCCGCCTTCTGCGCCGCCTGCGTGGCGGAGCCGGTGCTGACCTCGCTCGGCGGCGGCGGCTTCCTGCTGGCCCAGCCGGCGAACGGGAAGCCACTGCTCTACGACTTCTTCGTGCAGACGCCGAAGTGCCGCCTCGATCCGGCGCGCCTCGACTTCCACCCCATCCTTGCCGACTTCGGCACCGCGACGCAGGAGTTCCACATCGGCCTTGGCGCCGTGGCCGTACCCGGGGCGGTAAAAGGCCTCTTTGCCATTTACCAGGACCTCGCCAGCCTGCCAATGGCGCGCATCGTCGCGCCGGCAGTGCACCTGGCCCGCGAGGGCGTCGAACTGCGGCCGATCGACGGCTACCTTTTCCAGATCGTGGCGCCGATCCTGCAAGCCAGCGAGGCCTGCCGACGCATCTTTCTCTGCGACGACGGCGCGTTGATCGGCACCGGCGCATGGCTGCGCCAGCCGGCGCTTGCCGACAGCTTCGAGGCACTGGCGGCCGAAGGGGAGCGACTGTTCTACGAAGGCGACCTGGCTGCGCGCCTGGTACGGCTCTGCCGCGAGGCCGGCGGCCTGCTCAGCGCCGCAGACCTTGCCGACTATCAGGTGATCCGCCGGCGCCCCTTCGTCTGCGACTATCGCGGTCGCCGGGTGGTGACCAACCCGCCGCCTTCCTGCGGTGGCATGCTCATCGCCTTCGCCCTGTCGCTGCTCGCCGAAGCGGCGCCGGCGCGTCTCGGCCAGGGTTCGGTGGAGAACCTGCTGCTGCTCGCGCGCATCATGGAACTCACCAACAAGGCCCGCATCGAGGCCCGCCTGGAAGACGGCACGGAAGCAGCAGCCGAGCGCCTGTTCGACGCCGGTCTGCTCGCGCGCTATCGGAACGAGGTCTGCGGCCAGGCGAGCTTCACCCGCGGCACCACCCACATCAGCGTGGTGGACGGCGCGGGCAACCTCGCCGCCATGAGCCTTTCCAACGGCGAGGGCTGCGGCACCCACCTGCCCGGCAGCGGAATCATGCTGAACAACATGCTGGGCGAGGAGGACCTCAGCCACGGCGGCTTCCACCGCTGGCCGCAAGACAGCCGGTTGTCGTCCATGATGGCGCCGACGCTGGCCACCAGCGCCGCGGGCACGCGCTACGCCATCGGCTCCGGCGGCTCCAACCGCATCCGCACCGCGGTGCTCCAGGTTCTCGTCAACCTGCTCGACCACGACATGCCGATGGCCGCGGCAACCGAAGCGCCGCGCCTGCACGTCGAGGGCGATGTGGCCAACCTGGAAGGCGTCAATGTGGCAGGCGGCGTGCCGCCGGAGGTGCAGGGGTTGCTGGCGCAGCAGGGTTACAGGACCATTGCCTGGCCGCTGCACAACCTCTTCTTCGGCGGAGTGCACGGTGTCGCCTTGAGCGCCGACGGCGCGCTCTCGGCGGCGGGCGATCCGCGTCGCGGCGGCGCCGCCCTGATTGTTTCGCCCAAAACCGGCTAGGCCGGCACGGCGCTCCGGCGCGCCCTAGGCGACGCCGGAGAGATCCGCGACAGCGTCAGGCCGCTTGGGAGTCCGAGCGGTTGCGCACGATGTAGGCACGGGCGCAATGCTCGTCGCAATACGGCTTGCCGGGGATCGCCGGCGCGCCGCAAAAATGAAAATCCTGGTCGCCGGGATCGCCGATCGGCCAGAGGCAGTTCGGCCCCTTGCCGTGGGCGCGGGCAGCCGCCCTGACCGCACGCTGCACCGGAGCCGGCGCGGCAACCCGCGTCTCGACCCGCTTCGGCGCAGTCTCGGCCTGAGCGACAGCTTTGGGAATGGGTGCAACGGCAACGCGGCGTACCTGCGGTGTGGTACCGCGTTTGATGGGCGACGGCCGCGCCATCAATTTCATCCGGTGCGCCTTGCCGACCACCGAGTTTTTCGAAACCCCCAGCAGGCGGCCGATCTCCGACGCGCTTCGGCCTGCTTCCCAGAGCCGCATGAGTTCCGCAACTCGTTCATCTGTCCAAGTCATGGGATTGCCTCTATGCTTTTGGCTATATGTTGCGGCACCTACTATATATCGTCTAGTAGACGACCAAGCGCACAATATAGCGTAGTAGGGGCGCATGTCCAGGCTGGAATCTGTGGAAAACTGCGGTTTCTTGTGGGTCAAGTGAAGGTTCCGTTTCATCCCAAGCGGTTACACCTGCCGGATTGCATCCTTCAGTCGAAATTGACGGCCTGCCAACGTTCTCCACCACCCTTGTTGTTGTAACCCTCGAACTTCACCACCCAACCAAGCTCTGGGGCGTACCAGGTGCGCTGCTCGGCGCGCCAGTCGCCGCGCACCTGTTCGGAGACCCGCAGCAGCACGTAGGTGTCGAAGGTGCCGGCCGGCACGGTCACCTGCTCGGTCGTCAGCACCTCGATGCGGTCGCGCCACGCCTCGCCCGCCAAGCGGCGGGTGAAGGTGACCGCCTTGCCGACCTGGAGCGGAAACAACTGGCCCAGGACACCGCCATCCGGCGGCACGCCGGCGGCAACGCAGTCCATGCAGATGTGGGCGAAGCTGGAGAAGCTGCGGCCCTCCCAGATCCACGACACGATGAGCCCGTGGGTGCGTCCGACCACACCCTGGACCTTCTCGCCGGTGTCGAGGTTCTCCCACACCATGAAGGTGCCTTCCGGCAGGACCCTGAACGGCGCCGCCTGCCCCTCGGCGATCTCCGCCCCGGCGGTTGACGCTCCCGGAAGCAGACCGGCGACAGCCGCCAGGAAGGCCAGCGCCATCAGGTGGCGGAGGGCCGGAAAAGGCTGCAAAAACAAGGCAACTCCCCCGAAGATGGGCGCGGCCACAGGCAACAGGCCGTCGGCCGCGGCGGCTGGAGACTAGCTCATGGAATGCTAAAGATGAAAGCCTCGCATACCGACCCAGCCTATACCCGGGCGCGTCCGAAGCTGGCCGTGGCGCGCAGGCGGCAGCGCCCGCTGCCGCTCATCGCCTGAGCCGTGCCGCTGGCCTTGCCCGGCCTCATCTGCTAGGGAATCGCCGCCCGAAGGGCCGGCAAAACTCCAGGGAATACTCAAGAAAGCAAACCATGACCGAACCGCGCTTTGTCTCCTCCCCCAAGGGGATCGCCGCCGGCATCCTCGCCATGGTGGCCATCGTCGCGCTGTCCAACTACGTGGTGCAGTTTCCGATCAACGACTGGCTGACCTGGGGTGCGCTGACCTATCCGGCTGCCTTCCTGGTCACCGACCTGACCAACCGCACGCTTGGCCCCAAGGCGGCGCGCACGGTGATCTGCGTCGGCTTCGCGCTGGCAGTGGTGTTGTCGGCCTGGCTGGCGACGCCGCGCATCGCCATCGCGTCGGGCACCGCCTTCCTGGTCGCCCAGCTGCTCGACGTCGCGGTGTTCAACAGGCTGCGAGCCGGGGCGTGGTGGCGGGCGCCGCTGGTCTCCTCGACCCTCGGCTCCATCGTCGACACACTGCTGTTCTTCTCGATCGCCTTCGCCGCCACCGGCCTGCCGTGGGTCACCTGGGCGCTCGGCGACTTCGGCGCCAAGATGGCGATGGCCGCGCTGATGCTGGTGCCCTTCCGCCTGCTGATGCCGGCACTGCGCCCGCAGATCGCCAAGAAGGACCTGCCTCACCCCGCCGGCTAGAGCCTTACCGCGCGGTAGACCCAGGCGGCGGCGAAGGCAAAGGCCATTGCCACGGTCGGCTGCGCCAGCGGCATCAGCCAGCTCTCCCGCGCCAGCATCACCACGGCGAGATAGCCCCAACCTGCCACCACCACCAGCACCGCCGGCGCCACGAAGCGGGAGTCGATGCGCAACACCGCCCAGGCGACGGCCAGCGCCAGCAGCGCAGCAACAAAGAACACGGCCAGCTGCGGCAGGACCTTCACCGCCTCGCGCAGCAACAGGTTGCGCACCGCTACCGCGCTCACCAGGACCTCGGGCAGGGTCCCCGCCGCACCGCTGTCCCGGTTGCTGGCCACCAGGCTCTGCATGAGCGGCAGGCGGCAGCGCTCGGCGTAGCGGGCTGTGCTCGTCACATCGAGAAAGCGTGCCGAGGTGAGCCGGTGCAAGCGCGCCAGGTCGGTGCGCCCGAAGATCACCACCTTGCCGTCGAAGTGCTTGCGGAAGAAGTCCTCCTCGCCGTCTTGCGAGCAGGCATAGAGGTCGCCGAGGGAAAATACAGGAATCCCACCCTTGCCGCCTTGGAAGTTCAGCAGCATGGCATTGGATTCCGAACCTGGCACCGCATGCCGCCCAAGCAGCAGATCGCTGCCGTTCAGCAGGTGCGGGCGCTCGCCGATCACGCGGGCGGCCAGTTCGAGCACCAGCGTCGGCTTGATGCTCACGCTGCCGCTGCGGTCATGGCTGTTCTCATAGAGCGCGGCGTGGCGCAGCACGCCGTCGGCGTCGGGATAGAGCCCGATGTGACGCATGTTGCGGTCACTGTCGACCGCCGCCGCATGTTCCGGTGTGGGGCCCAGGCGGTCGGGCGCCGGCGCCGTACGGCCGAGCACCATGCGCCGCTGCGCCGCGGCCTCGCTGAGCACGGCGAGGTAGTCGGCGTCGTAGCCCTCGACGGCGGCACCGGCAGAAGCGACGAAGGCCTGGTGCTGTGCGACCACCAGCGCACCGGCGTCCAGCGTCCGACGCATCACCTCGGCGATCTGCGGGGTCCAGAGTTCCGGCGGCAGCCGCTCGAAGGGCGGACGCAGGGCGGTGTCCCGATCGAGGGCGACGACCACCACCGGCGAGGGCTCCGCCCGCAGCCGTCGGCTCGACAGATCCTGGCCGTAAAGCTCCTGCCGCGCGCGCAGCAGGAGGTCATAGGCCGGGCCTTCCAAGCCGCGCAGCGGCGGCTGAATCGCCAAAAATGCTGCCACCCCCGGGATGGCCAGCACTGCAAGCCCATCAAACCAACGCATGGCCCGTTGCGGCTCCTCCGACCCTTCCGGCCCCTTGCCGGAACCCTGCCTCAGGAAAGAGGCCCCAGATTTCAAACCGGGGCTAGTGTCCTAGATGCCCCAGCCAAGCTTAGCGGATCGTTAAGCCTGATTGGGGCGGGCATATTCGCTGCCCCAAGTGGAATAAACCCCTCGACCGCCGGTCCTATGGGGAAGCGATCGCAAGGCGGTGCCCCTGGCCGTCTTGCTCAGGTGGAAAGCGAAGACCGCCCAGCGGTGACAACGGCGGTCTCCCTTTCCGGGTCGATGAAAATGCGGGCGTGCCCTTCCCTCACAGCCCGTAGAGGCGGCCGGCGCAGCTCTCTCCCCTAGCGCCGGCCGCCGTCCCCGGACCTGCCTGCGCCCGTCTTCTTGCCTGTTGAGTCCAGTGGCCTTCCCTTTGGAGATTCGAGCAATGAACAAGTCAGTCTTCTTCACCAGTCTTGCCGCGGCCGCCATGGCCTTTGGCCTTGCCGCCTGCGAGGAACAGCAGGCCTCGGATGACGCCACCACGCCGATGCAACAGCAGGGCGCCGTACCGCCAGCCGAAGACAGCGGCAGCGCGCCGGACTCCACGGCACCGCAAGGGACCGAATCGCCGACCATGCAGCCGCCGACCGAGGAGCCCACGACGGAGGAGCCCGGAACCGGCGGGTCGACGACCCAGTAAACAGCCGACCGCGGAACGGCCGGGGGGAGCCCTGCGGGTCGGTGGCGCTTCGGTGCCATGGAACCCGCAGATTCCCGCCGGCCGAGCCGCGCAAGGTGAAAATCCCAGGCGCCGGCAGTTTGTCATGAATGCGGCAATCGACACCACAATTCGTCACAAATCAGACCTCTTAAGGTTCCAGGACAGTCTTGGGACCCCTGCCTACCTTCACCCCGTGCGCACCGGCGTCCCGCCCGTCGCACTGAGGGAAAATAGGCAGGAGGCAATGAGCGTGGCGACGACGGATTCGACGGTTCTCGAGCACATCCCTGGACTTCGACGCTATGCCCGTGCCCTGGCGGGCAACACGGCGGAAGCCGACGACCTGGTGCAGGAATGCCTCAGCCGAGCGCTGGCCAGGCGTCAGAAAGCGGCGGAGATCCGCAACCTGCGCGCTTACCTCTTCACCATCCTGCACAACGCCCATGTCGACCGCCTGACCGAGCGCCGGCGCTGGAACTACGCTGTTCCCGACGAAGCGCTGGAGAACCTGACGGCGCGCCCGGCCCCGCAGCTCGGCTTCCTGGAGCTGCACGATCTCGCCGACGCGCTGGAGCGGCTGCCGGAGGAGCAGCGCCAGGCGGTGCTGCTCGTCGGCTACGAGGGGCTCGCCTACAAGGAAGCGGCGGAAGTGCTGGACGTGCCTATCGGCACCGTCATGTCGCGGCTCTCGCGCGGGCGCGAGGCGCTGCGCCGCATGATGATCGGCGCGCCGATGGCCAACCTTCGGAAGGTGCAATGACGCCAGCCCGGCCAATCAATGACAACGCGGTTCCCGAAGACGACCTGCAGGCCTATGTCGACGGGCAGCTCGACAGCCATCGCCGGGCTGCGATCGAGTCCTACCTGGCGGCCCATCCCGGCGAGGCGGCGCGCCTGGCCGCCTATCGTGCGCAGAACATCAGTCTCCACGCCCTCTTCGATCCACGCCCGGACAAGTCCGCACGCGACAACACCCTGCCACCGCGCATGGCGGCCCTGGCCGGCGTGCTTGACGCCGCGCTGAAGGAGTCCCCAACACGCGCCCTAAGCACACGCCGCTGGCGCAGCCTTGCGGCCTCCGTCGCCCTGATGATCACCGCTGGAGCCGCCGGCTGGGTCTTTCTGGAGCAGGTGGGGGGACGCGACGATCCCCTCGTCGCCTTCACGCGGCAGGCAGCTGAGGCCCCGCTGCAGCCGGTCGTTGAGGCGCAGAGCAGCGAGCGGCAAGTCGTTACCTGGCTCGCGGCCCAGCCGGGCGACGTGCCAGCGACGGTGCCGGACCTGGAGACGTTCGGCTTCAGCCTGGCGAGCGAGCGCCTGCTGGCCGGTAACGGCGGCCCGCCGGCCGCCCAGTTGCTTTACCAGAACGAAGCGGGTCAGCGCGTGACCCTCACCATGCGGACCGGCGGCAAGGCGGGGAAATCCAGCTTTACCTTTGCGCGCGACGGCGATGGCGCGCAATTCCTCTGGCAGGACTCGCACATGGCCTACAGCCTGGCCGGCAGCATGGCCCAGGAGAGTCTGCTAAAGATCGCCGAGGCAGTGAGCCGCAGCCTGCGCGAGGACGCACAGACTACCGCGCGACAGGAGACGACGGAAACGACTGCACCGCTCTCTGCGGCGCCGGAAGCTGCCGACGGCGACACGACTGCGCCGCTCAAGGCGGCGCCGCCGGCTGCCGGATCGGCCCCGCTGCTCGACAAGAGCCCCTTGATTCCGGTGCCGCTGACCGAAGCCGGCGGCCAGCCCAAGGAAACCTGAGGCCGGCCACCGTTTTCCGCGCCGGCTTTCATGCCCGCGCGGCGCTGTTCTCGCCGAGAACCTTCTCCAGTTGGCCGAGCAACCAGTTCCAGCCGCTTTCGCGCTGCCCCACATTATCGCCGCCGTCGAAGAAGGCGGCCTGCTCGGTGTAGATCAACCGCGCTCCCTTGCCGTCGGGCCGAACCTCCATGGTCGCCAGCGAAGCGGAAATCGGTTTCTCGTCGAGCCGCATCGTGTAGGCGAAGACGATGCGGCGGTCCGGCACGATGTTCAGGAACACGGTGTCGTTGATGTGCAAGGGGCCGCCCGGCTGCCGCCCCGTCGAGTACTCTCGGCCGCCGACGCGAAAGTCGAGTTTGTGTTCGACGTCTTCCCACCCATCGGCGTCACCGAACCAGCGTTGCTTCATGGCGGGCCGCGACCAGGCCGCGAAGACCTCGGCGGGCGTGGCATCGAAGCGGCGCTCGACCGTGAAAGTGGCATGCTCTGCGGAAGGAGCGTTCATCAGGGATTCCTTTCGGATTGCTGGTTTCGGCAATCGCCGCAGCCTCAGGCTGCCGCGTCGAAGATCGCGAAAAGATGGTCGGGGTGGTTGCCGAAGTAGACGTCCACCTGGACGATCTGACCGCCCTCGGCGCGGAAGTACTCGGCGCAACGGTACTCCGCCCCGGAATTCAGCGTCGCCACGTAGCGCACCATCGCCTCGTTGCCGTCGGTGAGGACGGCCTCGAAGTCGACGGCACGGATCTTGCCGCTGCCGGGCCAGCACTCCTGAAAGTATGTCGCCTTGTCGATCCGGTTGCCGAGCGGGCAGCGGAAAACGAAATCCTCCCGCAGAAGCGCCTCCAGCACCTCCCGGCGCTTCGAGATGTAGGCGCCGAAGTAGCTGCGCACGAGGTCGGCGATGTCTTGCTGCTTTGCCATGGTGGGTCACCTCCTGATCAGTTAACCAGTTGCATATAACAACCGGTTGCAGATTATGATCAATGGTGCGATAATGCAAGCGGTTTTTCTTTGCCCGCGGATTTCAGGAGAAAACGGGATGTCCGGTTCACACCGATCGGGATGCCCAATCAACCTCACCCTGGAGGTGCTGGGCGACAAATGGTCCCTGTTGATCCTGCGCGACATGATGTTCGGCAACCGCCGGCACTTCCGCGAGCTGCTGCGCTCCGAGGAAGGCATCTCCTCGAACATCCTGGCGGACCGCCTGAAGATGCTGCTCGAAGAGGGCCTGATCACCAAGGCCGACGACCCCAGCCACAAGCAGAAGGCCATCTACAGCCTGACCGAGAAGGCCATCGAGTTGTTGCCGGTCTTTGCGCAGATCGGCGCCTGGGGCACCCGCCACCTGCCGGTGAGCGAGGAGCTCTCGATCCGCGCCAAGCTGCTGGCGGACGGTGGGCCGCCGATGTGGGAAGATTTCATGGCCGAGCTGCGCGAGGCGCACCTGGGGATCGCGCCTCGCAAGCGACAGGTCCCCTCGGTCGCCGAACGCCTGCGGGCGGCCTACGAAGAGGTGTGCGCCAGGCAGGCGGCCAAGACCTAGGCCGTACCGCCAGTCGGGAGCGTCTTCATCCGAAGCGCTTGAAGCGGTCCTCGAGTTCCGCAAAGCCGACGGCCTCCGACAAGGCGCCGAAGCTGCCGCCTTCAATGATTTCCTGCGCCGCCCGCAGGCAGCTGCCATAGGCCAGGCGGGCCAGCGCCGCGCCAACGCTGATGCGCCTGACGCCGGCATCGGCAAGCTGCCGCACCGTGAAAGCGGCGCCGGGCAGTCCCATCACCACGTTGACCGGCCGGTTCACGGCGGCGCACAGGCTGCGAATCTCTTCAAGGCTGCGCAGGCCGGGGGCGTAGAGCACGTCGGCGCCGGCCTCGGCAAAGGCCTGCAGCCGACGGATGGTGTCGTTGAGATCAGGCCGCCCCCACAGATAGTTCTCGCAGCGCGCGGTCAACACGAAGTCGTGGGGAAGCGATCGTGCCGCCTCGACCGCCGCCGCGATGCGTTCGACCGCTAGGGGAAAGTCGAAGATCGGGTCGTCACGGCGATTGGTGTGGTCCTCGATCGAACAGCCCGCCAGCCCGGTCGCCGCGGCGGCATGGATCGTCTCCGCCACGCTGTCGGGCGAGTCGCCGAAGCCCTTCTCCAAATCGGCCGAAACAGGCAGCTCGCTGGCCGTGACGATGGCGCGGCAATGCGCCAGCACCTCGTCGCGCGATGACCTGCCTTCCGGCCTGCCCAGGGAGAACGCGAAGCCCGCGCTGGTCGTCGCGAGGGCCTCGAAGCCCAGGGATGCGAGGAGGCGGGCGGTGCCCACGTCCCAGGGATTGGGAATGACAAAGGCGCCTTCGCGCTCGTGCAGCGCGCGGAAAGACGCAGCCTTGCTTGCCTGGTCTGACATGTCGGGAAACCTTTCGCAGAAAAACGGTGCCGCCGCCAAGGGGCGGCCGGCAAGGATCGCCATGCTATCAGGTTTCTCCTGACGCCCTCCTGTCAGCAGGCCTGCAGTGTTCCTAGACCGCTGCGGCGCACGGCGCCTTGGCGCCGAGGCCGTCGTAGAGATCCAACAGCCGCCCGAACCAGGCGGCCACCGGGTCGTCGTCGTCCAGCAGGTTCTGCGGCGAGGCGCAACGCGCCCACTGAAGCGCACCGAAGACGATGTAGTCGGCATAGGCCGGCTCGTCGCCGCCGAGGAAGGCGACGTCCTTTACCGTCAGGCGCAGCGGCGTCAGCACGGCGTGGAGGTGCTTCAGGTTTTCCGCCTTGGCCGCGCTGTAATCCTCCAGCGTTGCGCCCAGGGCCGCCTCGCGGCTCTCGCGGAAATAGCCGAGGTCGTCGGCGTGCAGGATCTTCACGATGTCGGCGATGATGAGGCGCACCAGCGCCGGGTGCAGCTGCCCCTCCGCCCAGCGCTTGATGAAGAGCGCGCCGCCGCGGGCATCGACGCTACCGAACAGCGCCGGCCGGTCGGGGTAGGCATCCTCCAGGTAGCAGGCGATCTCCCAGGAGTCGTGGATCACCTTCTCGCCGTCGACCAGCACCGGCACACGCCCCTGCCCCGAGAAGGCGATGGCCTGCTTCTCGGTGAAGCGCCAGGGAACGGTCTCCACCGCCAGGACCTTGTGGGTCAGTGCCATCTTCGTGCGCCAGCAATAGGGGCTGAAGCGCAGCAGCGGATCGGCCGCCGCAAGATCATACATCCTCAAGATCATCTCTCCCGGCCTTGCCGCAGACCAGCAGCGCGAAGGCATAGGACAGTGCCACCTCGTGCAGCTTGTCGAAGCGTCCCGACGCGCCGCCGTGGCCGGCCGTCATCACCGTCTTCAGCAGCAGCAGGTTGTCGTCGGTCTTGGCCGCCCGCAGCCGGGCCACCCACTTGGCCGGCTCCCAATAGGTGACGCGCGGGTCGGTGAGCCCGGCGGTCGCGAGGATCGCCGGATAGGCCTTGGCCTCGACGTTGTCGCAGGGCGAATAGGCGGCGATGGTGCGGTAGGCCTCGAGGCTCTCCAGCGGATTGCCCCACTCCGGCCATTCCGGCGGCGTCAGCGGCAGGTCCTTATCGCACATGGTCGTCAGCACGTCGACGAAAGGCACCTCGGCGACGATGCCGCGAAATAGGTCCGGGCGCAGGTTGGCGACCGCGCCCATCAGAAGGCCGCCGGCCGAGCCGCCGTGGCCGACGATCTGGCCGGCGCGGGTGAAACCCTGCCCGATCAGCGCTTCCGCCGCCGAGATGAAGTCGCGGAAGCTGTTGGACTTCTTGTCCAGCTTGCCGTCGAGATACCAGCCGTAGCCCTTGTCGGTGCCGCCGCGGATGTGCGCGATGGCGTAGATGAATCCACGGTCGATCAGGCTGAAGCGGTTGGTCGAAAAGGCGGCCGGGATGGCGTGGCCGTAGGAGCCATAGCCGTAGAGCAGCAGCGGTGCCGAGCCGTCGAGCGGCGTCGTCTTGCGGTAGACCAGGGAAACCGGCACTTCCTCGCCGTCGTGGGCGCGGGCCAGGATGCGGCGCGCCACGTAGTCGTCGGCATTGTGGCCGCTCGGCACCTCCTGCTCCTTGCGCAGCACCCGCCGCCGGCTCGCCATGTCGTAGTCGTAGACCCGCTGCGGCGTGGTCAGCGAGGAATAGGCGAAGCGCAGGCTGGCGGTGTCGTAGAGGTAGCCGGGTATCAGGCCCAGGGAGTAGGCCTGCTCGTCGAAGGCGATGGCGTGCTCCGCGCCGGAAGCCCAGGCGGTGACGACGATGCGCGGCAGGCCGGCCTCGCGCTCCAAGCGGACGAGATAGTCCTTGAACACCTCCAGGCCGAGAATCAGACAGCCCGGCCGGTGCGGCACCAGGTCGCGCCACTGCGCGCGCCCCGGCGTCGCGATGGGCGCCTCGACGATCTTGAAGTCGATGGCGCCGTCGGCGTTGGTCAGGATGAGGAAGCGCGCGCCGTGGTCGCTGACGTCGTACTCGAGGCCGCGCTCGCGCACCGCGATGAGGACCGGCGCGCTTTCGGGGGCGGCCGCGTCGACCACCCGCGCCTCGGAGGTGGTGTGGTCGTGCGCCGAGATGACGATGAAGCGGTCGCTCTCGGTCTTACTGAGGCCGACGAAGAAGCCGGGGTCCGGCTCCTCGTAGACCAGCACGTCCGCTGCGGTATCGTCGCCGAGGCGGTGGCGGTAAACTTTGGAGGGGCGGTGCTCCTCGTCGAGCGTCACATAGAACAGCGTGCGGCCGTCGTTGGCCCAGACCAGGCTGCCCTGTGCCTCCTCGATGGTGTCGGGCAGCAGCGTGCCGTTGGAGAGATCCTTCACGTTGATACGGTAGCGCTCCGAGCCGTTGCGGTCGACGGCATAGGCCAACAAGCCATGGTCGGGGCTGTGCTCGCAGGCGCCGACCCGGAAGAAGTTCTCGCCCTCGGCCTCGCGGTTGCCGTCGAGCAACACCTGCTCGCCCTCCCGGCCGGATCCGTCGGCCGCCCAGCCCCCTCCCAGGGCATCGGCCGGGCAGCGGCAGAACACCGGGTGCTGGCCCCCGGTCTCGAAGCGCTGGTAGTAGGCATAGAGCCCGTCCGGGCTCGGCACCGAGCTGTCGTCCTCCTTGATGCGCCCCTTCATCTCGGCGAAGAGCTGCTGCTGCAGCGTCGCCGTGGGCGCCATCGCCGCCTCGGTATAGACGTTCTCGGCTTCCAGGTAGGCGCGGATCTCCGCATCCAGCACAGCGGGGTCGCGCATCACGTCGCGCCAGTTGTCGGCGCGCAGCCAGGCATAGGGATCCTCGCGGGTCACCCCGTGCAGGGTGACGCGCGTCGGCTTGCGCGGCGCCAGCGGCGGGCGCGTCGGACCGGCAGAGGTGGCAATGCCTTCGATTCTATCGGTAGACATAGATTTCACCAACATATTCTATCATGGCGTTCGCATGCTCCTGGCCTGTCGGGCGCGCCGCCCCGGCCGCGACTCCCGCGCTTAGATGGCCTCGCCCGGGCCGCCCGGACGCTGCAGGTGGAAGCTGCCTTCGGACTCGTAGGGCACCGAGTGCCGCTGCAGGCTGTTCATGTAGGCGAGGCCGTGCAACCGGTAGGCAAGGTCGCCGTGCTCGGCCAACAGCAGCATCTGCCGCACCAGGTCGATAAGCGTGGTGGAAGCCGTTACAGAGATCCGGCCTTCGCTGAGGCGCGGGATGGTCACCCGCTGGTTGCTGAAGCCGCGGGCAAAGGCCTCGCCATTGACCTCGAGGTCGAAGGTCAGGCCGTCGAGCGGCAGGGCAAAGTCGTTGGGATTGCCGATCCAGAGGTCGATCTCGAAGCGTTGCTCGAAGACGCTGCTCTCCAGCAGACGCAGATCCACCACCCTGACCAGGGGCGGAATCGGATCGGCGGTCCCGCAAGCTGCAAGCAGCAGCACCGCCGCGACAACGGCAGCCCTGGCCGGGGCGAGAGTCAATTTCCGAGCAGACGCTTCTTGAGGTCGAGCGGGCCGCTGGAGCCGTCGTCGCTGTCCGAGCTGCCGCCAGGCTTCAGGCTGTCCAGCAGATCCTTGGCTCCTTCACCCTCCTGCAGCTTCTCGATGACGGCGGCGGGATCCTTCACCTGATCCTTCAGCATGCTCTCGAGGTCCGGCCCGTAGGAGATGTCGTGCCACGGCCCGCTGACCTTGATCGGCACTGCGATGCCCGAAGCATCGGAAGCGCCGCCCTGGCCTTCGATGCTGCCGACCAGCTTGGGCTTCACCTGGTAGTCGACCGTGCGCGGCGGCAGCGGAACCTTGCCCGCCCCGCTCATCCGCAACAACGGTGCGACCAGCGAAAGGTCGTCGTTGCTGACGATTCCCTTGTCGATGGTGAAGGTGCCGGACAGTTCGGCGAAATCCGTCGCCTGGGCGTCATCGAAAGACTGCTCGATGGCCGCCGTCGAGATGTCGCGCACCATGGCCGCCAGGTTGATGCCCTTGATGGCCCCGTCGCGGAACACCACACCACCGTCGCCGTTGAGGTTGGAGACCAGCTCGCGCTGGCTGCCGCCGGTGGTCTGCACGGAGAACTTGCTCTCCGTGGTGCCGAGGATGCGGTCGAACTTCGCCAGGTCATTGAGGAAGGGACCGGCCTGGAAGTTCGCCAAGTCGAAATCGGCCGTGATGGCGGGCTTGCCGCTGCTGCCGTCGACCACCACCTTGCCCTTGCCGGAGCCCTCGTAGAGCTGCATCTCCGCCAGGTCCGCCGTCAGCTTGCTGTCCTGCAGCACCACGGTCAGGCTGCTCTGGCCGATCTTCACGTCCTTGAACTGGATGCTGCTGGCATTGAAGGCGAGGTCGGCATTCACCGCGCCGAGCCCGGAGACGTCGATCGGCTCGTCGCTCCAGTCGCCGCCACCGGCCGCCCCGTCACCGGCTTGGCCTGCCTCGGCCGACTCCTGCTCCGGTGGCAGGTAGGGATTGACGTTCAACTGGTCGACCGTCAGCTCTGCCTTGATCATCGGCTTGGCGCCGGTGGCGTCGACCGCGAAAAGACCCTCGCCGGCGATATCGTCGAGCTTCAGCTTGGCTTCAGTGAGCGCGACCTTGGCGCCCGTCATCTCCAGCTGGCCGGCGATGTTGAAGGGGCCGAAACCATCGCCCGGAAAGTCCAGCGGATTGCCGGTCCAGGCAGCGAGATTGCGGAGCGAGGGCACGTCGAGCTGCAGTGCGCCCTGCAGGCCGAGCGCTTCGGCACTACGCGCAGCGCCGTCGAAAGCGAAGGTCACCGGCGCGGAGTCGATCTTCATGGCGAGGTTGGTGGTCTCTCCGGCCATCAGGGCGCTTGGGTTCTCCGCGTTCATTTCCAGTGCGATCTTCTCACCGTTCCAGATTGCCGATCCTTCCGCCGCGAAGGGCGAGGACAGCGAGAGCAGCGAAAGCTCCATGTTCACCTCGCTGACCGTCATCGCCTGGTCGCTCCGGCGGTCGAGGTAGTTGAGGGTGCCGTCGTTCAGGCGCACCTCGCCGAGGCGGATTTCGCTGACCGGCGAGGCTCCGCCGCCCGAATCGCCGGCATCGCCGGAGGGGGCCGTGGTCTCCCCGGTCGTCTGCAGCTGCCAATTGGGCACTCCCTGGGCGTCGACCTCGAGGTTGATCACCGGCCTTTCCAGGATAAAGCGGTCGATGGCCACCTCGCCGCTCAACAGCGGCAGCAGCTGCAAGGCGACGTCGAGGCGCTCGACGGTCGCCATCTCCGGCGTCGAGGCGCCCGGCGCATTGGCAAAGCCGACGTTTTCCACCGAAACGGCGATGACCGGAAGCAGCGAGAGCGAGATGTCGCCGTCGATGCGCAGGTCGCGCCCGGTGGCCTCCTTCGCGCGGGCCTGGATCTCACCCTTGTAGCTGTCCAGAGGGATCAGGAAGGGGGCGACGACCACCGCCACGAGGAGCAGCAGCACCACGACGCCCAGTCCGATGAGCAGCTTCTTCATATCTGTTCGACCTCCGATGGAGGCGCCGACCACTCAGGCGGCCGCGCCGTTGTCCCCCGACAATTCCAATTTCGTTACCCAGCGTTCCCGCGACGGCCTTCGCAACTGTCGCGTTCCCTGTCCACTGCCCTTCCTAGTCGGCTGCGGCACCGACCATGTGCATCGTGCGCTGCGGAAAGGGAATGGTGATGTTCTCCATGTCCATCCTGTTTTTCAGGTTCTTGGTCAAATCGAACTTCAGCCCCCAATAGTCGGCGGCATTGCACCAGACACGCACGACGAAGTTGACCGAGCTGTTGCCCAGGTCGGTAACGGCGGCCATCGGCTCCGGCTCCGCGACGACGCGAGAATCCTTCTTCATTTCGTCGATGATCGCCGCGAGGGCTTTGTCGATGTCGTCCTCGTAGGCGATACCGATCACAATGTCGACCCGCCGCGTCGGATGGAAGGAATAGTTCTTTATGGCCGAGCCCCAGATCTGCGCATTCGGTGCGAGGATCTGCACGTTGTCCGGGGTCGCCAGTTCGGTGATGAAGAGGGAAATATCCTTCACCGTGCCGGCCAGCCCGCCGCCCTCAATGTAGTCGCCGATCTTGAACGGCCGGAACAGCAGCAGCATGACGCCGGCAGCAACATTGCTGAGCGTGCCTTGCAGTGCCAGTCCGATGGCCAAGCCGGCGGCACCGAGCGCCGCGATGAAGCTGGTAGTCTCCACGCCGAACTGCGACAGCACGGCGATAACTGTGAAAATGATGACGGCGTAATAGGCGAGGCTCGAGAAGAAGCTGCGCAGCGTTGCGTCGATGTTCTTGAACCTGCTGAGACCCCTGCTGATGCTGCCGCGCGCCCATCCGGCGACGACGAAACCGATGATGAGAATGACGATGGCGCCGAGGACGCTCAGCCCGTAGCTGGCCACCAGGGCCATCACCATCGTCCAGACTTCTTCGATGGCTTGCTCCACTAAGCTCCCCCTTCCAACTGCCTGCCTCAAAATGCCTATGCCAAGGCCCGTCCCATCGGCGGCCGCGCTGTCGTCGGCCGGCCGCTGACCGGCCCAATGAACACGTTGCGAAGGGTTTCGCCATACTAAACCGGAAACGCAGGGAAGCGAATGCTTCGTGCAGATCGGAATAGGAGTTTTCGCCTGATTCGGCCGGATTCCTGCGCAGACTAGAGCCCAGCGCGCCGTGGCGATCCAAAAACATTTCTGTGACCCTCACAACCTGAGGGATACGAGGCCTTTGCAGCTCTTGCGCGGAGGTGTCGGTCTTTCCTCAAGCCGCCTCGCGGTCGATGAGATGCAGGAAAGACCCAAAGACACGGCCGTTGTGCTGGCCCACCGGCCCTAGATCGTCGCCGCCGGCCGAAGCGGCACGAAACAGCGCCGTCGCCGCCGGCCCTTCGCTGCCCAGCACGCGGGCGTAGTGGAATTCGTGGCCCCGGAAAGCCGCGCCGGCGGTGCCGAGAAGCCCCGACGCCAGCAGTTCGGCTCTGCGGTAGCCGAGATGGCGCTGCGGCGTCTTGAAGGAGCTTTCCAGCGGCAGCAGCCCCGCCATGGCATGGCGCGCGCCCTCGGCGTCCTCCAGCCCCTGGCCGAGAACCATGTATCCGCCGCACTCGCCGTAGATTGTCGCGCCGTCCGCCGCCGCGGCCCTGAGACCGTCCAGAAAGCGCGATGCGGCGGCCAAGCGGCCCGCCTCCAGTTCGGGATAGCCGCCGGGCAGGTAGATCGCCGTGGCGGCCGGGTCGGGCGCTTGATCGGCCAAAGGTGAGAAGGCCACGACCTCCGCCCCGGCCCGGCGCCAGCCCTGCAGCACCAGCGGATAGGCAAAGGCAAAGGCGACGTCCTCCGCCACGGCAATGCGCTGGCCCAGTGGCGGCAAGGGCGCTGCCGGAGCAGCGCTGCCCGACAGCCCGGCGGGGCGTGCCGCCGCCAGCAGCGCGGTGACGTCGACCTGCGCCGCGACCGCGGCAGCGGCAGCTTCGAGGAAGGCTTCGAGGTGATCGTCCTCCGCCGCCTGCACGAGGCCGAGGTGGCGCGAGGGCCGCGCCAGCCCGGGATCGCGCCGCAGCGCGCCGAAGACGGTGAAGCCGGCATCCGCACAGGCCGCCCGTAACAGGCTCTCGTGGCGCGGGCTCGCGACATTGTTCAGGAGTATCCCGGCCAGCGTGACTTCGGCATGGAAGCCGGCGAAGCCCCGCGCCAGGGCGGCGACCGAGGCGCCCATGCCCTGGCAGTCTACCACCAGCACCACCGGCCAGCCGGTCAGCGCAGCGAGCTGCGCCGTCGAGCCGGCGGCCAGGCCGAGCGCGTCGCGCGCCGGCGCGCCGTCGAAGAGGCCCATGACGCCCTCGCCAAGGATCAGCTCGGCACCCTCGGCAGCCTCGGCGAGCGCGGCCGCCAGGGTTTCCGGCCGCATCGCCCAGCCGTCGAGATTGAGGCAGGAACGCCCGCTGGCGGCGCGGTGGAAACCGGGATCAATGTAGTCGGGACCGACCTTCACGGAGCCGACCGTCCGGCCCAAATTGCGCAGCCGGCGCAGCAGGGCGAGGGTGAGCGTGGTTTTGCCGCTGCCCGAAGCGGGGGCAGCGAGGAGCAGGCCGCGGGTCATCCGGTCTCGCGCCGCCGGGAGGGACCTAGCGGATCGGGGTCGAGCACGCGGCCGGCGGCGAGGCCCTGCCAGTCGAGTCCGGCGCGCAGGCGCACCACCTCTCCGACCACCACGATGCAGGGTGGCTCGATGCCGGCAGCGGCGATGTCCTCGGCGCAGCGCGCCAAGGTGGTTTCCAGGATGACCTGCTCGGGTAGGGTCGCCTGGCTGACCACGGCGACCGGCTCCTCGGCCGGCCGGCCATGCTGCAGCAGAGCACCGGCGATGGCGGCGATGTGCTTGAGGGCCATGTAGAGCACGACGACCGGCGAACCCTTGGCAAGCGCCGCCCAGTCGAGGCCGTCCGGCACGGCACCGCCGACGCCGTGGCCGGTGACGAAGGTGACGGCGGAGTTGGTGTCGCGGTGGGTCACCGGAATGCCGGCATAGGCAAGGCCGCCGATGCCGGCGGAGATGCCGGGGATGACGCGGAAGGGCACCCCGGCGGCGACCAGTGCCAGGGCCTCCTCGCCGCCACGGCCGAACACGAAGGGGTCGCCGCCCTTCAGGCGCAACACCCGCTTGCCGGCCTTGGCGAGGCGCACCAGGCGCTGCGAGATGTCGGCCTGAACCGGTGAGGGCTTGCCGCCGCGCTTGCCAGCAAAGATCCGCTCGCAATCCGGCCGCGCGAGGTCGAGGATGGCGCTCGCCACCAGGGCATCGTAGACCACCGCATCGGCCTGCTGCAGCCCGTTCACCGCGTGCAAGGTCAAAAGGCCCGGGTCGCCTGGCCCGGCGCCGACCAGCCACACGCTGCCGGCCTCGAAAATCGGCAGGGAAAGATCATCAGTTTCCATGAAGCGCACTCTAGACGGCAGGAGGCCGGCCGTCCTGGTCAGTGGAAAGCCGGTAATTGTAGAATAGCGACATGACTCGCAAACCGGAAGGCGCGTTGCGGCGCGGCTGGACCACAGGGGCCTGCGCCACAGCGGCCACCAAGGCTGCCTACACGGCGCTGCTCACCGGGCAGTTCCCGGATCCCGTCTCCATCACCCTGCCGAAGGGCGAGCAGCCGGCCTTCGCGCTGACCCGCGAAGCGCTGTCGGACGACTCGGCCAGCGCCGCCATCGTGAAGGACGCCGGCGACGACCCGGACGTCACCCATCTGGCCACCGTGCAGGTGACCCTGCGCCGCACCGCGCCCGGCAGCGGAGTCGTCTTCAAGGCCGGCGCCGGCGTCGGCACCGTCACCAAGCCGGGGCTGCCGCTGCCGGTCGGCGAGCCGGCCATCAACCCGGTGCCGCGGCAGATGATGCGCCAGGTGGTGGCCGAGGTCGCCGCCGGGCATGGCGACGCCGGCGACGTGGAGATCGAGATCTCCGTCGATAATGGCGCGGCCCTGGCCAAGCAGACCTGGAACCCACGCCTTGGCATTCTCGGCGGCCTTTCCATCCTCGGCACCACCGGGGTGGTGGTGCCGTTCTCCTGCTCGGCCTGGATCCATTCGATTCACCGAGGCATCGACGTGGCGCGGGCCCTCGGTCTTGGCCACGCGGCCGCCTGCACTGGTTCGACCTCCGAGGCGGCCGTGCAGCGCCTCTACCACCTGCCGGAGAGCGCCCTGCTCGACATGGGCGACTTCGCCGGCGGCCTGCTGAAGTACTTGCGCCGGCACCCGCTGCCGCGCCTCACTCTGGCCGGCGGCTTCGGCAAACTCTGAAGCTGGCGGCCGGCCATCTCGATCTGCATTCGGGGCGTAGCCAGGTCGACTTCGACCTGCTGGCGGAGACCCTCGCGGGCCTCGGCGCCGCGCCGGCGCTGCTGGCCGAGGCGCGCCAGGCCAACACGGCCAAGCAGGTGCTCGACCTGGCAGCGGCGGCCGGCCTGCCGTTGGCCGACGCCGTGGCCGCGCGAGCCCGGGCCGCCGCACTCGGCGTCCTCGACGGGGCGATCGAGGTGGAGGTCATGATTTTCGACCGTAGTGGAAATCTCGTCGGCCAGGCGCCAGGTTGGCCGTCATGAGCGAATCCCCCCTCAGACAACCGAAGCGCATCCTGCTGCTTGGCGGCACCGGCGACTCGCGGCTGCTGGCCGAAAGCCTCGCCGAGCGCGCGGGCGTCGAGGTGATTTCCTCCCTCGCCGGCCGCACCGAGCAGCCCGCCACCCTTCCGGGAGGCTTGCGCATCGGCGGCTTCGGCGGCGTCGAGGCGCTGGCTGACTATCTGGTAAGCGAACGCATCGACCTGCTCGTCGACGCCACCCATCCCTTCGCCGCAAGGATCTCCGACAACGCGGAGGACGCTTGCCGTCGGACCGGCACGCCACGGCTGCTGCTGGCCCGACCGCCCTGGCGCGAGGTCGAGGGCGACACCTGGATCCGGGTGCCTGACGCCGAGGCGGCCGCCGCGCAGCTGCCGGGGCTGGCCGAGCGCGTCTTCCTCTCCGTCGGCCGACAGGAACTGGAAGCCTTCTCCGACCTGCCGCGGGTCCAGTTCCTGGTGCGCATGGTCGACGCGCCACGCGGCGCCCTGCCCCTGCACGATTACCAGGTGGTGCTGGGCCGCGGCCCTTTCGACGAGAACGGCGAGCGCGCCCTCTTCCTGCTGCACGGCATCCAGGCGCTGGTCACCAGGAACTCCGGCGGCGAGGCGACCTACGCCAAGATTGCGGTGGCGCGCGAGCTCGGTGTGCCGGTGGTCATGATCGAGCGGCCGCCGCTGCGGGAGCAGGAAACCGCCGCCTCGGTCGAGGAAGCGCTCGACTGGATCTCGGCGCGGCTTTAGCTAGCCTCCCTTCACCTTCGCCGACGGCCTTTCCATTTTCATGTTGCGGTGCAGCAATAACGCGCCTATCACTAGCCCATTCGCTCGGACCCGGTGAGATTCCGGGTGGCTCCGCCGGCCGCCGATCCGCCGGAAAACCCGCCAGAACCAACCCACTGCAAACGGATCCAGTCATCCGCGTGGGTTCCGCTAACCGGGATCTCCATGAATTCTCTCTTCGCCTACCGCGACCAGTGGTTCGGCAACATCCGCGGCGACGTGCTGGCCGGGTTGGTTGTTGCCCTGGCGCTGATTCCCGAAGCCATCGCCTTTTCGATCATCGCCGGCGTCGACCCCAAGGTGGGCCTTTTCGCCTCCTTCTCGATCGCGGTCCTCACGGCGTTCACCGGCGGCCGCCCCGGCATGATCTCGGCTGCTACCGCCGCCACGGCGGTGCTGATGATCACCCTGGTCAAGGACCACGGGCTGCAGTACCTGCTGGCGGCGACGGTCGTCGCCGGCCTGCTGCAGATTGCCGCCGGATGCCTGCGGCTCGGCTACCTCATGCGTTTCGTATCCCGCTCGGTGATCACGGGCTTCGTCAACGCGCTGGCGATCCTCATTTTCCTCGCACAGCTGCCGGAACTCATCGGCGTGCCCTGGCTGACCTACGTCATGGTCGCCGCGGGTCTCGCGATCATCTATCTGTTCCCCTTCCTCACCAAGTCGATCCCCTCGCCGCTCATCTGCATCCTGGCCCTGACGGCCGTTGCAATAGGCTTCGGCCTCGACGTGCGGATCGTGGGCGACATGGGCGAGCTGCCCTCCACGCTGCCCGTGTTCCTTCTGCCGGACTTGCCGCTGACCTTCGAGACGCTGATGATCGTGCTGCCCTATTCGGCAGCGGTGGCGGCGGTGGGCCTGCTGGAGTCGCTGATGACCGCCACCATCGTCGATGACCTGACGGATACCCCGAGCAACAAGAACCAGGAGTGCATCGGCCAGGGCATCGCCAATACGGCCACCGGCTTCATCGGCGGCATGGCGGGCTGCGCCATGATTGGCCAGTCGATGATCAACGTAAAATCGGGTGGACGCGGCCGGCTATCCACCTTCTGCGCCGGCGCCTTCCTGCTGTTCATGATTGTGGTGCTCGGCGACTGGGTGAAGCAGATCCCCATGGCGGCGCTGGTCGCCATCATGATCATGGTGGCAATCGGCACCTTCAGCTGGTCGTCGATCAAGAATCTGAAGGACCATCCGCGGAGTTCGTCCGTGGTCATGCTGGCGACGGTCGCCTGCGTGGTGTTCACCCACAACCTGGCGATCGGCGTGCTGGTCGGCGTGCTGCTGTCGGGCATCTTCTTTGCCTGGAAGATCTCGCAAATCTTCCGCGTCACCTCGACCCTTTCCGAAGACGGCACGGCGCGTCGCTACGTGGTCGAGGGCCAGGTCTTCTTTGCTTCCGCCGACGCCTTCACCGCCGCCTTCGACTTCAAGGAGGCGCTCGAGAAGGTCACCATCGACGTCAGCCGCGCCCACATCTGGGACATTTCAAGCGTCGCGGCGTTGGATATGATCATTCTGAAGTTCCGCCGCGAGGGCGCCGAGGTCGAGATCCTCGGGCTGAACAAGGCCAGCGAGACCATCGTCGACAGGCTGGCAATTCACGATAAGCCCGGGGCGCTCGAACGCCTCATGGGGCACTGAAGGGCTGCAGGGAGGAAACCATGGCAAAGCTCATCGCACTGGTGGATGGATCGATCTATTCGCAGAGCGTCTGCGACCATGCCGCTTGGATCGCAAGTCGCACGCGGGCGGCGGTCGAGGTTCTGCACGTGCTCGGCCGGCGCGAGACGGCAAGCGCTCCCGCCAATCTTAGCGGCAACATCACGCTCGGCGCGCGCACGGCGCTGCTGGCGGAGTTGAGCGCCCTCGACGAGCAGCGGGCCAAGCTGGCACAGAAGCGCGGTCGGGCAGTCCTCGACGACGCCAAGACGCGCATCGAGGCAGCCGGTATAGAGGGGGTAACGACGAAGCTCAGGATTGGCGACTTCGTGGAAAGCGTCGCCGAGTTGGAGATCGAGGCCGCGATGGTGGTGGTCGGCAAGCGCGGCGAGGCGGCCGACTTCGCCAAGCTGCACCTCGGCTCCAACCTCGAGCGGGTGGTGCGTTCAAGCAGCAAGCCGGTCTTCGTCGCTTCGCGCGCCTTCAAGCCGATTGAGCGCTTCCTCATCGCCTATGATGGCGGCACAAGCAGCATGAAGGCAGTGGACCACATCGCGCGCAGCGAGCTTTTCGCCGGTCTGAAGTGCCGCTTGTTGACCGTAGGGCCGGAGACGGAAGAGAGCCGCAAGCGGCTGGACGATGCCCAGGCCGTGCTGAGGGCCGGTGGCTATGCGGTGGATACCGCGGTGCTTCCGGGCCAGCCCGAGGTCGTGATCTCTCAGGTGGTTGAATCCGAAGGGATCGACCTCCTGGTGATGGGTGCCTACGGCCATTCCCGCATCCGCAGCCTGATCATCGGCTCCACGACGACGGAGATGGTGCGTTCCTGCAGGATTCCGGTGGTGTTGTTCCGCTGAGAGAAACCGCCGGCCCGGCCGCAGCCTGTCGGCAGTTAGCTCGGCACGGGAAAGGCCAGCCTCTAATTTCGCGCAGCAGCGAAGGCTACAAGTCTGCGTGAGGAAAGCTGCAATGCCATGGCTCGCTGGGCTATGATGCCGGGACGAAGCTCGACCAGCGTCAGCCCGGATTGCAGGAGGTACCTATGTGTGGCGCCACTGCGCGAACAGCGATCATGGTTCTCATACTTACAGGGGTCGCCCTTGCGCTGCCCACGCAAGGCGCCGCCGCCCGGAGTGCGTCGGCGGCGGCCACGGCCTTTGTCAACGGCGACAGGGGGCCGCCCCTGCACATCGTCAAGGTTCGGGGTGGTCATCGCTTCGTCGGTCATCGGGTGCACCACGCCGGACCGCGCGCGCTCCATCGCTGGCAGAGGCACAGCAGGCACGCCGCCGGAAAGCTTGCCGTCCGCGCCTTCCAGCGCAATGCGGCTCATCACGCCGGCTTCCACAATCGGACGTGGCGTCGCGTCAGCAAGCCTGCCTTCCGTGCTCCCCAAAGGCATGGCTTCAGCGGGGCCCGCCTGATTTCCGTCGACCGATCTGGAACGCAGCGGTTTGATGGGCACAGCGTTGTGGTATTCAAGGGACCCGGCTTGCACAGTTTTGCGGGGGACCCTCGGCAAGCGCGGCACGGTGCGGGCGGCAGCAAGCTTATTCTCTTGCCCTCCTCACCCCGCTTCAAGCACATCGTCGTCGTGCCGTCCCACCGCCACGTCGTCGACTAGGGCCGATCTGGTTGCGAAGGCTTCAGACTGCGCGGTGGGTCAGCTGACCTCTTCGATGTCGAGGGACTTCACGCCCTGGGGCGTTTCGACCTCGACGCCGGCGCCGGCGGTCTTGCCCATGAGGGCGCGGGCTACCGGCGAGCCGATGGAGATCTCGCCGCGCTGCATGTCGGCCTCGTCGTAGCCGACGATGCGTATCCTGTGGGAGCGGTCATCCTCGTCGATGTAGGTGACCGTGGAGCCGAAGCGCACCCGCCCCTGCGCGGTCTGGTGCTCCGGACGCACCACGGTCGCATTCTCCAGGCGGCGGGCGAGCCAGTCGCAGCGGCGGTCGATCTGGCGCAGACGCTGCTTGTTGTAGATGTAGTCCCCGTTCTCGCTGCGATCGCCGTTGCCGGCAGCCCAGGAGACGATGGCGCAGACCTGGCGGCGTTCTTCCTGAAGCTGCCTCAACTCCTGCTGGAATCGCGCGAGGCCTTCGGGGGTAATCAGGGTGCGGAAATCGTCAACCATCGTCCGCTCGCGTCAGGTGGGCTCGATCTGCGACGTGCAGTGGGGGCAGCGGATCGCCTTGATCGGAATCGAGGTGGTGCAGAAGGGGCAGGATTTCTCCGACGGCACCGGCGGCGGCACCGCTTCCTTGCGCTTCAGATTGTTCACCGCTTTCACGACCAGGAAGATGGCGAAGGCGATGATCACGAAGTCGATCAAGGTGTTGACGAAGAGGCCGACGTTCCAGGTCGCCGTCCCGGCGGCCTGGGCTTCTTCGAGCGTGGCGTAGTCGCCGCCGCCCAAGACAACGAAAATGTTGGAGAAATCGACCCCGCCCAGGAGCAGCCCGATGGGTGGCATGAGAATGTCGGAAACAAACGACGTCACGATCTTGCCGAAGGCGGCACCGATCACGATACCGATGGCCATGTCGAGCACGTTGCCCCGCATGGCGAATTCTTTGAACTCTTTCAGCATATCGGTTTTTCCCCAAGCAATTGACCGACCACCCCCGGGGCCGTCGCACCGTCACGGCGGCACTCGTCAGCGAGATTAAAGCCACAGCCCGGCAACCGGAAGCGCCAAAGCGGCGCCGGGGCGGGGCTGTCACCCACCGCCGAGCACCAGGACGGTGGGTTGTTTCGGCAGGGTACGGAGTGAAACCTCGACGGTGGGGCCCCGCGACATCCTGATATCGAAGTCTCCGGCCATGCCGGCCAGGAAGGCGTCCAGGGAGCGGCTGCCGAAATAGTGCATGGGAATGACGAGGCTGGCACGCAGGTCCTGCAGCACCTCGATCATCGACGGCAGATCCAGAGTCATGCTGCCGTCGACCGGGGCAAAAACTACATCCAGGCGACCGATCCGCGCGAGCTGCTCCGCATCCGGCTTGTGGTGCAGGTGGCCGAGATGCCCGATGCAGAGGTCCGCAACCTCGAAGATGAAGATCGAGTTGCCGAAGCGCTCGACGGTGCCGCCCCATGATCTGATGTCCGTCGGCACATTGCGGATGTAGACATCGGCCACGGTGAGGTCGTGAACGGCCGCTCCGCCCTCCGGATTCCACCCCCTGAGGACATGCTCGATTGCCGGATCAGGAAAGGGCGTGAAGTGGGTTTCGTGGGCGTGGTTCATCGTCACCACGCTCGGCGCCGACCCGCGGCCGGCATAGCCGTTGTAGTCGGTTGCGATCACCACGCCGGCCGGCGTTTCCAGGCGGAAGGTGGAGTGGCCGACGTAGGTGATCTCGACCGACCCGCTCGCCTGGACCGGCGCAAAGCTGACGGGGATGACGCCCGGCCGCTGCTCCACATAAGCGATGCAGTTGCTGGCCAGGGCGGCCACCGGCAAGAGCACAAGGGACGACAACAGTGCGAGATACGCGGTCACGCCAAAAAGGAGCCTGGTCACACCGTTCCTCCTGCGAGCGCTTGCCTTGGCTGCCATTGTGTCAGCACTGGCCAGAGCATTCCAGGGGGAACGGCAGCCGCTCCTGTCAGGCTCGACGGCGCAATCGGTCAAGCGCTGCGCTTGGGGCGCAGCACGTGGACGTGGGTGGGGTCGTAGAGCTTGCTGTCGATGAAGTCGGTCTCGCCCAGCACCCGGCCCACCAGAATGAGGGCCGTGCGGGTGATCTTGGCGGCGCGCACCTTCTCGCGGATGTCGCTCAGGCTGCCCCTGATGATCTGCTGGTCCGGCCAGGAGGCGCGGTAGACCACCGCCACCGGACAGTCGGCGCCGTAGAAGGGCGTCAACGCCGCCTCGATGTGCTTCAGGTTGCGGATCGACAGGTGAATGGCCAGCGTCGCGCCGGACTTGCCGAGGGTCGCCAGATCCTCACCCGCCGGCATGGCGGAGGCCTTCATGGCGGTGCGCGTCAGGATCACGGTCTGGCTCACCTCCGGCAGGGTGAGCTCGCTTTCCAGCGCCGCAGCGGCGGCCGCATAGGCCGGCACGCCGGGCACGATCTCGAAGGGGATGTCGAGGGCGCGCAGGCGGCGGATCTGCTCGGCGATGGCGCCGTAGAGCGAGGGGTCGCCGGAATGCACCCGCGCCACGTCCTGGCCCGCCGCGTGGACGGTCTCGATCTCGGAGAGGATGGTGTCGAGGGTCATGGGTGCGGTGTCCATCACCTTGGCGCCCGCGGGAGCGAAGGCAACAACCTCGGCCGGCACCAGGGAGCCGGCATAGAGCACCACGGGGCAGCGCGCGATGAGGTCGCGCCCGCGCAGGGTAATGAGATCGGGCGCGCCGGGGCCGGCGCCGATGAAGTAGACCGTCATGCCGCGTCCTCCGATGTGGCCTTCGCCTTGCCCGCGTAGCTGCCCTGCTTTGCGGCGTAGCCGCGGGGCGTATAGACCCAGGTGCCGCCGTCGCCGCGCGCCACGCGCCGCGTCTCGCTGGAGCCGACCAGCACCACCGTCAGCATGTCCACCATGTCAGGCGTGAGCTCGGCGAGATCGACCGCGGTGACGCTCTCGCCCGGGCGACCGAGGTTGCGCGCCAGCACGACGGGCGTGTCGTCGGGGCGATGCTGGCGCAAGATCGCCACGGCGTCGGCAAGCTGCCGCCTGCGGCGCTTGGAGACCGGGTTATAGAAGGCGATGACGAAGTCGCCTTCCGCCGCCGCCCGCACCCGGCGCTCGATGGCCGTCCAGGGCGTCAGCAGGTCGGAAAGCGAGATGGTGCAGAAGTCGTGCCCCAAGGGCGCGCCGGCGCGGGCCGCCGCCGCCTGCAGCGCCGAGACGCCGGGCATGACGGTGACGCCGACACGCTGCCAGTCGGCGCGATCGCCGCATTCCAGCAGCTCGAAGACCAGGGTCGCCATGGCGTAGATGCCGGGATCGCCGGAGCAGACGAGCGCCACGGCGCGGCCCTCGGCGGCGAGATCCAGTGCCACGTGGACGCGCTTTTCCTCCTCGCCCAGCTCGTAGCCGTGGCGCGCCTTGCCGACGGCGAGCGGGCCCAGCAGATCGAGATAGAGGCCGTAGCCGACGAGGTCGCTGGCGCGCAGCACGGCGGCCTCCACTTCCGGCGTGCGCCAGAGCGGATCGCCCGGGCCGGTGCCGACGACCGCAAGCGTGCCACGCCCACGACCGACGGCCGTGGCATCGACAACCTCCGGCGCGAGCGCGATCGCGCAGGTGGCGCGCTGCGACTTGGTCTTGGCGACGACCAGCTTGCCCTCCGGCCCGGCGGCGGCGAGCGCCGCGCCCTCGGCGACGCCGTGGCAGCCGACCTCGCGGAACACCAGGTCCGAAGGTCTTGCGAGGCGCGGCGTCTCGGCTTCCAGGGTCGCGGCGTCGAAGAAGCGCGCCGGCACGCCCAACGAGTCGGCGAGATGCAGCACCGCCGCCTCGTCGGACTTCACGTCGATGGAGAACACGCCGGCGATGGCCAGCCGCGACAGTCCCGCTTCGGCCAAGGTAGCGCGCACCAACTCCTCAAGCTCTGGTGCATCGGCATGACGTTCGCAGCCGACGCCGAGGCAGACGCTTGCCGGATGATAGACGAGGCAGTCGGGGGCCGGCGTGCCCAGCCGTTCCGTCGCCTGGATCGTCAGCGCGCCGTCTTCATCGAAGGGCAGGCTGCTGTCGGCCAGCCAGGGCGCCTCGCCTTCCAGACGTAGGCCCCGGCCGCCGAGCAGCGCTGCGGTGAAACCCTTGTAGTGTTCCGGATTGCCGAGACGCCAGCCCGCGGGCGGTGCGTCCAGCGCCAGGCCGAAGCGGCGGTCGCCGGCGGTGGTGACAGCGGCCTCGACGCCCAGCGCCTGCGCAATGGCCTTGGCCAGCTCGTTGGCGCCGCGATGACCGCCGAGCAGCGGCACCACCGCGCTGCCGTCCTCGGCGACGGCGACGACCGGCGGCTCCGCACGCTTGTCGGCGATGAGCGGTGCCAGGGCGCGGATCAGCGTGCCCGCCGCGCAGAGCCCGACCACGGGCCGGCCGTCGAGGAACGCCGCCTGGACCTGCGCGGTGAAGTCATCGAAGAAGATATCGGCCTCGGCGACGCGGCCGCGGCGAGCGAAGACCAGGGCGCCAGGCAGCACCGACTTGAGGCGCGTCGCCAGAGTGGCCCCGCCGGGGGTCAAGATGATGAGCGCGGGCGCCAGTGCCGTCATGTCCAGGCCTCGCCGCGCCGGTGGAAGAGGATCATCGAGAAATAGGGGGCGCTGTCGGCGTCCAGATCTCGCAGCGGCAGGATGCGCTGCTCGTCCATGGTGGCACGCTCCACGTAGCGGGCGCGGTCCAGCAGGCCGAGGATACGCAGGACCTTGCGCACCTTCTGCAGGTGGCGACCGACCTTGACGATCGCCGCCGCCTCGGCATCGCGCAGCAACTGCGCCAGCACGTGCTCATCCAAGGTCGCCGGAATCACGGTCAGCACGTCGTTGCGGGCGGCCAGCGGCGCACCGAGCACCGCCGCGCAGGCGGTCAGCGAGGAAACGCCGGGCACCACCTCCACCGGGAAGCGCTCGGCGATGCGCCCGAAGAGATACATGAACGAGCCGTAGAAGAAGGGGTCGCCCTCGCAGAGCGCGGCCACGTCGCGGCCGGCGGCGAGATGCCCACCTATCTCCTCGGCCGCCCGGTCGTAGACCTCCTGCGCCGGAAAGCGTGCCGCCACCATGGGCATGCGCAGCACGATCTCGGTCTGCCCGCCCGGCAGGTGGTCGGCGACGATGGCGCGGGCCAGGCTGTCGCCCTCCTCCGGCGCCGGATAGGCCAGCACCGGTGCCGCCTGCAGCAGGCGCAGTGCCTTCAGGGTGATGAGTTCGGGATCGCCGGGGCCGATGCCGAGACCGTAGAGGGTGCCGGTCATGATTTTACACTCACAGGTTTGGTCGCCGCATATTGAGTGACCGGCATCATCGGCCGCCAGCCCTGGAACGGCCCGACCGGCTCGGCACGGAAGATGGCGAAGCGGATGAGCGCGCCGCCTTGGGCTTTCTGCCAGGCGAGCAGCACAGCTTCGCTCTCCAGCGTTACCGCATTGGCGACCAGGCGGCCGCCCGGCTTCAGCGCCGCCCAGCAGGTTTCGACCAGGCCGGCCTTGGAGACGCCGCCGCCGACGAAGATCGCATCGGGTGCTGCCAATCCCTCGAGGGCGGCCGGCGCCTCGCCGGCAACGATCTGCAGGGTGGGCGTGCCGAGGCTCTCTGCGTTTTCGGCGATCATCGTGCGGCGCTCCGCCTTGCGTTCGATGGCGACGGCGCGGGCGCGCGGCGCCGCGCGCATCCACTCCACCGCGACCGAGCCGCAGCCGGCGCCGACGTCCCACAGCAGCCCGCCCGGCACCGGCGCCAGGGCGGCGAGCGTGGCGGCGCGCAGCTCGCGCTTGGTCATCTGACCGTCGTGATGGAAGGCCTCGTCGGGCAGGCCCGGCGTGCGCGGCAGCAGCAGCGCCTCGGGGCCGGCGACGCAGTCGACCGCCAGGGTATTGAGGTCGGCGACGTCATTGGCGGTCCAGGCTGCGGCCGTGCCGTCGAAGCGGCGTTCCCTTTCGCCATCGAGATGTTCCAGCAGACTCAGGTAGCTGGCGCCGTAACCGCGCTCGCAGAGCAGCGCCGCGACCGCCGCCGGCGTCGTCGCGTCCTCGCTGAGGATCAGCAGCTTGGCATTGGGTTGCAGGTAGGGGTGCAGCAGAGAGAGCGGGCGACCGTGCAGCGTGAGACAGTCGACTTCCGCCAGCGGCCAGCCAATCCGGGCGGCCGCCAGAGAGAAGGCAGACCGCCCGGGCAGGATGGCAATCTCGCTACGCGGGATTCGACGCAGCAACGAGACTCCGATCCCATACCACAGAGGATCGCCGGATGCCAAAACGCAAACGCGCGTGCCGCGACGAGATTCGATCTCGTCGAGCAACGCCGAAAGCGGAGACGGCCAGGCAAGACGCTCGCGGCTGTCGTCCGGCAGCATCGCCAGATGTCGCGCGCCACCGATCAGAACCTGCGCATCGTCGACCAGCGCGCGCGCCGGCGCGGTGAGGCCGGCGAGTCCGTCCTCGCCGATGCCGACGATGGAAAGCCAAGGTGCCATGCGCTCCAACATGGCTGCCTACAGTCCGGCGCGCGCCAGCGCGTTCACGGCGGCGGCCGCCATGGCACTGCCGCCGCGCCGGCCGCGCAGAGTCAGATAGGCCACGCCGAGATCGGCAGCGATCAGCGCGTCCTTGGATTCGGCGGCGCCGACGAAGCCGACCGGAAAGGCGAGGATCGCCGCCGGGCGCGCCGCGCCGGCCTGCAGGATTTCGATGAGACGATAGAGCGCCGTCGGCGCGTTGCCGATGGCGACCACCGCGTCCTTGAGGTCGTCGCCCCAGAGGTCGACGGCGGCGGCCGAACGTGTCGTGCCGAGGCGCTGCGCCAGTTCGGGCGTGCGCGGGTCGTTGAGGGTGCAGAGCACGCGGTTGTCGGCCGGCAGGCGCGCCCGGGTCACGCCATCGGCCGCCATCTCGCAGTCGGCCAGTACCGCCGCACCGGCCCGCAGCGCGGCACCCCCGGCCGCCGCCACGTCGCCGCCGAAGGCCAGATCCGACACAATCTCCGGCATGCCGCAAGCGTGCACCACGCGCAGCGCGATCTCGCCGATGTCGCCCGGCAGGGCGGAAAGGTCGGTCTCCGCGCGCACGATCTCGAAGGAGCGCCTGGTGATCTCCTGCGGATCGCGGAGGTAGCTGTCGAGGGTCGTGGTCATGCCGCCACCTCGCACCAGACCGTCACCCTCGGGCTTGACCTGAGGGTCCATGCTTCAGTCGTCCGAGCGGTTGCCCTGGATGCTCGGATCAAGTCCGAGCATGACAATTGTAAAGCGGTATCCATCGTCACGCCGGCTGCTTCTTCATGCTGACCGGCCCGAGGGGGTGGTCGGCATGGGGATAGGGATGATGCCCATGATCATGCGCGTGGGCGTGGTCATGGTGGTGATGATGCCTATGATCCTGTCCATACCCGTGATCGTGGTTGTGGTGGTCGTGCGCGGCGACGCCGCTGCCGATGCCTTCCACGTGGTGGTGGTGGCTTTCCTGCGCCAGACCGACCTCCGCCTCGAAGCCGAGCACCTGCGCGCGGTACTTGCAGAGCTTGCAGTTCATCAGGTTCTCGCCGTCGAGGATCTCCTGCACGCGCTCGGCGAAGGCGTCGAGCACAGCGGGATGGTCGTTCAGGTAGCCGGCCTTGACGAATTCGATGTCGGGATGGCGCGCGGCGACGAGGTCTGTGTGGTCGTAGATGCGCTGCACCAGGATGCCGGTGAAGAGGAAATAGGGGAACACGACGATGCGCCTGTAGCCGAGCTTGGCAGCATGCTCCAGCCCCGGCTCGACCAGCGGAAAGGTGACGCCGGAATAGCAGGTCTCGCCCCAGCCGAAGCCGAAGCCTTCCCACAGCAGGCGCATGATCTTGGCGACGTTGGAATTGGCGTCGGGATCGGAAGCGCCGCGCCCGACCACCATCAGCAGCGTCTCGTGGCGCGGCACGTCGCTGCCGGCGGCTTCCAGCGCTTCCTCGACGCGGGCGGCGGCGGCCTGCAGCAGCTTGGGATCGATGGCCAGCTCACGTCCGTAGTCGATGGTCATCTCGGGATGCCGGGCCTGGTAGGTGTTCAGCACCGAGGGAATGTCGTTCTTCGCGTGACCGGCGGCAAACAGCATGCCCGGCACGGCGAGGCAGCGGGTAACGCCCTTCGCGCGCAGCTTGTCCAATCCCTGGCGGATGATCGGCGTGGCGAACTCCAGGAAGCCGCTCTCGACATCGTACTGCGGCAGGCGCGCGCGGATGCCGCGGGCCACGGCCTCGAACTCGCTGACCGCGCCGGCATCGCGGCTGCCGTGGCCGCAGACCATCACGCCGAACTTCTCCATCACCCTACTCCTTGCAACGCCTGCCTATTGCCTGACTTGCCGGCCGGGCCGGACTTTACGGGGCTCTCTGGGGGCGGGGCAAAGGGAAATGCGCCACGCCGCGCGCACGCGCCATCTCAAGCACGCGGTCCAGATCGAGATGCGCCTCCAGATGCGCCGCGAGCTTGTCGAGGGTCGCCTCCACCTGGGCGTCATAGGACAGGCCCGAGACGGCACGGTCCTGCAGCCCGGCGAGAAAGGCCGCCCGGAAAGCGTCGTCGGCGAAGAGCCCATGCAGGTAGCAGCCCGCAACCTGTCCGTCCTCGGAGACAGCGCCTTGCGGCCGCCCTTCCAGAACGAGGAAAGGCCGCGCCAGGCCCTCGCCTTCGCTTACGCCGACATGCATCTCGTAACCCCTGACGGGCGCGCCGCTTTCCGAATGGGTCCCGCGCACCTCCTTCAGTGCCTTCTCGCCGGTCAGCAGCGTTTCCACGTCCAGGAGGCCGAGGCCGGCGGCGGTCGCGCCCGCCGGGCCTTCGATGCCCTCGGGGTCCAAGACGCACCGGCCCAGCATCTGGTAGCCGCCGCAGATGCCGAGCACCCTTCCGCCGCGGCGCAGGTGCGCCGCAAGGTCGATGTCCCAGCCTTGGGCGCGCAGGAAGGCGAGATCGGCCAGCGTGGCCTTCGAGCCCGGCAGGATCACCAGGTCGGCATCGCCCGGCAACGCCCGGCCGGGCGCGACGAAGTCGACCGTCACGTCGGGCTCGGCGATCAGCGGATCGAAATCGTCGAAGTTGGCGATGCGCGCCAGTTGCGGCACGGCGATCTTGATGGCGCGCGCCGACGCCGTCGCGGCGCGGGAGAGTGCCACAGCATCCTCGGCCGGCAGTTTCGAGGCCGCCGGGAAAAAGGGCACGACGCCGAGGGACGGCCAGCCGGTGCGCCCGGTGATGATGGCGAGGCCCTCGTCGAAGAGGCTGACGTCGCCGCGGAACTTGTTCACCACATAGCCGGCGACGCGGCCCGCCTCCGCCTCGCTCAAGACCGCATGGCTGCCGACCAGGGAAGCGATGACGCCGCCGCGGTCGATGTCGGCGACGAGGATCACCGGCAGGTCGGCGGCCTCGGCGAAGCCCATGTTGGCGATGTCGCCGCGGCGCAGGTTCACCTCCGCCGGGCTGCCCGCCCCCTCGACGATGATAAGGTCGGCTTGCGCCTGCAGGCGGGCGAAGCTCTCCAGCACCCGGGGCAGCAGCTCACCTTTCAGCGCCTGGTACTCGCGCGCCCGTGCGTTGCCGCGGATGCGGCCCTGCACCACCACCTGGGCACCGACCTCGCTCTGCGGCTTCAGCAGCACCGGGTTCATGTCGGTGACCGGCGCCACGCCGCAGGCCCGCGCCTGCAGCGCCTGGGCGCGGCCGATCTCGCCGCCGTCTGCCGTCACGGCGGCGTTGTTGGACATGTTCTGCGGCTTGAAGGGTCGCACGGCGAGGCCGCGCCGGGTGAAGGCACGACAGAGCCCGGCCACCAGCAGCGACTTGCCGACATCGGAGCCGGTGCCCTGCAGCATGATGGCCGGAGTCGAGCTCAAAACTCGATTCCCCTCTGGGCCTTCACCCCTTGTTCGCGGAAGGGGTGCTTCACCTGGGTCATCTCGGTCACCAGGTCGGCCACCTCGATGAGCTCCGGCTTGGCGTTGCGCCCGGTCACGATGACATGGAGCATTTCCGGGCGCTTGCCGAGGAAGTCCACCACCTCCGCCAGCGGCAGATAGTCGTAGCGCAGCACGATGTTGATCTCGTCCAGCAGGATCATGTCGTAGGGGCGATCGGCAGCGCGGCAGGCCTCGATCATCTCCTGCGCCATCTCCCAGGCGCCCCTGGCGGCGGCGATGTCGCGGGCGCGGTCCTGGGTATCCCAGGTGAAGCCCTCGCCCATCGCCTTGATCGTCACCTGGTCGCCGAACTTCTCCAGTGCCGTGCGCTCGCCGGTCTCCCATTTGCCCTTCACGAACTGCACGATGCCGACCTTCATGCCGTTGCCGAGAGCGCGGAACACCAGGCCGAAGGCGGCCGTCGACTTGCCCTTTCCCTTGCCGGTGTGGACGATGAGCAGACCCTTCTCCTTGGTCTTGTCGGCCAGCATCTTCTCGCGCGCGGCCTTACGCTTCTTCGCCTTCTCGTTGGCGCGGGCGTTGATTTCGTCTTCGGTCTGCTCAGTCATCGTCAGGCGACCTCCAGGCGCCTCAGAGCCGTCAATTCGGCGGTGGCGGAATTGGAACGCGGGCGCCAGAGGCCGCGCTCCTGGGCCTCCACCAGGCGCTCGGCCATCTCCGTCAGCGCCGCCGGGTTGTGGGCTTGCAGGAAGGATCGCACGGCCGGGTCTTCCAGGTAAGCGGCATAGACGGCATCGAAGTGATGATCCGCGACGGCGCCGGTGGTGGCCGCGAAGGCAAAGAGGTAGTCGACCGTCGCCGCCATCTCGAAGGCGCCTTTGTAGCCGTGGCGCATGACGCCGGCGATCCACTTGGGATTGACCACGCGGGCGCGCACCACGCGGGCGATTTCTTCCTCCAGGGTGCGGATCTTCGGGCTCTCCGGGCGCGAGTGATCGTTGTGGTAGACGACGGGCCGGGTACCGGAGAGGTGCTCCACCGCCGCCGTCATGCCGCCCTCGAACTGGTAGTAGTCGTCGGAATCCAGCAGGTCGTGCTCGCGGTTGTCCTGGTTGTGCACCACCGCCTCGATTTTCTTCAGGCGATCCTCGAAAAGACCCTGCGCCGCCTGGCCGCCGGCGCCGGCGCCATAAGCGTAGCCGCCCCAGGCGAGGTAGGCCTTGGCGAGGTCTGCCGCCTCCTGCCAGCCGCGCTCGTCGATGAGGGCCTGCAGGCCGGCGCCGTAGGCGCCCGGCTTGGAGCCGAAGACGCGGAAGCCGGCGCGCCTTGATGCTTCCTCCTCCGAGGCGCCTTCGGCGATCAATCTCGCGCGATCCTCGGCGACCTGCGCCGCCAGGGGATTCTGCGCGGCCGGCTCGTCGAGCGCCGCCACCGCACGCGCCGCCGAGTCCACCAGGTCGATCTGCGCCGGGAACGCATCGCGGAAGAAGCCGGAGACGCGCAGGGTCACATCGACACGCGGACGGTCGAGCACCGAGAGCGGCAGAATCTCGAAGCCGGTGATGCGGCGCGAGGCGGTCTCCCAGGTCGGCTTCACGCCCATCAGGGCCAATGCCTGGGCGATGTCGTCGCCGCCGGTGCGCATGTTGGCGGTGCCCCAGGCGGAGAGTGCCAGGCGGCGCGGCCAGGCACCCTCCTCCTGACGATGGCGCAGCAGCAGGCGTTCGGCGGAGGCCCAGCCGAGCTGCCAGGCCGCCGGTGTCGGCACGGTGCGAGTGTCGACCGAGTAGAAGTTGCGTCCCGTCGGCAGCACGTCGAGACGCCCGCGGGTTGGCGCGCCGGAGGGCCCCGGCTCGACGAAGCGCCCCCTAAGGCCGGTCAGCAGGCCGGCGATTTCGGCATCGCCGGAGGCAGCGACGGCGGGGCGCACTGCCAACTCAATCGTCGCCAGCACCGCGGCACTGCGCGACCAGCCCGGATCGGACTTGCGGTCTCCGGCGACCAGCGCCTGCGCCAGGCCTTCCAGGCGCTCCAAGGTGTCGCCCTGGCTGCGCCAGCCCTGCGGCGTGCCGAGCGCGCTCGGGCGCGGTCCCTCCCAGGCTGCACCCAGCACGCAGTCCAGCGGGTCGAAGCCCGCCAAACCGAGGTCGGCCGCCAGCGCACGGATCAGCGAGGCGTCACCGCCTTCGCCGCGACCGCGCGGCACGCGGGTCAGCGCGACCAGCAGGTCGGTCAGCTGGCGACCCTCCGGAGCGGCGCCGAAGATGTGCAGGCCGTCTCGGATCTGCATCTCCTTCAGCTCGCAGAGGTGGTTGTCGAGCTTGCCGAGCGCGCTATCGTGATCGTCTCCCTCAGCGATGCCGCAGTCCTTGTCGAGGCCGCTGGCGGCCGCAAGCTCCAGAATATCCTGGCGCAGCACCTTCAGGCGCCGCGGATCAAGGCCCGAGGCCTCGTAGTACTCGTCGACCAGGCGCTCCAGCTCGGCCAGTGGGCCATAGGTCTCGGCGCGGGTCAGCGGCGGCGTCAGGTGGTCGACGATGACCGCCTGGGCGCGGCGCTTTGCCTGGGCGCCTTCGCCCGGGTCGTTCACGATGAAGGGATAGAGGTGCGGCAGCGGGCCGAAGACGGCTTCCGGGAAGCAGGCCTCGCTGAGCGCCAGCGCTTTGCCCGGCAGCCATTCCAGGTTGCCGTGCTTGCCCATGTGGACCACCGCCTGCACGCCGACCGCCTCACGCAGCCAGGCGTAGAAGGCGAGGTAGCCGTGCGGCGGCACCAGGGCGGGGTCGTGGTAGCTTGTCACCGGGTCGATGTGGTAGCCGCGCGCCGGCTGCAGCCCGATGACCATCTTGCCGAGCTTGTAGGCGGCGAGACGGAAGGCCTCGCCCTCGACGAAAGGGTCCGACTCGGGTTCGCCCCAGCGCGCCGTGACCGCGTCCTTTACGGCCTCCGGCAACTTGGCGAAGAAACGCTTGTAGGCCGTCACGGCGTAGAGTTCGCCGCCGGCCCGCGCGCGGCGGTCGGAGAGGTCGTTGGTCGGCCCGGCCGCCAGCCGCTCGATGAGGGCCTGGCCGTCGGCCGGCAGCTCGCCGGTGTCGTAGCCCTCGGCCTTGAGCGCGCGCAGCAGATTCATGGTGCCCGCCGGCGTGTCCAGCCCCACGCCGTTGCCGAGCCGCCCGTCGCGGTTGGGGTAGTTGGCCAGCACGATGGCCAGCGTGCGCTTGACCGCCGGAAGGCGTCTGAGGCGCAGCCAGTTCGCCGTCAGCGCCGCCACGAAGTCGATGCGATCCGCCTGCGGCTCGTAGGCGACCACCGACGCCTGGGTCTCCGCGTCGTAGCGCGCTTCGCCCTTGAAGGAGACGGCCCGGGTGAGCACCCGGCCGTCGACCTCCGGAAGTGCGACATTCATCGCGATGTCGCGCGCCGACAGGCCGGTGGTGCCGGCCGCCCAGGCGGCGGCATTGCCGCCGGAGAAGACCACCTGCAAGACCGGCCCGTCGCAGGCATCGAAGGGCGTCTCGGCCCGCGCCGCGCCGGGTGCCGAAAGTGCAAAGCCGGTGGCGTTCAGCACGATCTCCGCCCCGGAGTCCGTCAGCAGGCCGCGCACCACCTCGGCGGACTGGCTGTCCTTCAGGCTGTTGCAGTAGAGCGGCAGCGGGTTCACGCCGCGGGCGCTGAGCGCAGCGATGAGCGCATCCACCGGCGCCAGGTTGCCGGCCTGCAGCAGGGCCCGGTAGAACACCACGGCCGCCACCGGCGCCGCCGTCTGCCAGTGAGCGCGCAGGTCGTCGAGGCCCGGCTGGGACCTGCCCGGCCAGTAGAGCCCGGCGCGCAGCAGCGGGCGCGGTTCCTGCCACTCGCTGTCATGGCCGAGCAGGCTGGCGGCATAAAGCAGGAAATGGCGGGCGTTGTCCGGCCCGCCTTCGATGCAGTAGCGCCAAAGCCGGAAGGCGGCCTCTTCCTCGAGCGTCGTGTAGGCCGAGAGGCCCGGGTCCGGCTGCTCGTCGCCGGGCAGCAGGGCGAGCTTGATGTCCTGCGCGCGGCAGGCGGCATGGATCTGCTCCACGCCGTAGGGCCAGTAGCTCTCGCCGCCCAGCAGGCGCACCACCACCAGCTTCGCGCCCGCGATGACCTGCTCGACATAGAGATCGACCGAGAGATTGTGGCCAAGCTGCATGAGGTTGGCGAGGCGCAGGCTGGGCGCGCCCTCGCCCAGGGTCGCCTGCGCCGCCGCCAGCGCCGCCAGCTCGGTATCTGCCGCCGAGAGGAAGACGATATCGCCGGGGTCCTGGCCGAGGTCTACCGCTTCAGAGCCGTCGCTGACCGTGCCGGGCGTCGCCTGGAGAAGATGCATCGCCCGCGCGGCCTAACCCGCGACCGCCGCGCGGATCGCCGCCTCGTCCAGGCCGGTCTCGCCGATGAAGACGAGGCGCGTGGCGCGGGCTTCCTCCGGGCGCCAGTCGCGATCATAGTAGTGCTGCAATCGTTCCCCCACGCCCTGCACCACCAGGCGCATGGCTTTGCCGGTGACGGCGGCGAAGCCCTTCACGCGCAGCACACCGTGGGCGGCGATCACCGGGCGCAGGCGCGCCAGCAGCGCATCGGGATTCGCCGCCTCGCCGAGTTCCACCGAGAACGAGGTGAAGTCGTCGTGGTCGTGTTCGCCGGTCGCATCGTGGTGCGACCAGCGGCTGTCGAGGTCGTCCTCCGCCGCCGCGTCGAGGCCGAGCAGCACCGCGATGTCGATGGCGCCGTGGCTGGCGCGCAGGATCTTCACCGACGGGCGCAGGTGACGGGCCACCGTCGCCTCCACCGCGGCGAGCTGTGCTTCGTCCAGCAGGTCGGCCTTGTTGATGACCACCATGTCGGCGCAGGCGAGCTGCTCCTCGAAAAGCTCTTCCAGCGGCGTGTCATGGTCGAGTGAGTCGTCCGCTTCACGCTGCGCCGCCACGGCCAGGGGATCGCCGGCGAAGAGGCCGTCAGCCACCGCCGGGCCATCGATCACCGTGATGACGCCGTCGACCGTCGTGCGCGTGCGCACTTCCGGCCAGGCAAAGGCCTTCACCAGCGGCTTCGGCAGCGCCAGGCCCGAGGTCTCGATGACGATGTGGTCGGGCGGCTGCGGCCGGTCGAGCAGCGCCTGGATGGTCGGCAGGAAGTCGTCGGCCACGGTGCAGCAGATGCAGCCGTTCGCCAGTTCCACCACGTCGTCCTCGCGGCAGTCCTCGATCCCGCAGCCCTTGAGGATTTCGCCGTCGACGCCGAGATCGCCGAATTCGTTGATCACCAGGGCGATGCGCCGCCCCCCGGCATTCTGCAGCAGGTGGCGGATGGTCGAGGTCTTGCCGGCGCCGAGGAAGCCGGTGATCACGGTGGCGGGAATCTTCGCGGGTGCTGGCATGATCTACCTGTTGTTCTGCGCGGCCCTGAGGGTGAACCGGAAGCGGCCCCGGATCAAGGCCTCAGGAGGCGTCAATCCGGGGCCGCTTCATCAGCTGGCGATGATGGCCCGAAAGCCGCTGCCGGGCTGTCCCGGCAGCGACCGATTCCGGCTTGCCGGCGAGACCCTAGTCGCGCTCCAGCCCCTTGACGATGTCCTCGCACATCTTCTTGGCGTCGCCGAACAGCATCATGGTGTTGCCGCGGAAGAACAGCTCGTTCTGCACGCCGGCGTAGCCGCTGGCCATGGAGCGCTTCACGAAGAGCACCTGACCGGACTTGTCGACGTCGAGGATCGGCATGCCGTAGATCGGCGAGGCCGGGTCGGTCTTGGCCGCCGGGTTGGTGATGTCGTTGGCGCCGATGACAAAAGCGACGTCGGTGGCGCCGAAGTCGCGGTTGACTTCGTCCATCTCGAAGACCTCGTCATAGGGCACGTTGGCCTCCGCCAGCAGCACGTTCATGTGGCCGGGCATGCGGCCGGCCACCGGATGGATGGCGTAGCGCACATCGACCCCCGAGGCCTTCAGCAGATCCGCCATCTCGCGCAGGGCGTGCTGGGCCTGGGCCACCGCCATGCCGTAGCCGGGGACGATGATGACCTTGGTCGAGTTCTTCATCAGGAAGGCCGCGTCGTCGGCGGAGCCCGCCTTCACCTGACGATCGTCATCGCCATCACCAGCGGCTGCGCCCGCGGTCTCTCCGCCGAAGCCGCCGAGGATGACGTTGAAGATCGAACGGTTCATCCCCTTGCACATAATGTAGCTGAGTATGGCGCCGGACGAGCCGACGAGCGCACCGGTGATGATCAGCAGGTTGTTCTGCAGGGTGAAGCCGATGCCGCAGGCCGCCCAGCCGGAATAGGAGTTCAGCATCGATACCACGACCGGCATGTCGGCGCCGCCGATCGGCAGGATCAGCAGGAAGCCGAGCGCCAGGGCGACCAGCACGATGAGCCAGAACACCAGCGGCGCCTCGTCGATGCAGAGGAACACGACGAGCGCCACCATCAGGATGCCGAGCGCGGCGTTCAGCGGGTGCTGCAGCGGGAAGACCAGCGGCCTGCCGGTGACCAGGCCCTGCAGCTTGGCGAAGGCGACCAGCGAACCGGTGAAGGTGATGGCGCCGATCGCGACACCGAGGGACATCTCGATGATGCTGGCGAGCTTGATGTCGCCGGGCACGCCGATGCCGTAGGCTTCCGGCCGGTAGAAGGCCGCCGCCGCGACGAAGACTGCGGCGAGGCCGACCAGGGAGTGGAAGGCCGCCACCAGCTGCGGCAACGCGGTCATCTTGATGCGCAGGGCGATGACCGTTCCGATGCCACCGCCGATCAGGATGGCGACGACGATCAGCGCGTAGTTCACCACCCCCGGCGTCGCCAGGGTGGTGAGGATGGCGATGGCCATGCCGACCATGCCGTAAATGTTGCCGGCGCGGCTGGTCGTCGGATGCGACAGCCCGCGCAGCGCCAGGATGAAGCAGACGGAGGCGACGAGATACAGCAGCGCTGCGAGATCAGCGTTCATGATTGTCCAGCCCCCTTACTTTTTCTTCTTGAACATGGACAGCATGCGCTGGGTGACGATGAAGCCGCCGAAGATGTTCACCGAGGCGAGGATCACCGCGAGCACGCCCATCACCTCGCTGAAGCCGAACTCGGCCGGCCCGGCGGCGATCAGAGCGCCGACGATGATGACCGAGGAGATCGCGTTGGTGACGGCCATCAGCGGCGAGTGCAGGGCCGGCGTCACCCGCCAGACCACGTGGTAGCCGACGAAGACCGCCAGCACGAAGACGGTGAGGCCGACCACCAGGGCGGAGCCGCCGCCCTGCCCGGCGCTTTCCGCCGTCAGCCGGCTCGCCTCGACGGCCAGCGAGGCCACCTCGGCAGCCAGATCCTGCGCCTCATTCGCAATCTCTGCGGCGCGCTCAGAGAAGGTTTCATTGGCCATGGGCGTCAGCCTCCCTGTCCGTCGCTAGAGTTGTCGCTTGGTTCCGCTGCGCCCTCGGACGGCGCGGCCGGAGGTGCCGCCGGCTCCTTCCGTGGCTCGTCCTTGGGGGCGAGAGATGGATGGACGACCTTGCCGTCGCGGATGATGCAGGTATCGGCGACGATCTTGTCTTCCCAGTTCACCGCCAGCTGCTTCGACTCCTTGTCGACCAGCAGTTCGATGAAGTTGTAGATGTTGCGGGCATAGAGTGCCGAGGCGTCGGCGGCCAGGCGGCTCGGCACGTTCAGGTGGCCGACGACCTTCACGCCCTTGTGGTCAACCACCTTGCCGGCCTCGGACAGCTCGCAGTTGCCGCCATTCTCCACCGCCAGGTCGACGATCACCGAGCCCGGCTTCATCGATTCGACCATCTCGCGTGAGATGAGTTTCGGTGCCGGGCGGCCCGGGATGAGGGCCGTAGTGATCACGATGTCCATCTTCTTGATGGTTTCGGCGATCAGTGCCGCCTGCTTCTTCTGATATTCGGCGCTCATCTCCTTGGCGTAACCGCCCGATGTCTCGGCCTGCTTGAACTCTTCGTCCTCGACGGCCACGAACTTGCCGCCGAGACTTTCCACCTGCTCCTTGGCGGCCGGGCGCACGTCGGTCGCCGAGACGATGGCGCCGAGGCGCTTGGCGGTGGCGATGGCCTGCAGGCCGGCGACGCCGGCACCCATGACCAGCGCCTTGGCCGGTGGCACGGTGCCGGCCGCCGTCATCATCATCGGGAAAGCCGAGCCGTAGACCGCGGCGGCATCGAGCACCGCCTTGTAGCCCGCCAGGTTGGACTGCGACGACAGCACGTCCATGGACTGGGCGCGGGTGATGCGCGGGATGAGGTCCATGGCGAAGACCGTGGCGCCGCTCGCGGCCAACGGCGCCAACTCGTCGCCGGCGCGGAAGGGATCGGCGATGCAGACCAGCAGGGCACCTGATTTCAGGCCCTTGGTCTCGCTCGGCAGCGGGCGGCGCACCTTGGCGATCACGTCGGCGCTGCCGAAGGACACTGTGGCGTCGGCGGCGATGGTCGCGCCGGCCTTCTCGTAGGCTTCGTCGGGGATCGAGGCGCCCTTGCCGGCGCCGGTCTCGACCGCGACCTCAAAGCCGAGAGCGACCAGTTTCTTCACCGTTTCAGGCGACGCGGCGACGCGCGCCTCATCCGGGCGCTGTTCCTTCGGAATAGCGATCTTCATGCCTTGGATGTCCCCTTGTCTGCCCGCAATGATGCCCCGAGATCTACCCCGACGTTTTCCAGAACGATTCCAGACTTAGCCTTAAGATGCCGAAAATAGTCTCAAAACTTCTAAGGTCAACGCAATTAGCCGATGGACCTAGTCTGCATGTTAATGACCGGCGCGCTCGAACGTTTCAACCCAATTCTGCGCTTGGGCGACGCTTCAGACCACTTTAGCGGCCTCTTGAGGCAGATGCGGGCTGGGTACCAGACCGGCCGGACCCCAGCGGCGGTGGACAGCGGGTGGCACGACCGATAAGAGGGACGGCGAAGAGACCACTGCCGCCACGGGGAGGAATCGGTGAAGCTGCTTTCGGGCGCCGAAGAGCTGCAGGGGCTGCTCGCTGCCGCCGGTCCCTTCATCGTCACCGGAGTGACCAAGTCGGGCACCACCTGGCTGCAGCGCATGCTCGACAGCCACCCGGAGGTCGCCTGCGGCGGCGAGAGCAAGCTGAACGTCTTTCTCACCCAGCTCGGCCCGGCGCTGCGCGAGTACAACAGCACCCTGGCCAAGACCAACGACAAGATCTACCGCGAGCAGGCCGTCTATCCACCGCTCGGCCAAGCCCAGGCGCTGGCCATCATGCAGTATCTCTTCCTCGACCGCCTGGGGGCCGTGCGCCGCGCCGCTGAGGCCGACGGCAAGGCGGGCGCCCTGAAGTGGATCGGCGACAAGGATCCGGACTACAAGCGCGAGCTGGTCTCCTGGCGCGCCATCCTGCCGGAGGCGCGCGTGGTCTCCACCGCCCGCGACGGGCGCGACTGCTACGTCTCCCTGTGGTTCCACCTCTACCCCGAGCGCGATCCCCTGGCCGGCGAAAACCGCGCCGACTTCGTCGGCCGCATCCAGGGCCACGCCACCACCTGGCGCGACACCATGGCGAAGTTCCGCAAGGACGCCGACGCGCATCCCGGGCGCCACTTCGCGATCCGCTACGAGAGCCTGCTGGCCGGCGCAGAGACGGAAATGGCGCGTCTCTTCGAGTGGTTCGGCTGCGATGCCTCGGGGGCTACCGTGGCCGAGGTGGTGGCGCGCAACGCCTTTGCCGTCGCCTCCGGCGGCCGCCGGCCCGGCGAAGCCGACCCCAGGAGCTTCCTGCGCAAGGGCATCGCCGGCGACTGGAAGAACCACTTCGACGAAGAGTGCAACCGGCTCTACTGCGATGTCGCCGGCGAAGCCCTTGCGGCTGCCGGCTACGAGCCGTGATGAACCCGGTCTACGTGGTCACCGACATCGAGGTGAACGGGCCGACGCCGGGCACGCACTCCATGCTGGCCTTCGCCTCGGTGGCGCTGGATTTCGCCGGTGGCGAGATCGACAGCTTCGAGGCGGTGCTGGAGACCCTGCCGCAGGCCGGCGAGGACCCCGTCACCGTCGAGTGGTTCCTAGGCTTCCCCGAGGCCTGGGCGGCGGCCACCACGAATCCCGAGCCGCCGCAGGCGGTGATGGCGCGCTATGTCGAGTGGGTACGCGGCCTGCCGGGCCAGCCGGTCTTCGCGGCGCATCCCCTCGCCTTCGACGGCGCCTGGATCGACCACTACCTCAGGCGCTTTTGCGGCATCCGCATGCTGAAAGGGCCATGGGAAGGCGAGCGCCTGTTTCACACCGCCGGGCTCTGCCTGCAGGCCTTCGCCGCCGGGCGCACGGGCTGGGACTTCGCGGCCTGCTTTACCGCGGCCTATCCGCCGGAGTGGCTCGGTCACGTGCCGCACAGCCATCTCTCCATCGACGACGCTCGCGGCTACGCCAACCTGCTGCGCACCCTCCTCCACATGAAGGCGCCTGGGACGCGGGCGTGACCCAGCTTCGCGTCGGCGCCCTTCACAGGGCCGTAAAGAAGACGAAGTCGCGCGTCGCAGCCGGCTCTCCCTCGCCGAAAACCCGGACTTCCTCGACGGTCAGCGTGCCGGATTCCAGGAAG
>WHTV01000013.1:64859-65336 GCA_009377535.1 Kiloniellaceae bacterium
GGGCAAGGTATGCATGTCGGCCTGCAGATCGAACAGCGCCAGCTTCTCGGCCGTCGACTTATCTTCCGCCCAAGCCGTGCAGACGACGTAGAAGCCTTTGAGCTTCGGCCCGTCTTCGTCCACCAGAAAATCATCGCCCCTGACCACTACGCAGAAGCGTTGCAGACTCTGGCCTGCGGGTCTCCGTGGGCTCGCGACCATTGCCATGGGGAAAGATCCATTCTTTCACAGACGTGGGTTGCTGCTCATTAAGCGGCCTCCGGGTTAATCCTTTGATAAATTCAAGACGAAGGGAACCCCAAAAAACAAATCTGCCGGGACCCGCCCCGGTGCTGAATCCGGTATCGGGGCGCGATTTCCAGCTGGAAACTTATCGCTCTGCGTTGGTCGGGAAGTGCCGTTTGTTTCAGCCGACTGTTTCAATTGAAACCTTGCCCTGGTTCGGGGCTGGCGCCAGATTGCGCAGTCGCTGCGCCG
>WHTV01000140.1 GCA_009377535.1 Kiloniellaceae bacterium
GGCCGCGGGTCATGCTGTGGCTGCGCCGCGGCTTCGCCGGCGCCTTCGGCGCGCTGGGACTGAGGCTCGCGCTGGCGGAGCGTTGAGGCGCGGCGTCTATCCACTTTTCCGCTGACCGAGGCGGTCACCCGGCTGAGCGACCGCATGGACCCGGTCCCCGACCACATCTGGCAGGAGGCCCAAGGGCTCGCACCGGCGGCGCCTTTCTCCTATCTTGCCGAGCCGAACATCAGACGGAACGGCAGGAGACAGAGAGACCATGCAGAAACGCCAACTCGGCCCCGGCGGCCCGAGCGTATCGGTCCTCGGGGTCGGCGCCATGTCCTTCGCCGGCTTCTACGGGCCGGCCAGCGAGGAAGAGTCCCACGCCGTGCTGGCGGCCGCGCTCGACCTCGGCATCGACCACCTCGACACGGCCAACGTCTATGGTCGCGGCCTCTCCGAACGCGTGGTCGGCAGCTTTCTCGCCCGGCAGGGCAAGGCCAGGGACGGGCGCTTCCGCCTGGCGACCAAGGCCGGCATCCGGCGCGATCCGGAGACCGGCAAGCGCAGCTTCGACAACACGCCGGCCCACCTGGCCGCGGAGCTCGATGCCAGCCTACAGCGCCTCGGGGTCGAGGCCGTCGACCTCTTTTACGTGCACCGCCGCGACCAGACCCTGCCGATCGAGGAGGTGGCGGGCACGCTGGCGGGCTTCATCGCCGCCGGCAAGATCCACGGCTTCGGCTTTTCGGAGATCGCGCCGTCGTCGCTGAGGCGTGCCGCGCTGGAGTATCCGGTGGCCGCCGTGCAGTCGGAGTATTCGCTGCAGACCCGCTCGCCGGAGCTGGGCCTGGTGCAGACCTGCGAGGCGCTCGGCACCAGCCTGGTCGCCTTCTCGCCCGTCGGGCGCGGCCTGCTGACCGACCGGCCGCCCTCCGCCGAGACCGTCGCCGGCCTGGACTTCCTGAAAGGCAATCCCCGCTTCAACGCGCCGAACTACGAGACCAACCTCGCGATCACCGAGGGCTACCGCAAGCTGGCGCGGGAGCTGGGCACGTCGGCCGCCGCCCTCAGCATCGCCTGGCTGCTGCATCGCAGCCCCGCCGTGCTCGCGATCCCCGGCACCCGCTCGACGGCGCACCTGAAGGAGCTCGCCGCCGGCGCCGCGCTGAAGCTGACAGAGGCCGACCTCGCGCGCATCGAGCAGACGCTGCCGGTCGGCTGGGCCCACGGCGACCGCTACTCCGACGCGCAGTGGATCGGGCCGGAGCGCTACTGCTGACCCAGGGCCAGGCGCCAGCGGAATAGCCGGGCGACCACCAAGTCTATGATAAAGAGACGGGCCGCTTGCGGCCGGCAGCGCGGCGCGCGGGATCTTCTCCTGCGTTGCCGCTCAACCTCCCGGCGGCTTGACGGCACCAGGCGGTCGGACATACCGTGGATCCAGGGCCATGCTTAGCGAGGTATAAACCGATGAGCAGGCTTCTTACCGCAGTCCTCCTTACCATCGCCGTGGCGCTGAGCGGCGTGCCGGCGCAGGCCGGCGGCTACCACTACAAGAGCAAGCCGTACGGCTACGGCGGCTACTACCACGGCTACAAGAGCCAATACAAAAGCCATCACCGCAAGCATTACCGGAGCCACCGGCACTACAGCCGGCACCGGCACTACCACCATCGGCGCCATGGCGGCGTCGGCGACGAAATTCTGCTCGGCGCCGGTATCATCGGCGGCTCCATAATCGTCGGCAGCCTGCTGTCGCAACCGAGGCCGGCACCGCCGCCGGCGACGGTGTATTACGCGCCGCCTCCCGCGCCCTACTGCGTGCAGGACCAGGTGTATCGCTACCTGCCGGACGGTAGCATCCAGTGGGGCACCCGGACCCGCTGCTACTAGACTCGCCGCCTTCGAGTTTCAGCGATCATTTTCCGCCGCCTCGACCAGCCAGGCCGCCAGGGCGGCGCAGTCGTCAGCCGCGCGGGGGCGCCTGGAGGTGACGAGGTAGTAGGCACTGTCGGGCACCAGCGGCGCGTCGACGACCGGCAGCAGACGCCCCTCGGCCACCAGGTCGCCGGTGATCGAGCGCCAGCCGAGCAGGACGCCCTGGCCGGCCAGCGCCGCCTGGGTCGCCTGCACGTAGTTGGTGAAGCGCAGATCCTTGGCCCTGCCCTGCCGCGCCAGCCCGACGGCGCGCAGGTAGGCGTCCCAGGGTGTCCAGCGCGCGTCCGCCACCTCCACGTGGATGAGCGGCGCGGTAGCCAGCGGGGCCGGTGCAAGCCGCAGGTGCCCGGCAAGGGCCGGACTGGCGACGGGGTCGATGCGCTCGCGAAACAGCAGCGTCACCGAGCCGTCATGCCACGCGCCGTTGCCGAAGCGCGCGGCGATGTCGATCCCGGGGGCGAGATCCGGCGCGCCCTGGGACGAGGTCATCACGTGCACTGCCACCTCCGGGTGGCGCTCGTAGAAGGTGGCGAGCCGCGGCATCAGCCAGTAGGTCGCAAAGCCGACCGAGCAGGCGATGCGCACCGAGCGCCCGGCCTCGGCGTCGAGGCGGCCGATCTCCGCCACCGCCTCGGCGATGCGCCCCAGCCCCTCCAGCGTGGCCGCATGCAGCAGACGCCCCGCCTCGGTGAGCCTGGCCGGGCGGGTCCGGCGGTCGAGCAGGCGCGCGCCGAGGAAGTCCTCCAGCTGCCGCAGCGCCTGGCTGACCGCCGGCTGCGAGACGTTCAGTTCGGCGGCGGCCTGCCCCAGGCCGCCGTGGCGTTGCACGGCCGCGAAGACGCTGAGCAGGCGCAGGGGCGGCAGGGCGCGGTCCATAACATAATCCATAAGTTATATTATATTTCTGTTTATCAGACTTCCGGCCGCCAAGCCAGAAAAGCTATCTTATCCTGATTTCCCGGCAGCCTGGAGCTGAAGACATGCACGGAAGTTTGGATAGCGCCCTTGCGGGCGGCGTTACGCTCGGCGGCCAGGGCCTCGAGGTGCCGCTCGCCGACGGCACGCGGGGCTACTTCAACTACTACTGGCTGCGCGACAACTGTCCGAGCTCCTTCGACAGCGAGACGCGCGAGCGCACCTTCGACATCTTCCAGGACATCGAGCCGCAGCCGGCCAGCGCGCGCCTCGACGGCGAGGCGCTGGAGATCGTCTGGCAGGGCAGCGGCCACGTCACCCGTCACCGCCTCGACTGGCTGGCGCCCTACGCCAAGGGGACGCCGCGGCACGATCCGGCCGACCTGCCGCGCCGCCTGTGGTACGCCGACCACTACCCGAAGATCGCGCGCTTTTCCCAACCGGACCTGATGAGAGACAGGGTGCTGGTCGGCAAGTGGGCCGAGGCGCTGCTGGTGGAAGGTGTAGCGATCGTCACCGACATGCCGGACAGCGACGCCGGCCTCACCGAGACGGCACGGCTTCTCGGCCAGGTGCGGCCGACCTTCTTCGGCGACTACTTCGACGTCCGCGTGCACGCCGATCCGATCAACCTCGCCTACACCGCCAAGGCGCTGGAGCTGCACACCGACGTACCAGCCGAGGACATGGCACCGGGCGTGCAGTTCCTGCATTGCCGCGCCAACTCGGTGACCGGCGGCGACAACCTCATCCTCGACGGCACCGCCGCGGCCGCCGACCTGCGCCGCGACCACCCCGCGGACTTCGCCCTGCTGGCGGAGACCGAAATTCCCTTCTATTGGGAACACGACGGCTACGATATGCGCGCGCGCCAGCGCGTCATCGAGCTCGACCGCCACGGCGAGATCTCCGGACTCACCATCAGCCAGCACCTGGCCGACGTCTTCGATCTGCCGCAGCATTTCCTCGACCGCTACTATCCCGCCCTGCGCCGCTTCGGCCGCCTGCTGCAGTCGCCGAAATACCTGGTGCGCTACCGCCTGAAGGCCGGCGAGTGCGTCGTCTTCGACAATCACCGCGTGGTGCACGGGCGCGATGCCTACACCGCCGCCAGCGGCAAGCGCTACCTGCGCGGCACCTACGTCGACCGCGGCGAGCTGCGCAGCACCTACCGCGCGCTGGTGACGCCGGGGAGGTTCGCATGAGCGCCGACGGATCGCTGCCGGCAGCGACGCGCGACGACGCCGAGGCCGCGTTGAGGACCGACCTGGCAGCGGCCTTCCGCCTCACCGTCCACTTCGGCTGGCACGAATCCGTCGGCAACCACTTCAGCGCCGCGGTCTCGGCCGATGGCCGGCGCTTCCTGATGAACCCGCGCTGGAAGCACTTCGCGCGGGTGCGGGCGAGCGAGCTGCTGCTGCTCGACGCCGACGACCCCGACACCATGACGCGGCCAAACGCACCCGACGCCTCGGCGTGGTGCATTCACGGCGCCATCCACCGGGCCAAGCCGGCGGCCCGCGTCCTGCTGCACTGCCATCCGCCCTATGCGACGGCGCTGGCGACGCTGAAGGACCCGGCGATGAAGCCGATCGACCAGAACACGGCGCGCTTCTTTGGGCTGGTCAGCATCGATCAGGGCTTTTCCGGCATCGCCGACGAGGCCGCGGAGGGGGTGCGGCTGGCCGCAGCGCTGGGCGACAAGCCGATCCTGCTCATGGGCAACCACGGCGTCACGGTGACCGCGCCGACGGTCGCCGAGGCTTTCGAGCATCTCCACTTCTTCGAGCGGGCCGCCAAGACGCTGATGCTGGCCTACGCCAGCGGGCAGCTGCTGAACGTCATGCCCGAGGAACTCGCGCGCAAGACGGCGGAGGGCTGGCACGCCTACAACGACTCGGCCTTCGCCCATTTCGCGCAGCTGAAGGAGATGCTCGACGAGAAGGATCCGTCTTATCGGGACTGAGCGTGCTTTGCGCGTCCCCCTCACCCATCGCCGGTTAGCTCGGCCTGGTGCCGCGCAGATGAGTGGGCCGCAGGGAGCCGTGGGTGGTAGCCTCGGCGAGTGCCTTGCGGCCGTCGCGCCAGCGTTCGTAGGTTGCCAGGTCGGAGACCTCGAGGATCTGCGCGCGCAGTGGGCCGGCGATAGCCGCGGCCTCCCGCGCCGAGACCTCCGCGTACCAGGCGTTGCGGTCGACGGTCGTGACCGCCTCGAAGCCGGCCTCGCGCATGATCGCCGCGGTTTCCTCGGCGGTCGCCATGGTGAAGGTCAGGTGCCCCAGCTCGACGTAGCGCCGGAAGGCCGGATCCTCGGCGGCGCCCGCGCCCGACAGCCAGTCGCTCGCCGCGAAGACGCCGCCGGGCCGCAGCACCCGCAGAATTTCCTGATACAGCGCCTTCTTGTCCGGGATGTGGATCAAGGCGTCCTTGCTGAAGACGGCATCGAAAGCGGCCGCCTCGAAGGGCAGCGGCCCCGGCTCGACCAGGCGAAACGCGATCCGGTCGGCGACGCCGGCATCCGCCGCGAGGCGGTGTCCCCGCGCGATCAACTGCGGCTCCACGTCGATGCAGGTCATGCGGGCGCCCTTGTCACGCGCCAGCACGACGGCCGGGCCGCCCGTGCCGCAGCCGATGTCAAGCACCCGCGCGCCCTCGAGATCGAGTCCTTGGACGATCGCGCCGACCTCCTGCGCTCCGCCCGGCGAGAGGAAGCCCGCCCCCCAGATCAGATGCAGGCGATCTATGAATTCGTCGGCGTACTGTAGCGCCACGCGCTGTTCTCCACGGTCTGATGCTGGGCCACGTTAGCAGGCGCACAAGCCTCGTCCAACTGCGGCGCGCGGTGCGGCTTCACCCCCTTCTCGCTCAAACCGTGGCTCGGCAAGATTGACGTCTACGAGGTCGTCAACGGCGGTGCGGCGTTCCGGGTGCGTCTGAACGGCACCCAGGTGGTGGCGCTGACCGGCGAGGACTGGATGGGCAAGACGGCAAGCAACGTCGACAGCAGGTTCGGCTCTACGCTGCACGAAGAGCTGCAAGGGGTCTACCGTTCGAAGCGGCCGCTGGCTCACCACATCCGGATCTACCAGAAGGACCACCTCTCCGCCTATCGGCTGGTCCTCCCGATCTTCGCCGACGACCGCGAAGGCGAGATCGCGCAAATCTTCCTCGTGATTTTCCGCACGACCGGCTGACCCCTGCCGATTTTGCGATGCCACCCGCACCTCAGTAGAATTCGCCTGCCGGCGATCCTACCAGCGCGAACGACCAAAAATCTGCCGCCACAGCGAGGCCGTTGTCGGGAACCAAAGGCCGGTACCACCGTTGTTCGGACATATCGGTCCCCGTTGACCGGATCCGGAATTGGGGACCGAGACGGCTGCCGGGGGGCTTGCCGAGAGCCTACCCCTTACCCCTGGCGCCGAGAAGCCCGCGGGCCATGCCGGTCCGCGGGCTTCGTCCTCTCTAGGCCTATTCGGCAAGCAGCGCCTTGCGCCGGGCCAAGCTCTCCGCCGGCCAGCAGGCCTCGCGATCGTAGTAATCTTCAAAGGCAAGCGCGCCCTGCGGCAGCACGACCCACGGCTGCTTCGAAGCGGTAAAGATATGGATGTCCGGCGGCAGGCTATCAGGATCGTCCAGCGTGCCGACCCGCAGAAAACGCACTTTGTCGCCGGCCCCGGCGTAGTTGCTCCAGAGGGCAACGTGACAGCGCGGGCAGCGCGCGATCTTCTGGCCCTTGCCGCTGGCGCTCGGCGTCGGCACGATCTCCGGGCTGCCTCGCAGAAGCTCGACCCGGTCCGCCTCGATCATCGCGTTCAGCACGAAGGCCGAGCCGGTTTCCCGCTGACACCAACGGCAGTGGCAACAGTGCACGTACAGCGGCGGGGTCATCATGCGATAGCGCAGTTCACGGCAGGTGCAGCCGCCTTCAAGGGGAAAACCGCTGTCGTCGCTCACTCCCCTGTCCTCCTTCGTCGACGCGCGGCGCTGCGCCCGGAATGCGCGTTGAAACAGATCCCCAGCATGGCCCTCGCACCACCAGGAGGCAACGGTCCGTCACCCCGCCGATCTCGGGCACAACCACGCTCTAGGCAGAGGCGATGGTGGTCACCAGCACGGCGGCGAGGAAGATGAGCAGGCT
>WHTV01000141.1 GCA_009377535.1 Kiloniellaceae bacterium
ATGGGGAGGCGGTCATGTCGAACGAGGCGTTTGCCGAAAATCTGCGGCTGCTGTGCAGCTACTACGCCTCTGTTTCGGCAGTTTGCCGGCGCCTCGGCATGAACCGGCAGCAGTTCAACAAATACCTCGCGGGCCACTGCATGCCGTCACGCCACAACCTGCGGCGCATCTGCGAGTTCTTCGGTGTCGAGGAGGCCGAGATCCTACTACCCGGCCGCCGCTTTGCGGAGATAGTCGAGTTGCGGCCGCGCAGCCGGCAGGATTGGGGCGAGCAACCGTTTCATCTGCAGCATGTTGAAGTGCTACGGCGCCTTAGCGGCAACAAGCTGGACGCCTATATCGGCTACTACTACCGCTACTTCTACTCATACGGCTTTCCCGGCCGCATCGTGAAATCGCTGCTCGGGCTCTATCGCAAGGACGGCACCTACTACACGAAGAACGTGGGAATCCTCTCGGATGGCAGTGAAGAACGACCTTATTCGGTCCACTTCAAGTATCTCGGCTTGCCGCTGCTGCTGAACGACCGCATCTTCCTGCTTGAATACGAGCAGGTGCTGCAGGACATGGTGTCCGAAACTATTCTCTACCCTGCCTACCGCAACCGACTAGACCGGCTGATCGGACTGCAGTGCACCCTAGCCGGGCGGCGCACGCGCGAGCCCGCTGCCGGCAAGGTGGTGCTGGAGTTTCTCGGCCGTCAGATCAATGTGCGCAAGGCGCTGCGCACCTGCGGGCTTTTCATGCCAGAAGAGAGGCGCGTGCCGGCCTCGATCGTGCGGCAGTTGGACAACCACATTCGGCCGGAAGACTTCGTCCTCCTTGTTTCCGAGGAAGGGCTTTGAACGGGCGTGCCGACCAGCGGCCGAGTGCCGAAAGCTTGTTGAGGGGGTAGAGTCTTCCGGCTAGGTGGCACATACATCTCTCTCGCGCCGGCACAAGACTATGTCGACCTTGTCTGAAAGGTCCGCCCCCTGGCACGAAGGCGAAGTGCGGAGAGCGGCATTTCTCGTCCGCTCTTGACCACGGAGCGGTCCTCGTAGCGGGTCGCGAAGAGGTGGCGCCCACGACCTGAGGCAGACGTTCCGCGTGGGTCAGACTGACGATAATGTGGCCCCGCTGCGCGGGCCTCAGCTTCGGCACAGAACCAGCGCTTAGACGGCAACTACGTGAGCCAACCTCTCAGCGATTTAGCGTTAGCGATCGTGCTCTGTGGTTCGCGCGCGCCAGGTCGACCAAGCCAGGGTCATCAAGATAGCGGCGAGGAGAACGGCGCTGATGGGGCGGGTTATAAAAATGGTGAGGTCCATGGCATTGGCTGCCAAGCCGTTGCGCAGGTTCACCTCGATGATCGGGCCCAGCACCAGGCCGATGACAATGGGCGCCATGGGAAAGTTGAAGCAGGCGAGGGTATAGCCGGCGATCCCCAGCACCGCGATCAAGCCGACCTCGAAAGGTGCGTGACTGATGGCAAAGCCGCCAGCCGCGCAGAGCACCGCGATGATCGGCAGGAGGATGCGCGGCGGGATGGCGAGGATCTTCGGCAGGACGCGCCGCGCCCCGAGTCCCAGCACCAGGGTCATCAGCGCGGCCACCAGCAGGATGGTGAGGATCTGGGCGAAGAGATCGCCGTGCTCGAAGATGAAGAAAGGTCCGGGGGCGATACCCTGGATCAAGAGGGCGCCGATCAGCACCGCGGTCACCGTGTCGCCGGGAATGCCGAGGGTCAGCAGGGGGACCAGCGCGCCGCCGGTCACGGCATTATTCGCCGACTCCGCGGCGATGACCCCGCGGGTGGCGGCGACGTCCTCGCCGTCGGCCGCCGCCTTGCGGCGTTGCGACTGGCCGTAGGCGATCCAGGCGGCGATGGTCGGCCCAGTGCCGGGCAGGATGCCAATGAAGGTGCCGATGAGGGAGCTCTTCAGCAACAGCCAGCCGTGGCGCAGGGCAAGCCCGGGCAGGCGCCTTACCGGGTGGCGCTGCTGCGGCGGTAGCACAGCGATGTCCTGGTGAACTCCGGCCTGCAGCAGGATCTCGGTGACGGCGAAGAAGGCGATGAGGGTGGGGATCAGCGGCACGCCGCCCTGCAGCTCCGGCAGGCCGAAGGTGAAGCGGGTGATGCCACCGACCTCGTCGATGCCGAGGGTGCCGAGAAACATGCCGAAGGCGGCGCCGAGGATGCCCTTCACCAGCGAGCCGCCGGAAACCGCCGCCACACAGACCAGGCCGAAGAGGCCGAGCGCGAAGTACTCGACCGAGGTGAAGGCGAGCGCGAAGGACGCGAGGTTGGGTGCCGCTACCATGAGGATGAGGAGGGAGATCACCCCGCCGACGGCCGAGGCCATGACGGCGAGGCTGATGGCGAGGTCCGCCTTGCCGGCGCGCGCGAGGCGGTAGCCGTCGAGCGCCGTCGCGGCGTTGCCCGGCGCGCCCGGCGTGTTGATCAAGATGGCCGGGATGGAGCCAGCGAAGTAGCCGGCGGCGTAGATGCCCAGCAGCAGCGCCATGGCGACGTCGAAGCCGGCCCCGAAGGTGAGCGGCGTGGCAATGGCGACCCCCGTGGTCGCCGTCAAGCCGGGCGCCGCGCCGAAAACGAAGCCGATGAGCACGCCGATCAACGTCCACAGCAGGACCTCGGGCTGGACGACCGCCAGCGCGCCGGCGGCGAGGGTATCGAGGGGGATCAGGTCCATACCGGCAGCAGCACCGTGAAACCGTAGCGGAACAGAAGGTAGGTGGCGAAGGCGACCGCTGGCGGCAGCACCGCCAGCTCCAGCCATCTGCGCGATCCCAGGACCCACATGGCGGCCAGCACGAAAGCCCAGGTGCCGAGTCGGAAGTCGAGGTAGCGGAAGGTCAGGGCATAGACCAGGAAGAGCGCGGCGAAGAGCAGGCCACGCCGCGCCAGCAGCCGCTCGATGACGACGGCCAGTGGCGTGCCGCCCGGCCTCAGCGCGAGGGCGAGGCCGCCCGCCACCAGCACGATGGCCAGCAGGTAGGGAAAGAAGCGGGCAGAGAGGGTCGGCTGGTCGGCGAGAATGTCGATCCGGGTCGTCGCCGCCGCCAGGGCGAGCCCGGCAGCGGCAGTGACGATTCCGGCCAGTCTGTCGGCTTTCATGGAACCGCTTTCCTTGGAAGGCGACGCGCTGCGGGCCGGTCGCGGTTCACTTCATCAGGCCGATGTCCTTCAGCACTACGGCGTGGGTGGCGACGTTGCCTTCGATGCGCTCCTGAAAAGCAGCGCCATCGAGGAAGGCTTCGTTGAGGTCGAACTTCTTGTAGAGGTCGCGGGTCTCGTCGCTGTTGGCGACCTCGGCGATGGCCTCGCGCAGCTTGTCGACCACGTCGTCCGGCGCGCCCTTGTTGGTCAGGAGGCCGAACCAGACCGCTACGTCGAAGTCGTAGCCCTGTTCCTTGAAGGTCGGTGCGTCCGGCAGGTAGGTCAGGCGCTCCTCCGCCGCCACGCCGAGCACGCGCAGCTTCCCGGCTTCGGCCAGGCTGGTGTAGTTGGAGGCGCCGACGAAGACGAAGTCGACCTCGCCGGAGAGTGCCTTGGTCACCGCGCCCTTGCCGCCGCGCCCGCCGATGTGGGTCATCTCGATACCCTGGTCCTTGGCGAGGATCTCCATGTTGATGTGCTGCGTGGCGCCGGGCCCGGGGGTGGAGTAGGTCACCTTGCCCGGTGCCTGTTTGGCCGCCTCGACGACGTCCTTCACCGACTTGTAAGGGCTGTCCGCGGCCACCGCGAGGGCGATGGGCGCCTCGACGAGCTGGGCAAGGGCCACGAAGTCTTCGGCCTTGTAGCCGGCATCATTGATCAGAGGTCCCGCCGTCAGCGCGCCGGTCGAGCCCATCAGCAGCGTGTAGCCGTCGTGCGCCGCCTTGTTGGCCTCCGCGGTGCCTTTGCCGCCGCCGGCCCCGGGAATGTTCTTCACGATGAAGGGCACGCCCAGCTTATCCTTCAGGCGCTCGGCGATCACCCGGGCGGTGCTGTCGAGTGCGTCGCCGGCACCGAAGGGCACGACGATCTCTACCGGCTTTTCCGGATAGTCGGCAGCAATGGCGCCGCTTCCGGTGGCGACCGCCAGGCAGGTGGCGGTCATCAGACCGCCGGCGAGAACGTTCCAGTTTCTCATTTCAGAGCCTCCCGCACTCCGGCATTGACCAGCAAACCCACTTAACGATACAGCTGTATTCTATACATGTATATCGGTGCGCGCGGCACGGCCTATTGGAGCGTGCGCCTGCTGAAACACCTCTTCGACTTCGAGGAGACCCGCGTGCATTCCCGGCGTCCCGAAAGCCGCGAGGCTTTCGGCCGACGTCTGGAGAAGGACCTCGGCAGTCCGGTGCGCGTGGTCGACAATTGGCGGGATTGTCTGGAAGGAGCGGACATCATGGTGGAGGCCTCCCGCCTGCCCGAGCCGCAGCCGCACTCCCTTACCGAGTGGGTGAAGAAGGGCGCCTTTGTCGCGCCTTACGGCACCATGAGCGCGGTTGAGCTTTCGCTCACCGATATCATGGACAAGATTGTGGTGGTCGACTGGGGCCAGTGCGGCCCGGGGCGGCCTTTCGGCTCCCTGCGCCACGTCGACGAGGGCAAGCTGACCCCGGCGATCCTGCATGCCGAGATGGGCGAGGTGGTCGCCGGGAGGAAGCTGGGCCGCGAGAGGGACGACGAGACCAACCTGTTCTGGCACCGCGGACTCAGCACCTCGGACATCGCGCTGGGCTGGGCCCTGATCGTGAAGGCGGCGAAGCAGGGAATCGGCCAGCAACTGCGCTTTGCCTGAACTTGCTGGCAGCCATGGGGACGCCATGCCGCTGATCGCCTGCGCGCGCATGTACAACGTCACGCCGGCGGCGCGGCAGGCCTGGGCGCGGCTTTTTGCCTGGGTGTCGGAGGCTTCGGGCGTGGCGCTGCAGGTCATTGAGCACGCGGCGCCGGCGCCGCTGGAAGACCTCTGGCGCCGGCCGGACCTGGGCTGCGTGTTCATCTGCGGCTGGCCCTTCAGCCGCGCCCTGCCGCAGCCGCAGCTCATCGCCGCGCCGATTCCCGCAGGGCATCGTTATGAAGGACAGCCGATCTATGCCACCGACCTGATCGTGCGCCGCGACCGCGGCTACCGAAGACTCGAGGATACCTTCGGCGGGCGGATCGGCTGGACGGTGGAGGGCTCACACTCCGGCTTCAACGCGCTGCGCCATCATCTGCTGGCCTTCCGCAGCGAGGATCGGCCGCGACTCTACGGCGAGAGCCTTGGACCGGCGGTGACACCGGCGACGGCGCTGGCCTGGGTCGTCGAGGGCAGGGTCGATGTCGCGCCGCTGGACAGCTACGCCCTGGATCTGATCCGCCGGCACGAGCCGGAGCGGGTCGCAGAGATCGAAGTGATCGATTCCACCGCCGCGGCTCCCATTCCGCCGCTCGTCGCCGGCCATGCCCTCGACGCGACAACGCGAGAGGCTCTGCGTCGGGCCCTCTTGAAGGCTTCGGCGGATTCTGAAATGGAGCCAGTCCTGGCCGAGCTTTGCCTTAGCGGCTTCGCCGTTGCGGTAGCCAAGGACTATGACATCACCCTGGTCCGCGAGCGCGCCGCCCTGGCAGCGGGCTACCGACGCCCCGAGTGACACCAAGTCCCATTGATCACGCCCCATGGGCCCATCCGCATCTTCCCCTCGCGCGGCCGCGCTTCCGCCTGAGCAGCATCGCGTTCTCTCAACCAGCGCGTCAGAGAGGCTTGGTCCGCTTGGCCAAAAGCGTGTTAAGATTTGCCGTCAAACGGCCGGGATCCTGACACGCGGCGCGTCCTATACATGCTTTTCCTTCTACTGGCGCCTAGGCGCCTGCAGCACGCCGCTCGTTGCGCAGCCGGTCGCCCGCGGACCGTCTGTGCGCGGCCTCGGGGGTGCAGATATCTCGCTTGCAGACATTCGATCATGAGATCGACCTCAATTTGCGGAGTTCGCGCCGGCCTACGAGCTGCGGAGCTAACGAGATGCTCGATTGGAGCATCAGGTAGACGCCTTGGATCCACGTCCACAGCGGCAGCTTCGTCGCGTGGAGGGGCGTTCTCGTCGTTACAATGAATTGCCGGCGACACTCCGGCTCCCCCAGGTATCGGTGGCACCGGATCGGATCTTTACGCATACGGGCAAGATTTGGACGTCTGCGGGCGTTTCAGCAGGGAGCGATCTTGCCCTCGCCCTGATCGGCGAAGATCTCGGCGAACAGATCGCTCGGCGCACGGCACAGGAGTTGGTCGTCTACCATCGCAGGCCAGGGGGCAATCCCAGATTTCGGCACTTGTCGAGATGGACCGGCAGGACGGTCGCTTCGCAAAGCTGCTCGACTGGATGCGCTCGCACTTGAGTGAGCATCTGACGGTGGAGTGCTTGGCGGACCAGGCAGCCATGAGCCCCCGCCATTTTTCTCGGGCCTTCACCGCCGAAACCGGCCCGACACCCGCCAAGGCCAAATTGCACGCGCTGATCGACCCCCATCTTTGCGAAATGCGCACTCGCTCCTTGCGCAGCGATTGCTAGCGGCCTGCGAGTTCTGCTCGCAACTCTTGCCTGTAAGCCGACGCGGCCGGACCTAGCGGCCTGTCGGTTCGACGCGCCAAGTAGGTTTGAACCACAGTTTCCCCTCCCTCGCAAAAGGCCGCGACGGGCAGGCGCACGAGTATTCCCGCTTGAAGCTCGTGGTCTATCATCCAGAGTGGCAAGCTTCCCCATCCCATCCCTGCCACTATCAGCGCGTGCTTGGTGAGATTGTCTGCAACGCGCCATCTCAACGTTGAAACCACTCCGAAGTCACGGTCCCGGGGGTGAAGTCCTAGGATTGCTGGGAATTGGGGAGGAGGTGCATCCTTTGAGGTGCT
>WHTV01000142.1 GCA_009377535.1 Kiloniellaceae bacterium
AGGTCGAACAGGGCGCCGGGCGGTCCCTCGACCAGTTCCAGCTCGATCTCCGCGAGCGCTTCACGGGTGCCGGCGGCCTCGATCTCGCCGCGGTCGAAGGCGGCCTCGATCACCTTCAGCCGGCCGAGGGAATCGGTCCCGTTCAGCTCCACGATCTCCCGGCGGACCCGGGTGGTGAAGATGGGGCGCAGCTCGCCGGGCAGCAGCAGGCCGAGGGCGGCGCGCATCTTCGGATCGTCGACGAGGTCGGGCTGCGGCTCCAGCGAGGGCACTTCGCGCTCCCACTCGCCACGGCTCAGCACGGCGGAGGCGGCGGTGTCGCCGGTCTTCACGGTCTGGATGAAGCGGGCGCCGTCGCGGCGGATGCGGAAGGCGAGGCCGCGCTTGCGCAGGCGCAGGTCGGCGGTGTCGTAGTAGACGTTCTCCAGGTTCTTGATGCGCGGCGGCGCGGCCTCCGCGCTGCGCAGCGGCGCTGCCTGCCAAAGCCGTTCCAAGAGCTCCGGAGCGGCCCGCAATTTCAGCTCGGTCTCCATCGGAGCCGATGACTCGACCGCCTTTCGCTTGACCATCCGCCGTCCGTCTCACGCCTGCGGCCGGGTTGGCCCCGGCACCCCGACCGGCCCGGCGGGATCCGCGGGGTTGCCCGCCATCTGCCGTCACCAAGTCCCTGTATTCGGCCGGCGGTGGCGCCTAACATCGCGACCCGCCGTGGCCTTTGTCCCTCGACGGTGTAGCTTCGCGAAAACGTCCCCTCCGCGGCAAGCGCCATATTATGACAGTTATGTTGCAGGAGGCTGCGGGGGCCCTGCCGGCGAAACAGCAGATCGGGAGCCGAAATGCCGGAATTGTTGCTTCTGCGACACGCGAAATCGGATCGGCAGGACCGAAGTCTCGACGATTTCGACCGCCCCCTGGCGCCGCGCGGGCGCCGGGCGGCGCCCTTGATGGGCCGATTTCTGTCCGAACAGGGCCTGGCGCCGGGGCTTGTCCTCTGTTCCACCGCCCGGCGGGCGGCAGAAACTCTCGAGCTGCTCTTGACAGCGCTAGCATCGCGGCCCGAAATTGTTTATTTGAAGACACTCTATCTGGCGCCGCCGGGCCGCCTGCTCGCCTTGCTCCGCCGCCAAAGCCAGGATCGCGACCGCATCATGCTCGTCGGCCACAATCCGGGGCTGCACCATCTGGCTCTCGAACTTGCCGGGGGCCAGGGCGGGCTGGCGGGGCGCCGGCTGGTGGAGAAGTTTCCGACCGCCGCGCTGGCGCGGTTCCAGGTTGCCGACTGGCCGACGCTGGGGCAGGGTCCGGCAAAGCTGGTGGAGTTTGTCAGGCCTCGGGACCTCACCGGGGCGATCGAATAGCGAGTGAGGTGCAGGTCGCACGCGGTCCCTTGCCGCGTGGGAGAATGAAGGCGAGGCCGGCGGGGCGCGGGACCACCTGCCGGTTTTCTGCCGGATGGAAAAATTCAGGAGGATGTTGCCCCGTGAAGATCACAAAGATGGACCGGCGCCTGCGCAGTCAAAGCTGGTTCAACGACCGGGAGAACCCCGGCATGACGGCGCTCTACCTGGAGCGCTATCTGAACTACGGCCTGACCCGGGAGGAACTGACCTCCGGCAAGCCGATCATCGGCATCGCCCAGACCGGCAGCGATCTTTCGCCCTGCAATCGTATCCACCTGGACCTCGCTCGCCGCATGCGCGACGGCATCCGAGATGCCGGCGGCATCGCCTTCGAATTTCCCGTGCATCCGATCCAGGAGACCGGCCGTCGGCCGACTGCGGCACTCGACCGCAACCTCGCCTACCTCGGCCTGGTGGAAATCCTGCACGGCTATCCGATCGACGGCGTCATTCTCACCACCGGTTGCGACAAGACCACGCCGGCCTGCCTGATGGCGGCGGCCACCGTCGACATGCCGGCCATCGCGATCAACGGCGGGCCGATGCTCGACGGCCACTGGAACGGCAAGCTTGTGGGTTCCGGCACCGTGGTGTGGGAGGCGCGGCGCCTGCACGCGACCGGCGAAATCGGCTACGACGAGTTTCTCTCCATGGCCGCGGCGGCGGCGCCCAGTCCCGGGCACTGCAACACCATGGGCACGGCGCTGTCCATGAACTCCCTGGCCGAGGCGCTCGGCATGATGCTGCCGGGCTGCGCCTCGATCCCGGCGCCCTACCGCGAGCGCGGCCAGATCGCCTACGAGACCGGCCGGCGCATCGTCCAGATGGTGTGGGAAGAGCTGACGCCCTCCAAGATCCTCACCCGTGCCGCTTTCGAGAACGCCATCGCCGTGAACTCCGCCATCGGCGGCTCCACCAACTGCCCGGTCCACGTGAACGCCATCGCCCGCCACATGGGAGTCGACCTGGTGATCGAGGACTGGCAGACCCACGGCCATGACATACCCTTGCTGGTGAACTGCCAACCGGCGGGCGAGCATCTCGGCGAGGGCTATCACCGTGCCGGCGGACTGCCGGCGGTGATGGGCGAGCTGATCCGCGCTGGCAAGATCAACACCGACGCGCTGACCGTCGCCGGCAAGACCATGGGCGAGCTGCACAGCGACACCGTCGCCAGCGACCGCGACGTGATCCGTGCCTACGACAAGCCGATGATGGAAGAGGCCGGCTTCGTGGTGCTCGGCGGCAACCTCTTCGACGCGGCGATCATGAAAACCTCTGTGATCAGCCCCTACTTCCGCGAGCGCTATCTGTCGGAGCCCGGCCATGAAAACGTCTTCGAGGGACGCGCCATCGTCTTCGAAGGACCGGAGGACTACCATCACCGCATCAACGCGCCCGAACTGGAGATCGACGAGAACTGCATGCTCTTCGTGCGCGGCTGCGGCCCGATCGGCTATCCGGGTTCGGCGGAAGTGGTGAACATGCAGCCGCCCGACGCCCTCATCCGGGCCGGCGTCTTCGAGCTGCCGACCATCGGCGACGGCCGCCAGAGCGGCACTTCCGGCAGCCCTTCCATCCTCAACGCCTCACCGGAATCCGCGGCGGGCTCGGGCCTCGCCATCCTGCAGACCGGCGACCGCGTGCGCATCGACCTCAACGAACGGCGCGTCGACCTGCTGCTGAGCGAGGCCGAGATCGCCGCGCGCTGGCAGGCCTACACGCCGCCGGCGATCGAAAACCAGACGCCGTGGCAGGAGATGTACCGCGGCGCGGTCGGCCAGCTCGCCACCGGCGGCTGCCTGGAGCCGGCGACCCATTATCATCAGGTGGTGAAGCACATACCTCGCCACTCGCATTGACGCGGCTGCAATAGAGCCGTCGCAGGGCGCAGGCGGCTTCGAGCCCGCGCGCCGGCGGCGGGGCGTCGGCGCTAACGCAAGACAGGGAGCGGAATACGATGGGGGACAGCCTGGCAGGCAAGCGGGCCGTCGTGACGGCGGCGGCGCAGGGCATCGGGCGGGCGACGGCGCTCGCCTTCGCGGCCGAGGGTGCCGAGGTCATGGCGACCGACATCAACCTCGACCGGCTGGAGGAACTGGCCGGCACACCCGGCATCTCGGTGCGGCGCCTCGACGTGCTGGATCTCCAGGCGGTGAATTCCCTGGCCGCCGAGATGCCGCCGCTCGACGTGCTCTGCAATGTCGCCGGCTACGTGCATCACGGCTCCATCCTGGAGTGTCCCGAGGAGGACTGGGATTTCTCCTTCGACCTCAACGTGAAGTCGATGTACCGCATGATCCGGGCCTTCTTGCCGGCGATGCTGGATGCCGCGGGCGGCTCCATCATCAACATGGCCTCGGTGGCTTCCTCGCTGCGCGGCCTGCCCAACCGCTGTGTCTACGGCGCCAGCAAGGCGGCGGTCATCGGGCTCACCAAGTCAGTGGCGGCGGACTACATCCAGCAGGGCATCCGCTGCAACTGCATCTGTCCGGGCACCATCGAGTCGCCGTCGCTGGACGAGCGCATCAACGCCTTTGCGGATCCAGTGGCCGCGCGCAAGGCCTTCATCGCCCGCCAGCCCATCGGGCGCCTCGGCACGGCGGAGGAGATCGCCGGCATGGCGGTCTACCTGGCCAGCGACGTCGCCGCCTATACCACCGGCACGGCGATGATCGTCGACGGCGGCGTGACGCTCTGAGGTAACGCTACAGCGCGTCCTGGTAGTGGTCGCGGGCGGAAACCGCGGCGCGGATGTGCTCCACCGTCAGGCCACAGCAGCCGCCGATGATCTGCGCGCCCTCCTCCATCCAGTCGGCATAGAAGCGCTCCAGGCGGGCCGGCGTGATGACGTCATGGAAATGCCACTGCGGCATCTCGAAATAGCCGCTGTCCGGATAGGCCATCAGCGGCCCGCGGAATCGCTTGCGGATCTGCGCCAGGGCCGCGCCGGTGATCTCGGCGCCGCTGTGCATGCAGCCGACGGCATCGACTCCCCGGGCGGGAATCATGTCCAGGATCGTCGTCAGCGCGATATCGGCCTCGCTGTAGTAGCTCAACAGGCGGCCATCGGCGCCGGGCCGGGCCGAGAGGCCGAACCACACCGGCAGGCCGGTCGCCAGCGCCGCCGCGAGCGCCATCGGCGTGCGCGTGGGGTGATACATCATCTCCAGCAGCAGCAGCTCGGCGCCGGCGTCCTTCAGGATGCCGGCCAGCTCGCGAAAGGACTCCGCCACCTCCGCCTCCGACGGCATCTCGGCGGCTTTCGGCACCTGGTCGCTTGCCAGGTAGACCATGTGGGAAAGCGAGCCGGCGACCACCACGTCGTGGTCCGCGGCGTCGCGGGCGCGCAGGGCCGCCTCGACCGCGGCACGGTTGATCTCCGCCACCTTGTCGCCGTAGCCGGCCTGCTGCAACACCACCCGCGAGGAGGCGAAGGTGTTGGCGGTGACGACCTCCGCCCCCGCGGCGATGTAGTCGCTGTGGATCTGGGTCAGCACCGCCTGGTTGGCGAGGCTCGCCACGCCACACCAGGCCGAGGGATCCATGGCGATGCCGCGGCGCTGCAGCTCCGTGCCGGTGGCGCCGTCGAGAATGACGATGTCGCCGCCGTCGAGGCGCTTCTTCAGGCCTGCATAGGGCATCTGCATTCTCTTGGGTTTGCGGTCGCGGTTGCTTGTGCGGAAGTCGTCCGTCGCCGCATCTTGCAGGTTTGTGCGATGACCGACATCCCTTTTCTGGTCAGCGGCCGGCCTGCGGCTCGCCACGGGGCGCAGTTAGCCTGGCAGGGCCGACGGCGGCTGGCCCGGCTTCACCTTGCGCTCGCGGTAGAGCAGGTAGAGCCCGCTGGACAGCACCACGCCGGCGCCGACCAAGGTCCAGGTGTCCGGGAAGTCGCCGAACACTAGGTAGCCGAGCAGGATCATCGGCAGCAGCTGGATGTAGTTGAAGGGCGCCAGGATGGGCGCCGGGGCGAGGCGATGCGCCAGGATCAGCATCCAGTGGCCGAAGCCGCCGAAGGCGCCTAGGCAGAGCATCAGCAGGGCGCCCTCGAGGTCCGGCGTCTTCCAGAAGAAGGGCACCAGCGGGGTGATCGCAATGGCGCCGATGAGGGCGCTGTAGAACTGCGTGGTCACCGCGCGGTCGACGCCGGCCAGCTTGCGCGTGGCGATCTGATAGCAGGCGCCCAGGAGCGCGCAGAGCAGCGACAGGCTGGCCGCCCAGTGCACCAGGCCGAGGCCCGGACGGATCACGATCATGACCCCGAAGAAGCCGATGAAGATGGCGGTCCAGCGGCGCGGGCCGATGTGCTCGCCGAGCAGCGGGATGGCGAGCACCGCGACCATGAGCGGGGCGGAGAACATGATGGAGGAGGTTTCCGCCAGCTGCAGGAACTGCAGGGCGGCGAAGTTGGCGCAAGTCGACCCGAAGAGCAGCAGCGAGCGTATCACCTGCAGCCCCGGGCGCTGACTCTGCAGCAGGCTGCGGCCGTGGCGCGGCAGCAGGATCACGCAGGCCAGGAAGACGTGTCCGACGTAGCGCGCCCAGACCACCTGCCCGGTCGGATAGAACTGCACCAGGTACTTCGCGGTGGTATCGAGCAACGAGAAGGTACAGAAGGCCGCGATGATCAGCAGGATGCCGCGCAGGGGCTCGTTGCTGATCGGTTCGATGCTGAAGCTGCGCGGTACGGCCATGGGCAAGCGGCGGGCTCAGGGGCGGTTCGTGGACAGGGTGGCGGGGGCGATGTCGGCGCTGTCCATGCTAGTTGCCGGGGGCGGCTGTTGACACCCCCATCTCTGCAGACGATCCATGCGCAATCCGGGCAGCTTGCGGCTCTAGTAGGTCGCCCGTCCGCCGGAGATGTCGAAGACCGCCCCGGTGCTGAAGGAACATTCCTCCGAGGCCAGCCAGGCGACCAGGGCGGCAACCTCCTCAACCTGCCCGAAGCGACCCATGGGAATCTTGGAGAGCATGTAGTCGATGTGCTCGCGCGTCATCTGCTTGAATATCTCGGTCTCCACGGCCGCCGGCGTCACGCAGTTGACGGTGACGCCGCTGCCGGCGGTCTCCTTGCCGAGGGACTTGGTGAGGCCGATGACACCGGCTTTGGCGGTGCTGTAGGCGGCGGCGTTGGGATTGCCCTCCTTGCCGGCGACCGAG
>WHTV01000143.1 GCA_009377535.1 Kiloniellaceae bacterium
CAGCAGCGGCCGGAAGTCGCCGCGGCCGAGCGCAGTCGGAATTTCCGGCACCGCCTGCTTCGCCGCGGCGAAAAGCTGTGCCGCCGTCATGGCACCCAACGTGTAGGTCGGGAAGTAGCCCCAGGCCCCGTCGTACCAGTGGATGTCCTGCAAGCAGCCGAGGCGATCATCAGGCGGGGTGATGCCGAGCAGTTCCTGCAGGCCCTTGTTCCACTCGCCGGGCAGGGCGTCGAGCTCCATCTCGCCGGCGATCAGCGCCTTTTCCAGGCGGTAGCGCAGGATGACGTGGGCGGGATAGGTCACCTCGTCGGCGTCGACGCGAATGAAGTCCGGCTTCACCGCATTGTAGTGGCGCAGCAGGTTGTCGGCCTGCCAGGCCGGCCCGCTGCCGCCGAAGGCCTCGCGCACCAGCGGCGCCAGGAAAGCCACGAACTCGCGGCTGCGGCTGGCCTGCATCTCCACCATGAGGGACTGGCTCTCGTGCATCGCCATGCCGCGCGCCTCGCCGACCGGCTGCAGGCGCCAGTCCTTGGGCAGGCCACGCTCGTACATGGCGTGGCCGGTCTCGTGCAGCACCCCCATCAGGGCGCTCATGAAGTCGTCCTCGTTGTAGCGGGTGGTGATGCGCACGTCGTCGGGCACGCCGCCGCAGAAGGGATGCAGCGAGACGTCGAGGCGGCCGTGCTCGAAGTCGAAGCCGACGGCAGCCATGAGGCGGCGGGCCAGCGCCTCCTGCTTCTCGCGCGCGAAGGGTCCCTCCAGCGGCAGCGACGCCGGCTGGGCGGCCTGGCGCGTCAGCACGGCTTCGAGGAATCCGGGCAGGAAGCCGGCAAGGTCGGCGAAGACGGCGTCGATGCGCGCCGAGGAGCCGCCGGGCTCATACTGGTCGAGCAGGGCGTCGTAGACCGAGCAGCGCAGACGCTCGGCCTTGGCGGCGCCGGCCTGGCGCGTCAGGTTCAGCACCTCGGCCAGGGCCGGTTTCACGGCGGCGAAGTCGGCCTGCGGCCGCGCCTTGCGCCAGATCATCTCACAGCGCTTGCAGGCCTTGGAGAGCGCCTCGACGAGGTCACTTTCCAGCGCCGTGGCATGCAGCCAGCGCCGGTGCATCTCCTTCAGATTGGCCTGGGTCCAGGCGTCCAGGCCCTTAGTCTCCGCCGAGGCCTTGTCGAAGAGTTCGTCCAGGCTGGGGTCGGTGAGGATCTCGTGGCAGACCACGCTCAGAGTCGCCAACTGCTCGGTGCGCGCCTCGGCGCCGCCGGCCGGCATCATCGCCGACATGTCCCAGGACAGCACCCCCTGCGCCTCCTGTAGGGCATGCAGGCGCTTGAACTTGCGGGAGAGCTCTTCGTAGGCGGTCATGGAAATCTCCAAAGGAATTCTACTTAAGGTGCTGTCGCGGCGCGCGGATCCTCTCCATTCGCGGACCGATTCTCATCATCGTCCGGCGAGAGATAGGGGACAAGCGTATGTCGCCCGTCCGGTTTCGTGGCAGGAGGTTCGCGACACCTACGCCACCAAAGTCAAACGGACGGAAGAGATTGTGGCCGCCATCGAGCGCTACCGCGCTCAGGCCGCGTCTTCGCACTCGTCTTCGCGGCGGTAGTGGAAGAGGAAGTAGATCACCAGCAGGATGACCGCGAAGGCATACCAGGTGATGGCGTACTGCAGGTGGTCGTTGGTCAGCTGAATGCGGGTCTGGCCGCCGATCGGCAGGCCGCCGGGAATGTCCGAAGCCACGGCGTCGGCATAGACCTCTTGGACGATCGGCCGGTCGACGTCCTCCGCCATCACCGGCAGGTCGAGCCAGAGGTAGAAGCGCTCCTCCGGCGAGTTCGGTGGCTTGGCGAAATCGAAGCTCTTCCAGCCGTCGGTGCGCAGCAGGGCCTCAAGGCTCACCTCGCCGGCCAGCTGGCCTTCGGCACGGGTCGCCGGGTCGCGCCGGTTCTCCGGCACCCAGCCGCGGTTGACCAGGATGACGCGGCCGTCATCCAGAGCGAAGGGCGTCACCACGTTGAGGCCAACGCGACCGCTTTCGGTGCGGGCGCCAAGATAGAACTCCTGATCGTGCAGGAAGCGGCCGGCGAGCTTCACCCGGGTGAACTCGACCGACTCGGCGTCGGGAAAACTTTGCGGCAGCGCCACGGCGGGGCCCTGCGAGCGTTCGTGGCGGAGGGCGATCTGTTCCTGCTTCCAGAACAGCCGATCGACCTGCCAGCTGCCGAGCGCGATGAGAACGGCCAGCGCCAGGAGGGTCGAGACCGTGGCCCAGAAGGTCGGCCGGAAACGCCGCGGGCCGCTGCCGGTGGAGTCGGGTGCGCTCATCGCTCTTCGTCGTCGCTGTAGTCGAGGGTGCCGCTGTCGCTGGCGTGATAGCGGAACTGCAGGGCGATCAGCAGCCCCTTCATGAGCCGCAGCAGGACCAGGGCGACGATCACCACCAGCGGACCCCACAGTACCATGTGGACCCACCCGGGCGGCTCGTAGGTGAACTCCAGCCAGAACACCAGCGGCATGAAGATGACACCGAGGAAGAAGATGACGAAGACCGCCGGTCCGTCCCCGCTGTCCTGCTTGCTGAGGTCGAGACCGCAGACCTTGCAGTGATCCGCCACCCTGAGGATGCCGGCGAAGATCCTGCCCCTACCGCAGCGCGGACAGCGGCAGGCGAGGCCGGTGAGGATCGCCGAGGGCAGCTCCGGTGGCAGATCGCCGGGATCCTGGCCCGCGCCGTCGGTCCGGGGCGTCGTCAACGCGGCGCCCCCTGGCCGCAACTCCCAACACAGCTGGTTTGGCGCCTGCCCGCGATCAGTTGCCTCCCCACCAGTAGACGCAGATGAAGAGGAAGAGCCACACCACGTCGACGAAGTGCCAGTACCAGGCGGCCGCCTCAAAGCCGAAGTGATGGTCCGGCTTGAAGTGGCCGGCATAGGCCCGGAAGAAGCAGACGATCAGGAAGATCGTGCCGACGATCACGTGGAAGCCGTGGAAGCCGGTGGCCATGTAGAAAGTCGAGGAGTAGATGCCGTCGGCAAAGCCGAAGGCGGCATGGCTGTACTCGTAGGCCTGCACGCCGGTGAACAGCGCGCCCAGCAGGACGGTCAGTGCGAGGCCCTGCAGCAGGCCCTGGCGATCGCCGTGAAGGAGGGCGTGGTGCGCCCAGGTCACGGTGCAGCCCGACAGCAGCAGGATCATGGTGTTGAGGAGCGGCAGGTGGAAGGCGTCGAAGACCTCCACGCCGACCGGCGGCCAGACGCCGCCGGTGAAGGCCGCCCGGTCCACCTGCGCGGCCTCGCCGGCGAACAGGCTGGCATCGAAGAAGGCCCAGAAGAAAGCGGAGAAGAACATCACCTCGGAGGCGATGAAGAGGATCATGCCGTAGCGCAGGCCGAGCTGCACCACCTTGGTGTGGTGGCCCTGGTGGACCGCTTCCTTGATGACGTCGCGCCACCAGAAGAACATCGTTGCCAGCACCAGGACGGAGCCGGCCACCAGCAACCAGGGCGTCACGTCGTGCATGAACAACACCATGCCGATAGCCAGGGTGCCACCGGACACCGCCCCGACGAAGGGCCAGGGGCTGGGATCCACCAGGTGGTAGGGATGATTCGGTCGTTCGTGGCCTGCGCTCATTTGTCTCCCCACTCCAAAACGCTATGCGGCCCTGCGCCCCGCAGGCCCCGCGATATCAGTTGACGGTTCGCCCCTCGCCCGCCTCCGGCGCCACCAGGCCGCCGAGCTGCTGCTCGTCGTCGGCCCGAGCATCCGGGAAGAAGGTATAGGACAGGGTAATGGTCTTCACTTCCTGCAGGTTCGGGTCGTCGTCGATCGCCGGATCGACGAAGAAGCTCACCGGCATGTCGATGCTGGCGCCCGCCGCCAGGTGCTGCTGGGTAAAGCAGAAGCACTGCACCTTGTTGAAATACTGGCCCGCCTTCAGCGGCGTCACATTGAAGGTGGCGGTGCCTGCGGTCGCTCCGGCCGAGAGGTTCTGCGCGCGGAACAGGGCAAGGCCGGACTCGCCGACCTTCACCGTCATCTCGCGCTGCACCGGCTGGAAAGCCCAGGGCAGCTGCGGGTCGACGTCGGCATTGAAGCGGATGGTGAAGACCCGCTCGCCGACCTCCGACGGCGCCGTCTCGGCCACCTGCGTGGTGCCGCCGTAGCCGGTCACCTGGCAGAACAGCTGATAGAGCGGCACCGAGGCATAGGCCAAGCCGAGCATGCCCGCCACGACACCGATGAGGGCAACGCCGAGACGCCTGTTCGCCCTCACACGGCGTTCCGGGCTGCGGCCGATGTCGTCGCGTCTGGCCATGGCTCAGCCGCCGCCCATGCGGATGATGGACACGAAGTAGACCACCACGACGAAAACGAAGAGAACGCCGAGCAGCACCCAGTTCTTCGTCTTCTGCCGTTTGCGGCGGTCGTCGTCTTTACCCGTCATCGCCATCAGCCCGCAAATCCGAGCAACCCTGCCCCCGGCAGCCCGGCGGAAAGCATGCCCGGTGCCCGGTCGACGATCAGCAGGGTGAAAAGGACGAAGAGATAGAGGATCGAGAAGCCGAACAGCTGGCGCGCCGGCCGGTCGTCGTCGTTGCGCCGCACCGCTGCGGCCAGCAGCACGAAACAGAAGCCCATCACTGCCGCCACGGCACCGTAGACCAGACCGGCGGTGCCGAGCACGGCCGGCATCACGCCGAGCGGCGCGAGCAGCAGGCTGTAGGCCACGATCTGTCGCTTGGTGGCGTCGCGGCCGGCGACCACCGGCAGCATCGGCACGCGCGCCTTGGCGTAGTCCATCTGGCGGTAGAGGGCGAGGGCCCAGAAGTGCGGCGGCGTCCACACGAAAATCAGCGCAAAGAGCATGAAGGAATGCAGGTCCACCCCGCCGGTCACCGCCGCCCAGCCGATCATCGGCGGGAAGGCTCCGGCGGCCCCGCCGATCACGATGTTCTGCGGCGTGCGGCGCTTCAGCCAGACGGTGTAGACGAAGACGTAGAAGCCGTTGGCCAGCGCCAGCAGCCCGGCGGCCGTCCAGTTCAACGCCATGCCCATCAGCATGATAGAGAAGAGGCTCAGCACCACGCCGAAGGTGAGCGCATCCTGCGGGGCCATCTTGCCGCACGGCAGCGGGCGGTTCCGGGTGCGCTCCATCAGCGCGTCGATGTCACGCTCGTACCACATGTTGATGGCGCCGGCTGCACCGGCGCTCACGGCGATGCAGAGCACGGCGACCGCCGCCAGGAAAGGATGCAGTTCGCCCGGCGCCGCATAGAGGCCGGCAAAGCCGGTAAACACCACCAGCGACATGACCCGCGGCTTCAACAGGGCCACATAGTCGGAGACCCGGCCGACGTCGTGCGGCACCGCCCCCGCGGCGGTGCCGGAGAAGGCCGCGCCTTCTGCGCCTAGTCGAAGCGAAACGTCACTCACTCAATCGTCCTTCGTCGTTGTCCTGTCGTCGGGCGGCGGCCGCCCTCATGACGTGACCGGGCCGCCCTAACGGATCTGGGGCAGGTCGTTGAAGGTGTGGAACGGCGGCGGCGAGGAGACCGTCCACTCCAGCGTCGTGGCGCCCTCGCCCCAGGGATTGGCCTCCGCCTTGCGGCCGGCCAGCATCGCGTAGACCGTCATCACCAAGAAGAACACCGTGGCGGCAATCGAAATGTAGGAGCCGTAGGAGGACACCTCATTCCAGCCGGCGTAGGCAGGTTGGTAATCGATGATGCGCCGCGGCATGCCGGCGAGGCCGAGGAAGTGCTGCGGGAAGAAGGTGATATTGACACCGATGAAGGTCACCCAGAAGTGCAGCTTGCCGGCCCACTCCGGGAAGATGCGGCCGGTCATCTTGCCGAACCAGTAGTAGAAGGCGGCGAAGATGCCGAACACGGCGCCGAGGCTCAGCACGTAGTGGAAGTGCGCCACCACGTAGTAGGTGTCGTGCATGGCGATGTCGATGCCGGCATTGGCCAGCACAACGCCGGTAACGCCACCCACGGTGAACAGGAAGATGAAGCCGATCGCCCAGAGCATCGGCGTGGTAAAGCGGATCGAACCGCCCCACATCGTCGCGATCCAGGAGAAGATCTTCACGCCGGTCGGCACCGCGATCACCATGGTCGCCGCGGTGAAATAGGCCTTGGTGTCGACGTCCAGGCCCACCGCGAACATGTGGTGAGCCCAGACGATGAAGCCGATGAAGCCGATCGACACCATGGCGTAGGCCATGCCGAGGTAGCCGAACACCGGCTTGCGCGAGAAGGTCGACACGATGTGGCTGATGATGCCGAAGGCCGGCAGGATCATGATGTAGACCTCGGGATGCCCGAAGAACCAGAACAGGTGCTGGAACAGGATCGGGTCGCCGCCGCCGGCCGCATC
>WHTV01000144.1 GCA_009377535.1 Kiloniellaceae bacterium
CCCGAAGTGTCAATTGCGCCCCGGAATCAGGCCGCTCGAGAATCGCAGACGGCTACTCAAGGAAGCTGATACCGCCCAACAGCATGTTGAGATCTTCGGCGGTCGGACCCAGCGGCAGCAGAACGCCCTGCAACCGCTTCCGATGCTCGGAAACCGCCGCGCGGCAGGTCAATTCCACCGCGACCGGCGCCAGCGACTGCACGACGGCTTGCCAGGCCAGCATCACTTTCTCCTGCACTGCGCGCTCCGCGGAATGACCATCTTCGATCAGGCCGCGGGTCGTGCGGCCCGGCGCGATGCTTCCGGCGTGCGTCACGATATGCCCGCCGACCAGGCGGTAACGGAAATCCAGCGGGTCGCGCAGCACATCGACCAGCAGCAAATGCTCCAACAGTGAGGGGATGTCGATCGGGTCGATGTCGGCGCGCGCCGGAAAGGCCCTGCCCCGGCAGCGCGACAGCCAATAGGCATGGAGTTCTTCCAGTACCGGCGGCCGGTCCGCCAATACCCGGCCCTGTGGATCCTTGAAGCTGCCCTGGTGAAAGCGATAGACCGTGAGTTCCGCGATACAGCCTTCGAATGACATCGGCTATCCATCTCAGAAATTAATGGGGCGCGAATAACCCGCAGAAATAGAAGAACCTATAAATAAAAAATCGTGTCAGTTGTCTGACAGATTCGCATCGCGGTCAACAGTCAATCCAGCCGGAGATTGCGTTTCGCGGCAGCCGATCACCTTAAACAACGAACTTGACAAGGGGCGGTCCCCAGGGCTTTCATCCGCTCCTGCGCCGATTTGTTCTCAGCTTGCGGGCGCGTTAAAAATGCGGCTAAATGAGTGGTTCAGACCGCCCGGCGTGCCGCGGCGGTTTTTTTTGCGGCTCGGTCTGGCCCACCCTAAATAAGGGCCCGCGGTGATTTGAGGGGCAGCTTGCTCCGCGTCAACAAAAGCTAAAAGCCAGTCCCTGGTGGGGCCCCTCGGCGAAACTCAACGACGCCAGTTCACCTGAAAGGGCCCGCTTCATGGCAAAGACAAGCAAGTCCACCACCCATCCGGAAACGCTCGCGCTGCATGCCGGCTATCGCAGCGATCCGCACACCGGCGCCGTCGCGGTGCCGATCTACCAGACCACCTCCTACGAGTTCCACGACACAGGCCATGCGGCCAACCTCTTCGCGCTGAAGGAACTCGGCAACATCTACTCGCGGATCATGAATCCGACCTGCGATGTGCTGGAGCAGCGGGTGAGCGCGCTGGAGGGCGGCGCCGCCGGGCTGGCGGTTTCCTCCGGCCAGGCGGCCTCGGCGATCTCCATCCAGAACATCGCCGGCACCGGCGACAACATCGTCAGCGCCACCGATCTCTATGGCGGCACCTGGAACCTCTTTGCCAACACCTTCAAGACGTTCGGCATCGAAGTGCGCTTCGTCGATCCGAGCGATCCGGAGAACTTCCGCCGCGCCACCGACGCGCGGACCCGAGCCTACTATGGCGAGACTCTGCCCAACCCCAAGCTGAAGGTCTTCCCGATCAGCGAGGTCGCGGCCATCGGCGAGGAGTTGGGGGTACCGCTCATTGTGGACAACACCTCCGCCCCCGTGCTGTGCCGGCCGTTGAAACACGGCGCCCACGTGGTGGTCTATTCGACGACCAAGTACATCGGCGGCCACGGCAACTCCATCGGCGGCCTGATCGTCGACGGCGGCAAGTTCGACTGGGAAAAGCATGCCAAGCGCTTCCCCATGCTGAACCAGCCGGACCCGAGCTACCACGGCGCGGTGTGGACCGAGGCCGTGAAGCCGCTGGGTCCCATCGCCTACATCCTGAAGGCGCGGGTTACCCTGCAGCGCGACCTCGGCTACGCCCTCAGCCCGTTCAACGCCTTCCTCTTCCTGCAGGGGCTGGAGACGCTGCCGCTGCGCATTCGTGAGCACAGCCGCAATGCCGCGGCCGTGGCGAAGTTCCTGGAGGCGCATCCGGACGTCACCGAGGTCATCCATCCCTCGCTGCAGGAGGGCGAGATCCGGCGGCGCGCGGATGCCTACCTGTCCGGCGGCTACGGCGGCCTGGTGGGCTTCGAGCTGGCCGGTGGACTGGCGGCGGGGCGTCGTTTCATCGATGCCTTGCAGCTGCTCTACCACGTCGCCAACATCGGCGACGCGCGCAGCCTGGCGATCCATCCGGCCTCCACCACTCACTCCCAGCTGACGCCGTCAGAGCAGCTGGCCGCGGGGGTGACGGAGGGCTACGTGCGCCTGTCGGTCGGCCTGGAGCACATCGACGACATCCTGGCCGACCTCGACCAGGCCCTGACGGCGGCGCGCGGCGCAGCCGCCGCAGAATAGGCAAGCGGCGGCGCAATCAGGGGGCGGCCCTCAGGGGCGGTTCCGGCGGCGCCCTCGTCCGGTGGAGATCGCAAGACATGCCCAACAAACTGGCGAGCAACGCAGCTCTGGTCATCATCGATTTCCAGAAGGCCATCGACGATCCGAAATGGGGCCGCCGCAACAACCCTGAGGCGGAAGCCCGAACGGCGGAACTGCTGGGCGTCTGGCGCGCTACCGGCCGCCCGGTGGTGCACGTGCAACACCTGTCGCGCGAGGCGGACTCGCCTTACCGCCCGGGTCAGCCCGGCTGCGACTTCAAGGAAGCGCTGCGGCCCGGCGCCGGCGAGATCCTGGTGCAGAAGCAGACCAACAACGCCTTTCTGGATACCGGCCTGGAAGCCTCGCTCAGGGACCGCGGCGTCGACGCCGTGGTGGTCACCGGCGTGCTGCTGCACAACTCGGTCGACGCCACGGTGCGCATGGCCGGAAACCTCGGCTTCGAGACCTGGCTGGTCGAGGACGCCACCGCCAGCGTGGATGTCGTCGACCTCTCGGGGCGGCGCTGGCCGGCAGAAGACGTCCATGCCCTGAGCCTCGCGCTGCTCAGCGGCGAATACGCGGAGGTGGTCTCGACGCAGGACGTGCTGCAGGCGGCAAGGACGCTTGTTGTCCAATGAGCCTCCGCCTAAACTTGACAGCCGACATGCCGTGCCGGGGCAACCGGCCGGTGGAGCGGGAGAGACAATGGCCGACTTGATCCGGAAAAGCGCAGCGCCCCTGCATCCGCTCGTGCCGCGGGAAACGGAGACCCCTGCCCGGGCGCCCGCCGCGCTGGGCGCCTTCCCGCAGCTCCGCATGCGGCGCAATCGCAGCGCCGCCTGGGTCCGGCGCATGGTGGCGGAGAACCGGCTCGGCACCGAGGATCTCATCTGGCCGGTTTTCGTTCATGACGGCAGCGGCAGGCAGGCCGTCGAGTCGATGCCCGGCGTCGATCGCCTGGGCCTCGATTGCCTGGTCGACAGCATCGGCGCCGCCGGCGCGCTCGGCATCGGCGCCGTCGCTCTCTTCCCCTATACCGAACAGGCACTGAAGTCTCCGGATGCGCGCGAAGCGGTCAATCCGGGCAACCTCATCTGCCGCGCCGTGCGGGAAGTGAAACGCGCCCTGCCGGACATCGGCGTGATCTGCGACGTCGCGCTCGACCCCTACAATAGCGACGGCCATGACGGCCTGCTGCGCGACGGCCGCATCCTCAACGACGAGACCGTCGAGATGCTGTGCCGGCAGGCCCTCGTGCAGGCGGAGGCCGGCTGCGACGTGGTGGCGCCCTCCGACATGATGGACGGCCGCATCGGCGCCGTCCGCCAGGCGCTCGACGCTGCCGGCTTCGACGGGGTGACGATTATCGCTTATGCCGCCAAGTACGCGAGCTGCTTCTACGGCCCCTTCCGCGAGGCCGTCGGCTCCGGGTCGCGCCTTGTCGGCGACAAGAAGACCTACCAGATGGACCCCGCCAACAGCGACGAGGCCCTGCGCGAGGTCGCCCTCGACCTGCAGGAAGGCGCCGACATGGTGATGATCAAGCCGGGGATGCCCTACCTTGACGTCATCCAGAGGGTGAAGGAGACCTTCGCGGTGCCGACCCTCGCCTACCAAGTCAGCGGCGAATACGCCATGCTGAAGGCGGCTGCGCTGAACGGCTGGCTGGACAACGACAGGGCTCTGCTGGAAAGCCTGACGGCCTTCAAGCGGGCCGGCGCCGATGCAGTGCTGACCTACGCGGCCGTCGAGGCCGCCGAGTTGCTGAACAAGACCTGAGATCCGCCCGGGTCGCAGCGCCGATCTTCGACGCAGAGCCCAATGCCGCCCTTGCGGCCGCCGGCGGAACTCTTATCTCCTGCAAGACAACGAAAAGAGGAGGATACATCGATGGCGTTACAACTGAACCAGACCGCGCCAGACTTCACCGCGGACACCACCGAAGGCAAGATCAAGTTCCATGACTGGATCGGCGACAGCTGGGCCGTGCTGTTCTCCCATCCGAAGGACTTCACCCCGGTCTGCACCACCGAGCTCGGCTACGTCGCCAAGCTGAAGCCGGAGTTCGACAAGCGCAACGTGAAGGTCATCGGCCTCAGCGTCGACTCCGTCGAAGATCACAAGCGCTGGGCAAAGGACATCGAGGAGACCCAGGGCACCGCGCCGAACTATCCGATGATCGGCGATCCCGACCTGGCGGTATCGAAGCTCTACGGCATGCTGCCCGCCGCCGCCGGCGATACGGCACAGGGCCGCACCGCGGCCGACAACGCGACCGTGCGCAACGTCTACGTCATCGGACCGGACAAGCAGGTCAAGCTGATGATCACCTATCCGATGAGCACGGGCCGCAATTTCGACGAGGTGCTGCGCGTCATCGACTCCCTGCAACTCACCGCAAAGCACAAGGTGGCGACGCCGGTGAATTGGAAACAGGGCGAGGACGTCATCATCGTCCCGGCGGTGAACAACGAGCAGGCCAAGGAGATGTTCCCCGGCGGCTGGGAAGAAAAGAAGCCCTACCTGCGCGTGGTGAAGCAGCCCGGCGCCTGAACCCGGCGAGCGGGCACAAAAAAAGAGGCCGGTCCCCGTGGGGACCGGCCTTTTCCGTTGAAAGCTTCGGCAGGACTCATTGGAAGCGGCGCGCCCCCTGAGGCCTTCACACTGCTGCAGGACACCCGCACAATGGGACGTTATTGGACGCACAGCCTGAGGTCTTCCGATGACCACCGAGCCCACGTCATGAGAGACTATCTGCGAAGTGCGGCACACAACAATGCGCTGTGGTGCGACGCAGTCAGCAATGCTCAAGGCGCTCCTGGGGAGTTTCGGCAAGCGCTGTGGCTCAACAGGTTCGGCACGCCTCCCGGCTATCCGAACGTTGTCACTCTGGCCCCTGTGGAGGCGGCGGTAGAGCAGATCGAGGCAGTCAATTCGTTGGTTCGATCACCTCTCCATGCTGGATGGGCGGTCAAGGATAGCTTTCGGAGTCTCGACCTGCGCTCGCTGGGCTTTACGGTCCTGTTCGACGCCGAATGGATACTGCGGCAGCCGGCAGTCGGCGACGCGCAGGGGAGCCCAGCAGGGCTGTCCTGGGGCACGGTTCGTTCCGAAGCTGATCTACTGCTCTGGGAAAGAGCCTGGGCGGGAGAGGCTGCAACCGCCGCAACGCCGCAAATATTCGCTGCCACCCTGATGTCGCACCGCGATGTGTGCTTCCTCTTCGCGCCTGCCGCCGGTGTCCCGCTGTGTGGAGGCATCCTGAACAAAGGCGCGGGCGTTGTCGGCTTGTCCAACGTTTTTCATACTGGGGTTGACCCGGAGATCGCCTGGCGCGGGCTCGTGCGCGAGGCGGCGAAGAGGTTTCCCGGCCTACCCGTCGTCGGATATGAATCCGGGGAAGGACTGGCGGTCGCGCAGCGCGTCGGTTTTCAGTCAGTGGGACCACTGCGGATATGGCTCAAGCCCTGAGCAGGGTGAAGGCGTCTTCACCGAGCCGTCGGCAAACAACGAGCAGACCAAGGAGATGTTTCCCGACGGTGGGCAGGAAAAGAAGCCCTGCCTGCGCGTGGTGAAGCAGCCGGGCCGCTGACGGTCACGCCGTGCCGCAGGCACAAAAAATTGAGGCCGGTCCCCGGGGGCCAGCCGTTTACTAACGATGGGAAAAGCACCCTTAAGCTTGAAGAGCGGACGAGTGCTGTCTGAGTCTGCGCCACGAGCGGCCGTCCCCGAGCGCAACATTCGAGTCGCAAGTTGACCCTTCCCAGACCTTCCATTCGCCCCTAGGTCACCAATGAACCAACGTTCAAACAGCACCAGACAACAGGGGCAACACAGACCTTCATCAGTAAATTACGT
>WHTV01000145.1 GCA_009377535.1 Kiloniellaceae bacterium
CCGATGCCGGAGCACATGGCCGCCCTGACTCCGGTGCGCTACCACTCCATCCACTTCCGTGCGGAGGCCAGCCTGTGGCGGAACGATCCCTCGCCCTTCCAGGTGCAGTTCTTTCCGCGCGGCTCCTACTTTCGCCACCAGGTTGCCATCAATGTGGTCGACGGCGGCAACGTCGCGCCGGTCGCCTACACAGGCGACGTCTTCGATTTCTCGGGGGCCGAGCTGCAGGAACCGCCGCCGGAGGATCTCGGCTTCGGCGGCTTCCGGATCATGTATCCTTTGAATCAGGGCGATCGTCTGGACGAACTCGCGGTGTTCCTGGGCGCGAGCTACTTCCGAGTGCTGGGCGCCGGCCAGCACTACGGTCTTTCGGCGCGCGGGCTGGCCATCGACACCGGCCTGCAGAAGAAGGAGGAGTTCCCCTACTTCCGGGAGTTCTGGTTCAAGAAGCCCCTGCCAGGTGCCAAGAGCATCGAGCTCTATGCCCTGCTCGACAGCGAGAGTCTGGCCGGCGCCTATCACTTCAAGCTGACCCCCGGGGCAGAGAGCGTGATGGAGGTGGAAGCTCATCTCTATACCCGCGCTTCCGTGGAGAAACTCGGCATCGCCCCCCTCACCTCCATGTTCCTCTACGGCGAGAATAGCCCCAGGCCGATCGGCAACCTGCATCCGGAGGTCCACGACTCCGACGGCATGCTGCTGGCGACCGGACGCGGCGAATGGATCTGGCGGCCTCTCACCAACCGGTCGGCTCTGCAGATCAGTTCCTTCGGCGACGAGAACCCGCGCGGCTTCGGCCTGGTGCAACGCGACCGCGACAGCCGCAGCTATCTGGATCTCGACCACCACTATGAGCAGCGACCGAGCGCCTGGGTCGAGCCCCTAGACGGCTGGGGCAAGGGGGCCTTCCAATTGATCGAGATTCCCAGCGATTCGGAACGTTACGACAACATCGGCTTGTTCTGGGTGCCGGTGCGCGCCGTGGAGCCGGGCCAGTTCTGGCCCTTCGCCTATCGCGTGCGGTTCGGTAACGACTATGCCGACTTCCCGGCCACCGGACGCACCCTGGGGACCTATGAAGCCAGGTACGGCAACGACGGTACAGAACGGCACGATTTCGCCATCGAGTTCGGCGGCGGCCCGCTCGTGGAACTCTCGGACGAGAGCGCCGTTGAACTCGTGGTCAGTGCCTCCGCCGGCAAGCTGCTCGCAACCAGGAGTCGCCGCAACCCGGCAACCGGGACTTGGCTGGCACTCTTTGAGCTAGATCCGGAAGGGGAAGAAGCCGTAGAGCTTCGTGCCTTTCTGAAAGATCGAGACCACGCCTTGACCGAGACTTGGAGCTACCTGTGGAAGCGCGCTTGACCCAACCATCCAGCGAAGTCCCCATTCTATTCGAGGCCGGGGCCGATAAGGCTATCGCCATTCAACTTCCCGTCGAGGAGCAGCCGCCGCAGAGCGCTCTGGTTGCCCGCATCGACCGCTACCTGCGCGCCGCCGGCGCGCTCGACACGGCCCGGCGCAGTCGCCTGACAGCCGCCACCGCGCGTAATCTGCTGGCACTCGGGGTGAGTGCCGAGCCGGCCTGGGCCGAGATCGTAGCCGCTGTCGACCGCGCCCTAGCCGGCGCGGACTCGACGGAGGGAAGCGACAAGGCCTTGACGACTTCGACTACCCCGCACGGCCGCGTTGCTCTTCGCTTGGTCCCGGACGCAGACGTCGGCGCCGGCGCCGGCTGGGGCACACCGCCGCGCCGGCGCAGCGCCATGCGTCCGCAGGACCTCTCGCTGTGGCGCCCAACCGCCGAACTACTTCTGGGGCTGCGAGTCAGCCGACCAGCGCAAGGCTTGGCAGCCTGCCTCTGCTGGGTCGCCATTCTCATCGTTCCCTGAAGCCAGGGCGGATCATGGGTCGCCTCGACTCCGCCCCGGCCAAGCCCAAGTATCGGCGCCTGCTGCTGCTGATTCTGGTTCTCGCTTCCACCTGTGCAGCCGTGCTGGTTCTCGGGACGATCCTTGCCGCCGACGGCTTCTCCCTCCTCGAACTTGCCATCCTTACGATCTTCTCGGCGCTCTTTGCCTGGATCACCACCGCCTGCTGGATTTCGGTGATCGGCTTCACCGTCCGGCTGGCGGGTTCACGACGCCGCCAAGGCGAAGGTCTGGCGGAGGGCGGACCGGCGACCGGACCTTCGGTCACCGCCCTGGTCATGCCTGTCTACAACGAAGACCCCGAGAGGGTCGTCGCCGGGCTGCGGGCGACCCTCGTCTCGCTGTGCGAGAACACGGCGACCGGACGCTATGACGTCTATATCCTCAGCGACACCACCGATCCGGAAATCTGGCTGGCCGAGGAGCTCGCCTGGAGCCGCCTCAATCGCGAGTTCGCCGGACGGATCGACGTTTTCTATCGCCATCGCCCGCGCAACCTCGCGCGCAAGAGCGGCAACATCGCCGACTTCTGCGAGTCGTGGGGTTACCGCTACGACTATATGGTCGTGCTCGACGCCGACAGCGTGATGTCGGGCGACTGCCTCACCCGTTTGGTCGGCCGCATGGACCGCAACCCCCGGGTCGGCCTTATCCAGGTGCCGCCGGTACCGGTCATGCGCGAGACGCTCTTCGCGCGCAGTCAGCAGTTCGCCAGCAGCGTTTACGGGCCGACCTTCGTCGCCGGCCTGGCCTATTGGCTCGAAGGCGATTCCAACTACTGGGGCCACAACGCCATCCTCCGCGTGCAGCCCTTCGTCGAGCATTGCGGTTTGCCGGTGCTGCCCGGCCGGGAACCCTTTGGCGGCGAGATCCTCAGCCATGACTTCGTGGAGGCGGCGCTGCTGAGGCGGGCGGGCTGGGAGGTCTGGCTGGCCGCCGATCTCGGCGGCAGCTTCGAGGAACCGCCGCCGACCCTGATTGACCACGCCAAGCGCGACCGCAGATGGTGCCAGGGCAACCTGCAGCATATCGGCGTGCTGCTGGCCCGCGGCCTGCGGCCGCTCAGTCGGCTTCACCTCGGCATGGGGGTGATGTCCTACCTCTCCTCCCTGTTGTGGCTGCTGCTGCTGGTGTTCTCGAGCCTGGAGGCTCTGCGCCAGGCGCAGACAGAGCACAGCTATTTCATCGAGGGGGACCTCTTCCCGAACTGGCCGGTATCCTATGCCTTCGAAGCGACCACCCTCCTGGCCATCACCCTGGTCATCCTCTACCTGCCGAAGCTGCTGGGCTACTTCGCCCTTTTCACCGAACGTCGGCGGCTGACGGCTCACGGCGGGGCCATCAAGGCCTTCATCAGCGTGGTGCTGGAAAGCCTGATGTCAATTCTTCTGGCGCCGATCCTGATGCTGTTTCAGAGCGGCTTCATCGTCTCCATTCTGGCCGGGCGCAGCGTGCGCTGGGCGGCTCAACGGCGCGACGATGACGAAACTTCCTGGCGCGAGGCGGCGGCGGCCCACTGGGTTCATACCGCCCTCGCCCTGGCCACCGGCGTGGCCAGCTATCTCTACATCCCGGACTTCTTCCTCTGGCTGACCCCGGTCCTGCTGGGGCCGGTGCTCTCCATCCCGCTGTCGCGATTCACCAGCCGCACAGACGTCGGCCGCAGGCTGAAGGCTTGGGGCATCTTCCTGACTCCTTGCGAGAGCGATCCGCCACGGGTGCTGCAGTTGCTGTCGTACTACATGAGCGACCGGACGCCACCGCTGCTGCCGGAGTCGGCGGCCGCCTCGCTTTTTGAGCAGGCCATAGCCGACCCTTTCATGAACGCCCTGCACCGCACCCTGCTGGAGCGCCAACCACGGTCCAAGAGCGAACGGCTGCGCCTGGACGGACTCATCGCCCGGCTCCAGGAGAACGGTCCGGACAGCCTCAGCCGCGACGAGAAGCGCGACCTGTTGTGCGATCCGACCAGCATGGCAACCCTGCACGCCCTTGCCTGGGAGGCAAGCGACCCGGCGCAGCCAAGCGGGCATGCGCCGCAGGGGGCCGCCGCCCACTGATACCAAGGGAGGTATAAATGGCCGGCCGGCGAAACCGGCGGCCTCAGGCCTCAACTCTTGCGGAACACGAAGGCAGCGATGACGCCGGCGGCCACCGCCAGCGCCACCGCGATGATGCCGTAGAGGGCCGAGTAGTTGTGTGCGAAGAAGAAGACGTCGGCACCCAAGCCGGCCTTGCGCACGATCAACGGCGTGGTCTGGGCGTGAACCACCCGGCCGTTCTGCAGCATGAAGACCTCGATGTCATAGAACCCGGTCGGCACATTGGCCGGGAAATGCAGCCGCGTGCGGAACAGCTGACCGCCGAGGAAGGCAATATTGTCGCCACCGGTGGCGAAGAGGCCGCTGCGCTGCTTGTTGCGAATCAGGGCCTGGCGGAAAATTCCGGCCTCCCCCTCGCTCACGTCCTCCCCTTCCTCAGGGCGCAGGCGCAGGAATTCGGCGCCCATGCCGTGACGCCTGCGGGTGGTCACGCTGGCAATCTCCCGGAGCGGGGCGTTGCTGCGCACGGCGTAAAAACTCGGCACTCGCTCGAAGACCACCCGGCGGTCGTTCACCCAGATCCCGGCGAGGCGCCCCTTGCGCCAAACCGTGGTCGTCTCCTCGGGTCCACGCACCACCACGACCACGTGGCTGTCCGGGTCCACCGTGCCGAACAGCAGCACGTCGGTGCCGATAAAGCCCGTGGTGATCTGGATCTGATGTTCCGAAAGGTCGGCGATCAGCGGCGTCTGACCGAAGCCCGGGAGGGCCAGGATCATGATCGCGAGCGACAGCAGCACGGCGCGCAGATGCATCTCAGTAGGCCCCTTCCGCGCCGATGGCGAAAAGGTCGTCCGGGGTCGCCACCAGATCGAAGCAGAGCTTTCCGGCGACCCCGAGCACCATCAGCGCCAGCAGGATGCGCAGTTGCTCGCCACGCAGGCGCATGCCGGCACGGGTGCCGATCTGGGCGCCGATCACCCCGCCGGTCAGCAGGATGAGCGCAAGGATGACATCGACCGTCTGGTTTTGCGCGGACTGCAAGAAAGTCACCGTCGCGGTGACGAAGATGATCTGAAACAACGAGGTGCCGACGACCACGGAGGTCGGCATGCCGAGCAGGTAGATCATCGCCGGCACCATGATGAAGCCGCCGCTGACGCCCATGATGGCGGCCAGCACGCCGACCAGGAAACCGATCAGGATCGGCAGCAGGGCGGAGATGTAGAGCTTCGACCTGCGAAACCGCATCTTCAGCGGCAGGCCGTGCAGCCAGTGATGCTGGTGCAGCTTGCGCCTGATGTCGGTCTGCCGGCGGCGGCGGAACAGGGCCCGGCTGCTCTCGAGGAACATCAGCGCACCGACGATGCCCAGGAAGACGACGTAGCAGAGCGAGATGACGAGATCGAGCTGACCGAGGCTGCGCAGGACGGTGAACAGCCAGACGCCGAAGACCGACCCCATCGTGCCGCCGATCAGCAGCACGAAGCCCATCTTGAAATCGACGTTGCCGCGGCGCCAATGCGCCAGCACGCCGGACACCGACGAGGCAACGATCTGGTTGGCCTCGGTCGCCACCGCCACGGCAGGGGTGACGCCGATGAAGATCAGCAGCGGCGTCATGAGAAATCCACCGCCAACGCCGAAGAGTCCGGAAAGAAAGCCGACAGCGCCGCCCATGCCCAAGAGGAGAAAGATATTCACAGAGATCTCTGCGATGGGCAGGTAGATGTTCATCAAGGCCGGCTTTCGCGCGGCCCCGCCGCGCGGGGCCTAAACTGAATGGCTGAAGCTTATCTTCCGTGGATACCGCATTGCAATAAAAGCATTGTTAATCAGGCGGCTGAAGCACGATTATTGTTGCCGGCAGGTCAGACGCGGCTTTCCCCGTAGTAAAGAGTGACGACGTGTTTGGCTTCGGCAAAGAACAGCCAGCGTTCGATTGCCAGGCCGACAGTGTGCAGCGCCACGGCCGCGAGTGCCGCCGCCAGGCTGACGATGCCCGGCAACGCCTGGCCCAGGCCGATCAGCAGGAAGGGCGCTGCAAAGCCGACCAGGAGTGCGATGCGACG
>WHTV01000146.1 GCA_009377535.1 Kiloniellaceae bacterium
GTCGCCGGCGGTCGGTGACCGCCTTGAGGCCTTGGGTCGCCCCGCGGGTCGCGAGGATCGCCGGCCCGCCGACGGCGAAACCCTTCGCCTTGGTGGCAAGCCAGTCGTCTGCGGGGGCCGGAGCCAGAAGACCGGCGGCGCCGTAGGTGACATAGCTCGCCGCGCGCAGCCAGTCGCTCGCGTCCTCCGCCGTATCGCGCGAGCCGAAGACCGGCGTCTCCTCGTTGGCCCAGTCGGCGACATCGTTGTCCGCCTCGCCCAGCTGCACGCCCGCCGCCAGCGCGGCCGGCAGCCAGGTCAGGGGATCGCTCGCCGCCGCGAGGGCCGCCTCGCCCAGCCGGCTCCAACTGGGCATCGCCGTGGCATCCGCGCCCCAGATGGGGCCCGGCCGCGTGCCGGCACAGGCTGCCAAGGACAGCAGCGACAGGGCCAGTGCGAGCGCTCTCAATCCCACCGTCATGCTCCGATGACAGCTCGCAGTATCCCAATGCAGGAGTCAGTTTAGAGCGTTTGGCCGCATCGCGACAGCCCGGCCCTCTCCTGAGGTACAGCTCAATAGAGCGAGCGTGGGAAGGCCATGAAGATGATGTCCTCCACGCGCTGCCAGAAGTGGCGCGCGGGTTGCCAGGTGAGGTCCTCGTCGCCGGCGACCCAGTGGAGGATGCCGTCGGGCGCGAGGGTCACCTGCCAGGCGTTCTCCGGCGCCATGTCGCGCACCAGCGTGGTCTGCATCGCCGAGGCCAGCCCGACGCTTTCCACCTCCACGCCCATTTCGCTGTTGATGCGCCACGAGCGCGGGTCGAGGTTCATCGAGCCGATGAAGACCCTTTCGCCGTCGATGACCATGACCTTGGAGTGCAGGCCCATGAACTCGGCCTCCACTGGGGGCGTGTTCACGAGCAGGGGCAGCACGGCCGCATCGGGGCGCATCTCGTAGAGCTCGACGCCGGCCCGCAGGAGGTCGCGGCGCCACAGCTTGTAGTGGGCGTGGACCGCCGGCACATCGTGAGAGGCCAGCGAGTTGGTGATGATGCGGTAGCGGATGCCGCGCTTGATCTCCGCGGCCAGCCAGTCGATCGCAGGCGCGTCGGGGATGATGTAGGCGTTGGCAATGATTACTTCCCGCTTCGCGCCCTCGAGCAACTCCCGGATCGCCGTCGGCATCACGTGCGTCACCCCGTCCTCGTCGAGTCTGTCGGTGTGGACACGGCTGGAGCCCACGGCCACTACCGTGGGCAGCTTCGCGAGCAAGTGGTGCCAGTCCTGCCGGTCGAGGGGAAAGTCCGACAGCCGATCGACGGTCTCAAGCCGGCGAGTGATGACGCTGAAGGCCTCCTCCAGATCCTCGCCGGTGCTTTCGAAGCCAAGGTAGCTGGCCGGCACCACCAGCTCGCTGTTCCAGAAGCGGTCGAAGACCTCCGAAGCCTGCCGGGCGACCGGCCCGATGCCGAGCGTGTCGAGATCGCGGAACCCGTAGTCCGGCGCAAGGCCGAAATATTCGTTGCCGAGATTGCGCCCGCCAATGATGACGGCGCGGTTGTCGGCGATCATCATCTTGTTGTGCATACGCTGGTTGACCCGCTCCAGATGGAGCATGGATTCAAGGATGCGCCCGGCGATCCCGCGCGCGCGCCAGGGGTTGAACAGGCGGACCTCGATGTTGGGATGGGCATCGATGACCGCCGCGGCCGCATCCCGGATCTCCACCTTGGTCGAATCCGCCAGCATGGTGGTGAGGTCGTCGACGACCAGGCGCACCCGCACGCCGCGATCGGCTGCCAAGACGACGTGCTTCATGATCAGCGTGCCGCTCTCGTCGCCCCACCACACGTAATATTGCAGGTCCAGTGAATGCGTCGCCGAATCGATGAGGGCCAGCCGCCAGTGCAGACTCTCCGCGTTCGCATCTAGCAGCAGGAAGCCGGATTGATCGGGATCGAGCCGTGCCTGCAGGCTGGCCTCGGCTGCGGCCAGCGGCCCGCCCGGTTGCGGTGCCAGCGCCCTGCTGGGCACGCCTTGGGGCAGGTCCTCCGGCAGCGTGGCACAGCCGACCATGAACAGGGCCAGCGCGAGGGCCGAAAGACGGCGCATCATGACAAAATCAGGCCCCCGCGAATCGTCGCGTCAACCGACAATAGGGTGAATCTCGGGCGAAGCGGGGCCGAAGGCAACCCCTGAATCGGCGTGCCCGCGGTGCCGCCGCCGCTTAAATGACACTTGGGGTAGCATGGCTTTGTCGGGATCATCCCCTGCGGCAAGGACGGCGACGCGGTCGCTCCTCCCGACAAATTCCCCATCTCAGCGAGGTATCATGAGCGTCGCCCCATCGGAGAACATTACGGAGAGACTGGAGCGCGAGCGCGACTTCCACAACGCACGCTTCGAGCACGACGACCGCGACGCCCAGCTGAAATACTACGACGCCATCGCCGACTGCTTCCGCGACTACTGGGCAAGGGTGGGCCAGCTGTCGGTGGGCGCCGACATCCTCGAATACGGCTGCGCCTACGGCGACAACGCGATGCGGCTCGCCGCCACGGCGCGCTCGGCGACCGGCATCGACATCTCCGATGTCGCCATCGAGAGGGGCCGCGCGTGGGCCCGGCAGAAGAGCCTCGCCAACGTCCGCCTGGAGGCGATGAACGCGGAGGCCATGAGCTTTCCCGACAACAGCTTCGATCTCGTCTTCGGCAGCGGCATCATCCATCACCTGGATGTCGACCGGGCGTTCGGCGAGATCGCCCGGGTCCTGCGCCCCGGCGGGCGGGCGGTCTTCGTCGAGCCCCTGGGACTCAATCCCCTCATCGAGTTTTACCGCCGCCTCACGCCGCACGCGCGCACGCCCGACGAGCACCCGCTCGTAAAGCGTGACTTCCGCAGCTTCGACGCAGCTTTCGGCGCCACCTCCTGCAAGTTCTACGGGCTCACCACCCTGGCCGCCGTGCCGTTCCGCCGCACCGCCATCAAGGCGCCGCTCTTCGCCCTGACGCGGGCGGTGGATCGCACGCTCTTCGCGCTGCCCGCCGTCAAGTGGTGGGCCTGGTACAGCCTGATGGAAGCCGAAGCCGCGTAAAGCCTTTCGTCAGTTGTCCGAGCCGTGCGCCAGGCCGATCAGCATGCTGACTCGGCCGGCGTCATCCTGCAGCGGTGCCAGGATCACTTCGTACTCCACGTGGTCGCGATCCCGCCAGCGCAGGGTCTCGCGGCGCACCCAGATATTGCCGGCGACCGCGTCGCGGTATTGCCGCCACAGCACCTCGTAGGCGGCGCGGTCGGGAAACATGTCGCTGAGCTGGCGGTCGGTGTGCTCGCCTTCGATGTTCGCGATCGCCGTGCCGACGAGCCGGAAGTGGAAGTCCAGATCCTCCCCCTCGCGCTCCAGAACGTCGACCATGAAGATATGGGGCAGCAGTCTCGGAATCTCTTCGGGCGCGATGTCGGCACGCGTGGGAAAGCCACTGCCTGGGGGGGCCGGGCACTTGCTGTGCCAATAAAGCAGGAATTCCCGGCCCATGGGGGAGAGCGGCGCCTCACTCTCCAGCCAGGACTGTGCGTCGGTGCGGCGCATCTCGCCAAAATGCCGCCCTTCAATCACGGTGATGGCCCCTACCTCTGCGCCGCAAGCCGGACCTGGCCGTTCGCCCGCGTTTCCGGGCAAATATGCCATCACGCTCAGTCCCTGCTTCATGTCGGCCTTAGTTGTTTTTGACTAAACAAAATATCAGCAGGCTTGCGGGGAGAATGCAAGAACCTGGCCGCCACCCGGAGGCCCAGCGTCGCGCCAAGACCATTGAGTGGCGCGAACGAAGCGGCCCGCTGCGCCGAAGCGCACAAAGGTGCCTGCGGCAGATTCCCGCCGAGTCGGGCGGGAAGAGCCTTTAAAGATGCGCCCCGCCTCCCCTAGACTTCCGCCGCTTTGGCAAAGCCACCGGGTACGCAGTGGCGACGCCCCTACAGGAGCAGGCATGAAGCCCACATTGCATTTCAGCCGTGCGGAGTTCGCAGCGCGGATCGACAAGACCCGGCAGGCCATGGAGAAATCCGGCGTCGACCTGCTGATCGTCAGCGATCCCTCCAACATGGCCTGGCTGACCGGCTATGACGGCTGGTCGTTCTACGTGCATCAGGCGGTGGTGCTGCCGGTCGACGGCGACCCGCTGTGGTTCGGCCGCTCGCAGGACGCCAACGGTGCCAAGCGCACGGTCTGGATGACCGGAGAGCAGATCGAAAGCTATGCCGACCACTACGTCCAGTCGACCGAGCGCCACCCGATGGAAGTGCTGGCCGAGATCATCGGGCGGCGCGGCTGGGGCAAGCGCCGCATCGGCACCGAGATGGACAACTACTACTTCAGCGCCAAGGCCTACGAGGTGCTGCAGACTGGCCTGCCCAACGCCGCCTTCCGTGACGCGACCTACCTGGTGAACTGGCAGCGCGCAGTGAAATCGCCGCAAGAGCTCGACTACATGGAGAAGGCGGCACGCATCGTCGAGCGCATGCACGCGCGCATCTTCGAGGTGATCGAGCCGGGCCTGCGCAAGAATGCCCTGGTGGCGGAGATCCTGCACGCCGGCGCGCTCGGCACCGACGAAATCGGCGGCGACTATGCGGCAATCGTGCCCTTGCTGCCATCGGGACCCGATGCCGCCGCCCCGCACTTGACCTGGGACGACCGCCCCCTGAAGTCGGGCGAAGGCACCTTCTTCGAGATTGCCGGCTGCTACCGCCGCTACCACTGTCCGCTGTCGCGCACCGTCTTCCTCGGCAAGCCGCCGCACCACTTCGTCGAGGCCGAGAAGGCCGTGCTGGAGGGCATGGAGGCGGGTCTGGCCGAAGCCCGGCCGGGCCGCACCTGCGAGGATATCGCCAAGGCCTTCTTCGCCGTGCTGGCGCGCCACGGTATCGCCAAGGACAACCGCACGGGCTACTCCATCGGGCTCAGCTACCCGCCGGACTGGGGCGAGCGCACCATGAGCCTGCGCGGCGGCGACACCACCGAGCTGCAGCCCGGCATGACGTTCCATTTCATGAGCGGCATCTGGCTCGACGACTGGGGGTTCGAGACCACCGAAAGCATCGTGATCACCGACGGCGCCCCGTGCTGCCTCGCGTCAGTGCCGCGCAAGCTTTTCGTGAAGGACTAGGCCAGCCTATGGCAATCAATCCGATCTCCTGCGCCCTCGATTTCGATCAGGACGGGGTGCAGCACGGCCACCTGAAGCTGCCCTACTCGCGCGACGATTCCGCCTGGGGCGCGATCCTCATTCCGATCACCGTGATCCGGAACGGCGCCGGACCGACGGCGCTGTTCACCGGCGGCAACCACGGCGATGAATACGAGGGTCCGATCTCCATCCTCGACATGGCCCGCACGTTGGAGCCGGCGGAAATCTCGGGAAGGGTGATCCTGCTACCGATGATGAACTACCCGGCAGTGCGCGGCGGACGGCGCACCTCGCCGATCGACGGCGGCAATCTCAACCGGCTGTTTCCGGGCAAGCCGGACGGCACCATCACCCAGAAGATCGCCGACTACGTCACCACGGCCCTGCTGCCCCTGGCCGACGTCGTCGTCGATCTTCATTCGGGCGGCAAGACCCTGGAGTTCGTGCCCTATGCCGCCTGCCATCGCCTGCCTCAGGACCCCGACCTGGAGGCAGGTTGCGCCGCCGCCATGCAGGCCTTCAACGCGCCCTACTCCATGGTCATGCTGGAGCTCGATGCCGTCGGCATGTTGGATACGGAAGCGGAAAACAGAGGCAAGGTTTTCGTGACCACCGAGCTCGGCGGCGGCGGCAGCTCCACGCCGCGCACGGTAGAGGTCGCCAAGCGCGGCCTGCGCAACGTGCTGCGGCACGTCGGCATCCTGCCGGACGCGGTGGAGATGCAGCCGAGCGTTCAGTTGGACATGCCCGACGAACGCTGCTTCGTCACCTCCGAGCACTCCGGGATCCTGGAGT
>WHTV01000147.1 GCA_009377535.1 Kiloniellaceae bacterium
TTGGCGCAAAGACGCCCGGCCCCCAAAGGCCCTTGGCGGGTTGGCGAGCGGCGGGCGCCCGCTGCGGCGACAGAATTGATTCAGTATGACCATGAAAGGCTCTAACCGGGTCGCGCCGACATGGAAACGGCATTGCCCCCGAATGCGAAAGGGCCCCGCGGCAGCGGGAGCCCTTGTCGATTTCGGTCCGTTTCGGGGCTATGCCCCGCTCGCGCCGGTCAACTTCCCGGCTGCGGCTCCGGCTCGAGGCCCCCCGGCGTCTCGCCGGCGTCCCTGCCCTTGTCCTTGGCCGCCTTGCCGCTGGAGGGCACGGAGGAGCGCCGCCCGCTCGGCCCGGGTCGGCTCTCGTCGCTGCGGTCGATGCTGCCGCCGTCGAGGAGGATCCTCACCTCTTCGCCGGAGAGCGTCTCGAACTCGAGCAGCGCCTTGGAGATCTTGTGCAGATCCTCGAGGTGGTCGGTCAGCACCTTGCGCGCCTTGGCCTCGGCCTCCTCGATGATGCGGCGAATTTCCTCGTCGATGAGGCGCGCGGTTTCCGGAGAGATGGTCTGGCTGCGCGACACCGAATGGCCGAGAAAGACCTCTTCCTGGTTGTCGACGTAGCGCAGGCGCCCGAGCTTGTCGCTCATGCCCCACTCGGTGACCATGCGGCGGGCCATGTTGGTGGCCTGCTGGATGTCGTTGCTGGCGCCGGTGGAAACGTTCTCCTGACCGTAAATCAGCTCTTCAGCCATGCGCCCGCCGAACATCATCGCCAGCTTGGCGGTGATCTCCTTGAACTTGAGGCTGTAGCGGTCGGACTCCGGCAGGTTCATGGTGACGCCGAGGGCGCGGCCGCGCGGGATGATGGTCACCTTGTGCAGCGGATCGTTGCCCGGCACGAAGAGGCCGACGAGGGCGTGGCCGGCCTCGTGGTAGGCGGTCATCTCCTTGTCTTCCTCGCTCATCACCATGGAACGCCGCTCGGCGCCCATCATGACCTTGTCCTTGGCGCTCTCGAAATCCACCATGGTGACCACGCGCTTGTTGGCGCGGGCGGCCAGCAGCGCCGCCTCGTTCACCAGGTTGGCGAGGTCGGCGCCGGAGAAGCCCGGCGTGCCGCGGGCGATGACCCGCGCTTCCACGTCGGGGCCGAGCGGCACCTTGCGCATATGCACCTTGAGGATCTTCTCGCGCCCCATGATGTCGGGATTGGGCACCACCACCTGGCGGTCGAAGCGGCCCGGGCGCAGCAGCGCCGGGTCGAGCACGTCCGGGCGGTTGGTCGCTGCGATCAGGATGACGCCCTCGTTGGCTTCGAAGCCGTCCATCTCGACCAGCAGCTGGTTCAGGGTCTGCTCGCGCTCGTCGTTGCCGCCGCCCAGGCCGGCGCCGCGGTGGCGGCCGACGGCGTCGATTTCGTCGACGAAGATGATGCAGGGCGCATTCTTCTTGCCCTGCTCGAACATGTCGCGCACACGGCTGGCGCCGACGCCGACGAACATCTCGACGAAATCGGAGCCGGAAATGGTGAAGAAGGGCACGTTGGCTTCGCCGGCGATGGCGCGGGCCAGCAGGGTCTTACCGGTGCCCGGCGGGCCGACCAGCAGGCAGCCCTTGGGGATCTTGCCGCCGAGGCGCTGGAACTTCTGGGGATCGCGCAGGAACTCGACGACCTCCTCCAGCTCCTGCTTGGCCTCGTCGATGCCCGCGACGTCGTCGAAGGTGACGCGCCCGACCTTCTCGGTCAGCAGGCGCGCCTTGCTCTTGCCGAAGCCCATGGCCTTGCCGCCGCCGCCCTGCATCTGGCGCATGAAGAAGATCCATACGCCGATCAACAGCAGCATGGGCAGCCAGGAAATCAACAGGCTGGAGAGGAAGGAGTTGTTCTCGACCGGCTTCACCGTGAAGGCGACGCCGCCCGTGCGCAGCGTCGTGACCAGGCCTTCCATGTTGTCGGGGGCGCGGGTGCTGAAGGACCGCCCGTCGCTGTAGAGGCCGGTGACCTCGCTGCCCTGGACGGTAACGTTGGAAACCTGCCCGCTCTCGACATTGTCGAGGAAGGTCGAGTACGGGATGTCCGTCTGCGAGCTTCGGCTCATGTTGCTCTGGAAGAAATTGAACAGAGCAAACAGCAGCAGGACGATAATGATCCAGAGCGCTGCGTTCCGGCTGAAATTCACGATTTGTTTTCCCTGTCAAGCGTCCGGACGCCAACCAGCGCCGAGGCGGCCGCGGCGGCCGCCTGTCCTATGAAGATAATGCGCCGCGCTGTCTAAACAACCGTAAAAGCTGCGCTGGTTAACCCGTTTGTCGGGGCAAAGCGACACTCTTTCAACCGCTTGGCCGCCCCACGGTCGCGAAAATAAGCCAGCGGTGGTACCGCCATGAGGCCGACGGCGTCCCGCAGCGCCGGCAGGCCGGCGCGCGCCGGGGCCGGGATGCGCGCCGCGCGCGCGCCTGCTCCGGCCTTTTCCAGGGCCTCGGCAAGGGCGCGCCATCCGGCGGTGCCGAGCGGCCCAACCGTCATTTCCCCGTTCTCGGCGGCGCTCCCGCGGGACAGCACCACCTCGAAGCGGCCATCCCAAAGCAGGCGGCCGCCCGGCGGCAGCGCCTCTGCCACCGTGCGTCCAGGTTCGCGCACGACGAGCCAACCCGCGCCGCGCGGCACGACGCGGCAGCCGCCAAGGGTAACGCCCTTGGCGAGGCCGGACCGCAGGCAGGCGTGCAGCCGCTCCAGGCGCTCCAGGCGCGGCGTGTAGTCGGCGCCGCCGACGGCCATGAGGCAGCGCGCCAGGGCGCGCAGCGAAACCTCGGGGCTGACGCCGAAGAAGGCGGCCGGGTCGAGATCGAGAAAACCTGCCGGGTCCGGGCGCGCGGCGCGCGCCAGCACGGCAGCGACATCGCCCTCCAGGGCGGCGCGGGCCCGCCCGAGGTGCTGGCTGGCGCTGCCGAGGCGCGCCGGCGTCATCCCCTCGCCGGCCAACTCCGGCAGCAGGCGGCGCAGACGCACGCGGGCATAGGCGCGGTCGTCGTTGCTCGGGTCCTCGACCCACTCCAGGCCGCGCGCTTCCAGCGTTGCCAGCAGCTGGGCCTTCGGCAGCGTCAGCAGGGGGCGCAGCAGGCGCAGCCCGCTGGTCTCGCTGACCGGCGCCATGGCGGCCAGGCCGTCGAGGCCGCTGCCGCGGCCGAGGCGCAACAGGAAGGTCTCCGCCTGGTCCTCCAGGTGATGCGCCAACGCCAGATGAAAGATGCCGCGTGCTTCGCAAGCCGCCAGCAACAGACCGTAGCGCGCGGCACGCGCCGCCGCCTGGCGCGAGGCGGCAGGCTTGGGGCCCTCCCAGCGCAGGATTTCATGGGCGATGCCGTGCGCCTGCATCAACCTGCCGACCCAGGCGGCCTCCGCCGCTGCGCCAGGCCGCAGCCCGTGATCCACCGTGAGCGCGATGAGCCGCCCACCGCGCGCCTCGAGCCAGTCTTTCAGCAGGAAGGTCAGGGCCAGGCTGTCGGGCCCGCCGGACACCGCGGCCGCCACCTGGGGCTTCGGCTCGAAGGGCCCGAGCGCCGCCATGCGGGAGGCAAAGGCTTCCGCGCTGACGGGGAGAGCGGTCATCTCTGGGTCAGCGGCAACTGAGGCGCTGTGACTCCCGCTGGGCGCGCGACAGGATGGTCGCCGGCGCGTCGGCGTAGCGGTCGAGCAGCACCGAGAAGGTGCCGCAGGCGTCCTGGGTGCTGCCCAGGGAGGCCAGCGACATGCCCAGCTTCAGCAGGTTGTCGGGTGCCTTGGAATTGTCCGGATAGGCCTCGAAGCCCTCTGCGAAGGTGACCGCCGCCTGCTGGTAATTGCCCCGCACGTAGTAGGTCTCGCCGAGCCAGTACTTGGCGTTGCCGGCCAGGGCGTGAGCGGAATGCTCGTCCAGGAAGGAGGCGAAGGCCTGCTCGGCGCCGGCGTAGTTGGCCTGGCGTAGCAGGCCGAAGGCGTAATCGTACTGCTCCTGCGCCGTGCCGCCCGGCAGCGCGGCGGTCTGGCCGGCGGGGGCAGCCGGGGCGTCAGGCGAGGCGCCCGACTGCTGCTGTTGCTGGAAATTGCTGAGGTCGCTCTCGCTGATCGAGCCGATGGTGCCGGGTCGAGCCGGGCTCGGCGCGGTCGCCGTGGCCCCGGCAGCCGGGGGCTCGGCGCGGTCGCCGTCTCCGCCGTCGAGGGCCCCCTCGGCACCGACCGGCGGCAGGCCGCCCTGCTCCAGGTTGCGCAGCCTGAGATCGACGTCGGCGACCAGCTTGTCGAGGCGGTCGCTGACGGACTCCACACGGAAGCCCATGTCTTCGATGCGCCCGGTCAGTTCCTGCAGCTGCACCTCTAATTCTTCGAGCTCGAGCTGGACGCGGGCTGCCTGGGTCGGCGCCATGCCACCACCGCCATCGGCCGCTGCGGGCGGCGCTGTGCCGCCGCTATAGACTTGGCGTTGCAGGTCGGACAGCTCCCGCTGCAGGCGTTGCAGTTGATCGTCCACGCTCTGCGCCTGCGCCGGCTGCGCGGCCATAGCCAGGAAGGCGGCCAGCAGCAGCAGCCGGCCGCTGCGCAGGCGGGCCTTGAGGGACAGGCTGCGGACCAAGCCGGTCATCGCTCTTTCCTCCGCTTCATCATTTGGTCCGATCTCCGGCGACCCTCTTCCATGACAGGGTTTCTTGGCATCTTTATGACGCAGTTGGCAGTCCGCGGCCACTGCGTCAGGCGCCGGCAGGTCTTTGCGGCCGCAAACGCCAAAACCCCGCCCGGCAGAGCGACAACGCGCAGCCGGACGGGGTTATAACGCAATTGAGACGCCGGATGCGCCTTAGTTTACAACGAAAACGCCACGACGGTTCTGAGCCCAGGCGGAATCGTTGGAGCCGAGCACGGCCGGCCGCTCCTCACCGTAACTCACGGTGCTGAGGCGGGCCGGATTGACGCCCAGCGCAACCAGGTAGTCGCGGACAGAATTGGCCCGGCGCTCGCCGAGAGCCAGGTTGTACTCCCGCGTGCCGCGCTCGTCGGCATGGCCTTCGATTGCGAGGGTCACGCTCGGATTGGTGTCGAGCCAAGCCGCCAGCGCCTCAACCGTGCCGCGCTGGTCGTCGCGGACATTGAACTTATCATAGTCGAAGAAGACGCGGTCGCCGACTTCGACAGTGAGGTCTTCCTGGGATCCCGGGACAGGACCAGGAATGGTGCTGCCCTGGGTTCCGGAGGACGACTGCGAGGTCGTTCCCGTGTCGCTGGAGCCGCTGCCAGACGTAGTAGACGCTTCTTCGGACGGTGTAGAGCACGCAGCGAGCAGCAAGGCCGCAGCGAAAGTCGTAACAAGGGAAAAGCGCATATTCTGCCCTCTCAAACACATCCCCGGATTTTATGGATTGAGGTTGATCTGTCACCGGTGACTTAACAGATCCAACCCGCTTGATATGGCCCCCCAACGTCGGCAACTAACAGCCGAAAATGGTTAACGGACTATACCGACGCCCCCCTACTGAATCAAGGGGGACCACGCCGGATCGGAGCCGTCCAGGGGCGTCACAAGCTCGCGTTCATTGAAGCCTGTGAGATCAATCGTAAAGATCTTGCTAGTAATCTGGCCCTTTGAGTCGGCTCGGGAGGTCCGGAAGTAACTGAGGACCCTCCCGTTGGGCGCCCAGGTCGGGGCTTCTACATTGTAATCCCTCACTAACATACGCTCACCCGACCCATCCGGGCGCATCACGCCGATGTAGAACTCGCCGGCCTGCTGGCGCGTAAAGGCAATTAAATCTCCGCGCGGCGACCACACCGGCGTGTAG
>WHTV01000148.1 GCA_009377535.1 Kiloniellaceae bacterium
GACGGCTTCACCAAGCGGTACGGCGTGAAGTGCCTCGTCTATTACGAGGCGTTTGACGGTGTCGAACTGGCAATCCGTCGCGAGAAATCGCTGAAGCGCTGGCAGCGGCCTTGGAAGATCGCCCTGATCGAGCGCGACAACCCGCAGTGGGGCGACCTCTGGAGCGGCCTCAGCCGCTGACTGTAGTCACCACCGCCAAAGTCGGAGAGTTGCGGTTGGGCCCAGTGCCCGGCCTCTGCCATGGATCCCGGCTCGCGCTCGCGCTGCTCGCTTGGCCGGGATGACAGTCTCAAATTGGGCGCCAGAGATGTGTGAATGCTGTAGGGACGAGCCCCGGGACGACAGCGGTGTCTGTTTTTCGACCTTGCGAGACTTGGCCGGGATAACAGTCTGTGTACGTCAGAGGCTGGCGTCGGCGGCCGTCCACTCGCGAGTGATCGCCTTCAGTTCCTCGAGCAGCGCCGACTGCACCTGCGTCGGCTTCCAGTCGCGCCGCAGGGTGGCGACGATGGTGCGCCGCGGCTCCGGCAAGGGCAGGTCGAGCGCGGCCAGCAGCCCGGATTCCATGTCCACCGCGATCTGACGCCGCGACAGGACCGTCAGCCGGTCGCTGTCCAGCAGCAGGGCCCGCACGGAAACCAGTGCCCCGGTCTCGATGAGGCCGGCGGGCTTGGGGCCGCCGATCTGCTCCAGCAGGCCGTCGCAACGCCGCCGCGTCGGCGTGCCTTGCCGCGGCAGGATCCAGCGATAGCGCCGCAGGTCCTCGATCGAGGAGATGCCGTTCACCGCCAGCGGATGACCGGCCCGCGCGACCACGGCGAGGACGTCGTCGAACAGCGGCACCTCGATCACGTCGTCGGTAACCAGCGGCCGCCCGGCGGTGACGATGAGGTCGAGCTCGCCGGCGCGCAGGCCGTGCAGCAGCTGGTCGTAGGTGCCGTCCTGGATGAGGAAATGGGCATCGGGAAAGGACTTCACCGCCCGGGCCACGGCGCGCGGCACCAGCTCGCTGCGCCCGAGCGCGAGGGAGCCGATCGCCACCCGCCCGCGATGGCGTCCGCGCGCCTCGTCGAGGTCGTCGGCGACGAGGTCGATCTCCATCAGGATGAGGGCTGCCGAGGCGGCGAAATCGGCGCCGAGGCGGGTCGGCGACAGGCCCAGGCTGGTCTGTTCCAGCAGATCGACGCCGAGCAGGTCCTGCAGCTGGCGCACCGCGCGGTGCACCGAGGGCTGCGAAAGGCCGAGCTGGCACGCGCCCGCCTTGAAGCCGCCCGCCTGCGCGGCGGCCAGGAAGGCGGCCAACTGCGACAGGGTCAGCATGCGGTCGGGCTCCGCCGGGCGGGCGCGCCGGGTGCCGCGCGGCGGGCAGGCCCGCTGGGTGGCCGCGCGCAGCCGGGCCAGGGCGCGGTCGATGCGCTCGGCCGCGACCGTGCCGAGGGCCGTCGGGTAGACGCCCGCGCTGCTGCGTTCCAGCAACTTGCAGTCGTAGTGACTCTCCAGCTTGGCCACGGCCTGGCTCACCGCCGACTGCGTAATGTGCGCAGCCTCTGCCGCCCGGCTAATATTCCGCTCCCGCACGGCCAGGCTGAATACCCTAAAATGGCGAAGATTGGGCCGCTCCATCCGAAAACCCTGCGATTCTATGAATAGCCAAACGTAATGGCGCTTGCGCTGTTTTTCTTATACAGCCCCGCCTCCGGGGGCAATACTGCCGCGCAGAACAAAGAAAGAGGGAGGCTTTGATGGCAGGGCAGACCGCCTTGGTCGTCAGTGCGCATGCGGCCGACTTCGTCTGGCGTGCCGGCGGCGCGATCGCGCTGCATGCGGCCAAGGGCTATGCGGTAACCATCGTCTGCCTGTCGTTCGGCGAGCGGGGCGAGTCGGCCAAGCTGTGGAAGCAACCGGGCGCCACCCTTGAAGGCGTGAAGGACGCCCGCCGCAAGGAATCCGAGGCGGCGGCCAGGGCCCTGAACGCCCATGACATTCAGTTCTTCGACCTCGGCGACTACCCGCTGGTGGCCGGGCCGGAGGCCAAGCAGCGCCTGGTCCGGGTGATCCGCCAGGTGCAGCCGGCCTTCATGCTGTCGCACTCCGCCAAGGACCCCTACAACACCGACCACCCCTACGCGACCCATGTCACCCTGGAATGCCGCATGGTGGCCCAGGCCTGGGGCCACGAACCAGGCGAGAACGTGCTCGGCGCCCCGCAGCTCTATCTCTTCGAGCCGCACCAGACCGAGCAGTGCGATTGGCGCCCCGACACCCTGCTCGACATCACCGACGTATGGGAGCAGAAGCGCGCCGCCATCGAATGCATGGAAGGCCAGGAGCACCTCTGGAGCTACTACACCAATGTCGCCGAGAACCGCGGCAATCAGTTCCGCCGCAACTCCGGCGGCCAGGCCGGCGGCCGCCCCGCCAAGTATGCCGAGGCCTTCCAGTCGATCTTCCCGCGCACGGCGGACACGCTATGAGCGCCATGGTCGTCACCAACTGCCCGCGCGCCGAGCGCGCCGTGGTCGACGGGCTCGCGGCCTGCGGCGTCGCCACGGTGCATGAGGCGCAGGGCCGCCGCGGCCTGCTGCAGAGCTTCATGCGCCCGATCTATCCCGGCGCGCAGATCGCCGGAACCGCCGTCACCGTCTCGCTGCCGCCGGCCGACAACTGGATGATCCACGTCGCCGTCGAACAGTGCCGCGAAGGCGACGTCGTCGTCATCGCCCCGACCTCGCCGGGCGACCAGGGCTTCTTCGGCGAACTGCTCGCCCAGTCGATGATCGCGCGCAAGGTGCGCGGCCTGGTGATCGAGGCCGGCACGCGCGACACCGCAGAGCTGACCCGCCTGCGTTTCCCCGTCTGGTCGCGGGCGATTTCCGCCCAGGGAACGGTGAAGGAGACCCTCGGCGCGGTGAACCTTCCCATCGTCTGCGCCGGCGCTGCCGTGGCGCCCGGCGACGTGATCGTCGCCGACGACGACGGCGTCTGCGTGGTGAGGCGCGCCGAAGCCGCTGACGTCCTCGCCGCGGCGAGGGCCCGCGAGGAGAAGGAGGCCGGCGTCCGCGCCCGCCTGCAGGCCGGCGAGCTCGGCCTCGACGTCTACGGCATGCGCGAGCGACTGGCCGACAAGGGCCTGGTCTACGTCGAGCACGGCAGCCTCAAGCCGGAGGGCTGAGCCATTTCCGTGATCCCCTGCACCCTGATGCGCGGCGGCACCTCGAAAGGAGCCTACTTCCTCGCGCGGGACCTACCGGGAGACGCGGCGGCGCGCGACGCCCAGCTGCTGTCGATCATGGGTTCGCCCGACCCGCGCCAGATCGACGGCATCGGCGGCGCCGATCCGCTGACCAGCAAGGTCGCCATCGTCGAGCCCTCGAGCCGCCCCGGCGTCGACGTCGACTATCTCTTCGCCCAGGTCTTCGTCGAAGAGACGCGCGTCGGCTACGGACAGAACTGCGGCAACATCCTGGCCGGCGTCGGCTACTTCGCCATCGAGCAGGGCCTGGTCCGCCCGCAGGATCCGATAACGCCGGTGACCATCTTCATGGTCAACAGCGGCCAGATCGCGGTGGCCGAGATCGCCACCCCCGGCGGCCAGGTCAGCTACGAGGGCGGGGCCCGCATCGACGGCGTGCCGGGCAGCGCCGCACCGGTACCGCTGAGCTTCACCGATGCGGCAGGCTCTATGTGCGGCGCGCTGCTGCCCAGCGGCAACGTCGTCGACGAGGTCGCCGGCTGCAGGGTCACGCTGATCGACAACGGCATGCCGGTGGTGGTGGTGCTCGCCTCGGACATGGGCATCCGCGGCAACGAGACGCGCGAGGCGCTGGAGGCCAATGCAACCTTGAGGGCCCGGCTGGAGGAGATCCGCCTCGCCGCCGGCCCGCTGATGAACCTCGGAGACGTGCGCGACAAGACCGTGCCCAAGATGACCATGGTGTCGCCGCCCAGCCGCGGCGGCTGCGTCTCGACGCGCACCTTCATTCCCCACCGTTGCCACGCAACCATCGGCGTGTTCGGCGCCATCAGCGTGGCGACGGCGTGTTTGCTGCCCCACTCGCCCGCAGCGGGCGTGGCGGCAATTCCCGACGGGGCGTCCAAGAAGCTTTCCGTCGAGCACCCGGCCGGGGCTCTGGACGTCCTCATGGAAGTGGACGACAGCGCTAATCCGCCGGAGATCAAGCGCGCCGCCTTTCTCAGGACGGCCCGCAAGCTGTTCGAGGGAACCGTGTTCGGACGCGGCGACTAGGCGCTTATCGCCGAGCGAAGAAGAGCCCGGGCGGCGGCCCTGTTGGACTCACACATCTTCCGCACCGGTCGCACAACAACAGTTTACACACCGCTGTCGTCCCGGGGCTCGTCTCTACCGGATTCACACATCTTGCGCAGCGGTCTCGCGACTGCCATGCGGCTTGCTCAAACTGTCATTGCCGGGCTTGTCCCGGCAATCCATGCCCAAAACGGGCTCCGGACCTGTCCGGAGAGGCCCGGTGCCGCGGCAAAATGGGCCCTCGGGTCAAGCCCGAGGGTGACAGCAGGAGGGGTCGCCTGCGCCGGCCTCATATAAGCCCGCGGGTGACAATTGGACGGGATGGCCAGGGTCGGCCTCTCCTGCATGAGATGTGTAAACGTCGTAGGACGGCGGCGCCGGGGTTTTCCTTTTCCCTCTTCTCAGCCTACGTCAGCGGCCAGGGCAGCCTGACGAATTCCTGCAAGAGTCCCGGCGGGAAGTCGCGCCCGAGCGTGCCCGCCAGGAAGCAGATGAAGACGATGGAAACGGTCATCAGGATGCCGGTGCGCAGCCAGGAGACCTGGGCGCGGATGCGCAGGAAGGCGATGAAGAAGATCGTGATCGCCAGGATGAAGCCGAGGAGCGAGGAGAGCACCAGCAGGAAGGCGAACCAGGCCAGCGTGGCCCATAGACCGTGCGGCGCATCCGCATCTTCGCCGCCTTTTTCGGAGTCGGCGAAGAGCACGTGTTTTTCGGGAGCCCGAATCATCCCGACCAGCAGCGCGAACGCGCCGACCAGGGTGACCAGACCGACGGTTACCGGAAAGATCTTGTCCCCCACGCGGCTGATCGACATGGCGTCCAACCATGCGACCAGCAGATAGCCGATGATGCAGAGAAGAAAGATCATCGGCGCCCGCTTGCCGCCGGTCGGCGGGGTGTCCGAGCCCAGGATGTGCTTGCCCTGACGGATGCCGATGATGACCGACACGATGGTGAGCGCAAGGATGACAAGGACGATCGGCGATGCGACGTAGTCCAAGCCCTCCATCAAGCCTTGCCGGAAGCGCGAGCCGGCGATCTGGTTGGCCATGTTCGAGAAGGACTCGGCCTGTGCCGAGAGGACGAAGCCGATGAGGAAGGCCGGGCGCGAGAACTCGAAGCGGCGCAGGAAGATGCCCAGCACGCCCACGGCCATCAGCGCGGCCAGGTCGCCGAGCGACTGGCTCGACTGGAAGGACGCAAACGCGATGACCATGAAAAGAAACGGCGCGACGAGGGTGAAGCGAATCGTCGTCAGGCGCGCGATCTGACTGGACAGGGCGATGCAGAGCCCTGCCCCCAGCACGTTGGCGAAGGCCAGCGACCAGACGATGGTGTAGGTGATGTCGAGGTTGTGGCGCACCATGTGCGGGCCGGGGTCGTAGCCCAGCAGAGCAATGCCGCCCAGGAAGACCGCCATGCTGCCGGATCCCGGGATGCCGAAGATCAGGGTCGGCACCAGGCCG
>WHTV01000149.1 GCA_009377535.1 Kiloniellaceae bacterium
CGAGCATGCCGAGGTGGTCTGCGAAGTGCCGATGGACGACGGCCGTGCTACTCGACATCGACATGCCGAAAGCGCTGGCGGCAGGAACTCATACGAATGATGCTCTTCTACACACCGAACTCCCCATATGCCCGGACGGTTCGACTTCCTTCGGGCTCACCGCAAGAAGGGCCAGAACATGTCCTCCATCATTGATCACGTGACCCTCGGCGTTTCGGATTTCGAGAGCGCACGGCACTTCTACGACCGCGTAATGCCGGCGTTGGGATTCCGGTGCCTCTGGGACAAACCGTCAATGATCGCTTACGGCGTCGAAGGGGCCGACGATTTCGGGCTGCAGTCCGACGATTGCAGCTCGCGTAGAGGCACACATGTGGCATTCCGCGCGCCCGACCGGGCGAGCGTGGACCGCTTCCATTCCGAAGCCCTGGCGGCAGGCGCCCGCGACGATGGCGCGCCCGGGCTGCGCCCAGAATACCACGGCTCCTACTATGCGGCATTCGTCATCGATCCTGACGGCAACCGCATCGAAGCCGTGTGCCACAAGCCGGTTGGGACGTAACATCGGCCGGCCCCCGAGTTGCAGAGAACCGAGATACCCAACACCCTCAGCGGACTACGCTTCGCCGCCAAGCACTTGGCTCGTGTCTCAAACGAACGTCGGCAGTGGGTCAACCTGCGGCAACACAACGGCAGCCATAGTTGTCTGCTTTGGTGAGGATCCGCGATGATCCGTACGCTTCGCGGGCTTGGACGCGCCGGCGGCGTCAGCGCGCGCGGATGAAGGCCAGCACGTCCTCGACCACGTCGGGATAGTGCAGGATGTTGGTGTGCCGCGCCTCGGCGTGCCAGACCGCCTGCTTGGGTTCGACCGCCGCCGCAAAGAGCTTGCGCCCGAAGCGCACCGGCACTACCGGATCCAGTTCGCCATGCATGACCAGCAGCGGCGCGCCGACCTTGGCGATGCGCGACAAGGAGTCCCAGGGATCGCGGATCAGCAGGCGCACCGGCAGGTACCAGTAGTGGGCCGCCGCCACATCGGCGATCGAACTGGGCGGTGCCTCCAGCACCAGGGCCGAAGGATGCCGCTCGCTGGCCATCTTCACGGCGACGGCGGTGCCGAGAGACTCGCCGAAGTAGACCAGGCGGTCGCGGCCGTAGCCCTGCTGCTCGACCCAGTCGAGGACCGAGCGGGCATCGGCGCTGAGGCCGTCTTCGCTCGGCTTGCCGGGATTGCCGCTGTAGCCGCGATAGCCGGTGGCCAGCAGGCCGAAGCCGGCCTCCAGGAAGGGACGCATCTTGGCGACCGAATTGGCGAGGTCGCTGCCATTGCCGTGGAAGAACACGATGAGCGGCTCACGCTCGCCCGCCGGCGGATGGTACCAGTGGGTGAGCTTCAGGCCCGGTTCGGGCTCGGTCTCGACGGCCTCCAACTGCGGCAGCCCCTGGTCGGCAAGCTGCGGCGCAATCGCCGCCGCCGGATAGATGAGGCTGCGCTGGGCCAGGAACATCAGCACGACCACGAAGGCGTAGCAAAAGAAAGCCGCCCAAAGCCAGGTCATCAAACGTTCCCTCATGTTTCCGCCGGAGCCTCCCGTCGGTTTCAAGATTCCTTGCTTGCCTTGCATAACCCCAAAGGATTGACGGAAGGTAAGCATCTGCCGGTCAGGGCCATTCGTTGGCGCCGGCCGGAAAATCGCTGCGTTGGGGCGGCACCACGCAGAAGCGCTGTCCGCTCGGCGCCTCCATCACCCACCAGCGCTTGACCTGCGCCACGCGCTTCGCGCCGAGCGCCTCCAACCGCGTCACTTCCGCCTCGATGTCGTCGGTCTCGATGTCGAGGTGCACGCGGCTCTCGTGCTCGACCTGCTGCAGCAGCACCTTCGGCTGACCCTCGGCAACATCGATGTCCCGATAGCGGTCCGCGCCGGCGGGACTGCTCGCCGGCCAGCCCAGCGCGGCACTCCAGAAGGCGGCTTCACGATCGAGATCGTCGGTGCGTGAATCGATGACGATGGCGGCAAGGCGGCTGCGGTGCATTTCGGCTCCTATTGTCGCGAATTATTCAGGTGGCGTAGCTGCTGTCCTCAGCATCGAGCAGGCGCTTCAGGGCGGCGAAGTGGGCGTCGGCATAGTGGTGCTCGGTCTCCGGGCTCTTGAAGGTGGCACCGGCGATGTTGTCGCTGACCCGACGCAGCGGACGGCCGGTCGAATGCGCCAGCACCTGCACCTGGCAGGCGCGCTCCAGGTAGTAGAGATCCTCGAAGGCCTTGGGGATGCTCGGGCCGACCACCACCACACCGTGGTTGGCGAGAAACAGCACCCGCTTGGCGCCGAGGGCCCTGGCCATGCGCTCGCCCTCCTCCACGTCGCTGGCGATACCGTTGTAGCTGTCGTCGTAGGCGACGTCGTTGTAGTAGCGCAGCGCGTTCTGGCTGATCGGCTCCAGCGGCGTGTCCTCCAGGGAGGTCAGCGCTGTGGCATAGGGCATGTGGGTGTGCAGCACGCAGGCCGCGCGGGGATGCTGCCGGTGGATGCGCGAATGGATGCGGAAGGCAGTGGTCTCCAGCTCGCCGCTGCCCTCCAGCACGTTGCCGTCGTGGTCGACCAGCAGCAGGTCACTGGCGCTCAGCTGCGACCAGTGCTTGCCGAAGGGATTGACCAGGAAGGCGTCGGGGCGCTCCGGCGGCGCATAGCTGAAGTGGTTGCAGATTCCCTCGTTGAGATCAAAACGGGCCGCCAGGCGCAAGGCCGCGGCAAGATCGATCCTGGCCTGGTTCAACGAGTCATCCATCACTTACTCTCCCTGATTCCGTGTGCGGCCCGGAGTCCGCCGGGGCGATCATAGCGGCTCCCCTCCCCCCTAGCCTAGCCCCGGTCAGGTCTCTTTTTTTGCTGGTCCGCCCCTCCGGGCGGGCGTGACGGCAGGTGCTCCGACCGCTCCGTCGCCGTCAACCAGCGCGCTCGTTTCCTTCCGCAAGCGACCGCTTCGGACGGGAGGGGAAAAGGGCTATTATGGCCGAGTCGGGAACGGCCCAAGGGGTGAGGCCGTTTCCCAATCTCTCACGAGATCACCAGACTAGGGGCGGTTATGGATCTGATAGTCAACAGCCAGCAGCGCTGCTTCGAGGGGACGCAGGGCTTCTACAGCCACGTGTCGGAGGCTTGCGGCGGCACCATGAACTTCGCCGTGTATCAGCCGCCGCAGGCCAAGGGCGGCAACAAGGTGCCGCTGGTGACCTTCCTGGCCGGCCTGACCTGCACCGAGGAGAACTTCACGGTGAAGGCCGGTGCGCAGCGGGTGGCGGCCGAACTGGGCGTCATGCTGCTGGTGCCCGACACCTCTCCGCGGGGAGCCGGCCACCCCGGCGAGGACGATGCCTACGACTTCGGCAGCGGCGCCGGCTTCTACCTCGACGCCACGCAGGCCCCCTGGTCGCAGCGCTACAACATGTACAGCTACATTACCAAGGAGCTGCCGGCCCTGATCGCGGGGCACTTCCCCGCCGACATGGCCCGCCAGGGAATCCTGGGCCATTCCATGGGCGGCCACGGCGCCATCACCATCCATCTGAAGAACCCAGGCGTCTACAAGTCCGTCTCGGCCTTCGCGCCGATCTGCGCGCCGAGCCTCTGCCCCTGGGGCCAGAAAGCCTTCCTCGGCTATCTCGGCAAGGATGAGACGCTCTGGCAGGATTATGACAGCTGCGCCCTGATCCGCCGCCAGCCGTCCGACGCCCTGCTGTTCATCGACCAGGGCGCCGAGGACCCCTTCCTCAGCGAGCAGCTGTTGCCCGACCAGTTGGTGGAGGCCTGCGAGCAGGCCGGCCAGCGCTTCGAGCTGCGCATGCAGCCGGACTACGATCACAGCTATTACTTCATCCAGACCTTCATCGAGGATCACCTGCGCCATCACGCGAAGATCCTCTGCGGCTAAAGCGAACCTCATGGCCCCAGGCGCTGCACAGAGCTCCCTTGCCGATCCGACCTCCCGCAAGGCCGAACTGCGGGCGCTGGCGGCACGCAGCGACCGCAGGGGCCTCGTCCAACTCGCCGGCCATCTGCTGCTGCTCGCCGCCAGCGGCGCTGTGGTCCTGGGAAGCCTGGACAGCTGGGCACTGCTGGCGCCCCCGCTCCTCGCGCACGGCATCGTCCTGGTCTTCCTCTTCGCCCCGCTGCACGAGACGATCCACCGCACTGCCTTCCGGCGCCGCGGCCTGAACGATGCCGTGGCACGGGTCGCGGGCTTCCTGCTGCTGCTGCCGGCGGACTACTTTCGGGCCTTCCACCTGGCGCACCATCGCTTCACCGCGGACCGGCGGCGCGATCCGGAACTGGCGGGACCGCCGCTCGACAGCCGCGCGGCCTACCTGTGGCATGTCACGGGCCTGCCCTACTGGCGCGAGCGGGTCGCTGCGACCTGCCGTCACGCCCGGGGCCGGGTGACGGAGGACTTCGTCCCGGCGCGGCTGCGCCCGGCGATCGTGGCGGAGGCCCGCGGCCACCTCGCCGGCTATGCCCTGCTCGCCGCCGCCAGCCTCGCCGGCGGCAGCGGCCTGCTGCTCTGGCTCTGGGTGATCCCGGCGCTGCTGGGACAGCCCTTCCTCAGGCTCTACCTCCTGGCCGAGCATAGCGGCTGTCCCGAGGTGCCGGATATGCTGGCCAACAGCCGCACGACGCTCACCAACCGGATGGTCCGGGCGCTCTGCTGGAACATGAACCTGCACAGCGCGCACCATGCCTATCCGGCGGTGCCTTTCCATGCGCTGCCCACCGCGGACCGCCTGTTGGCGCCGCAGATCGCAGAGCGCAGCCCCGGCTATATCGCCGTGCAGCGGGAAACCTGGAAGAACCTGGCGCCGAGAGGCGCAGTTTAGCGGGCTGCGGCCTCTTCAAACACAACGCGCTCGCCCGCAAGCTTGCCGGACCGCTTCGCGCCTTCGCGCGGCTCGGTCTTGCGGCCCGCTTCCCCGCTTGGCTTGTCCTGGGCCAGCAGGTCGATATCGCCGCTGAGGCGGCCGCCCTGCTCGATCTTCAACTCGCCGTAGCGCAGGGTGCCGCTGACACGACCACCAGCCTCGACCGTGAGCAGGCCCTTGACGGTCAGTTCACCGCTGAAGCTGCCGCCGATGTTCGCGGACTGAACCACCGCCTTGCCACCGTAGAGACCGCCCTCCCGCACCGTCAGCTGCACGGCCTCCAAGGAGGCTTCCACCTTGCCTTCGACGATCAGGTTGGTGCAGGACTGGATTTCGCCCTTCACCTGGATGCCTTCGCCGACGATGAGGGTCCCCTCCGAGGATGGCGCGTCCTGCGGTGCCGTCGCGCGGCCCGCCGGCTCCGCCCGCGCCAGGCCGAGGATGCCCGCGCCGGGGCGCACGCCCAAAGGCGCCGGCGCAGCGGCCGTCGCGCGGCGTGGTTGATTGCTGGTGTTCATTGCCACCTTGTTCTCCCGTGCTAGAGCGGTCGCGCCGCCTTGCTTGTGATCTTCGGCCTCTAGGCAAACACAGCCGAGGTTAGCGGACAAGCTCAGCATGGTTGTGCGGCAAAAATGAGACGTTCACCGCAGATTTCTGCGGCCTTGCGGGAGGCTTCGGGGTCTGGGCCGCCAGAGCCTCTTCCGGCCAGATTGAACCATTCTGACGGAGCGGGTTTGGGTCAAGATCAAGGCGAAGCCCGCAGGCATTGGCGCAAACCCGCCCGTCC
>WHTV01000014.1:0-9808 GCA_009377535.1 Kiloniellaceae bacterium
CGAAACGGTTTTCGTCTCCTGGCGCGCCGAAGACGCGCACCCTCTAGCCGCCTGACCGCAGACGCCTGCGGCCAAGCGCCATGGGCAAGACCACCAGGGAATATCCACTGGACAACAGGGAGCAATGAGCATGAAAACAGGGAAAGCGAACAGCAAGTTCAGCCGCCGTTCGGTCCTCAAGGGCGCAGCCGCCACGGCCGGCCTTGCGATAGGGTCCGGCGCGGTCAGCGGGTTTCCGACCATCTGGGCGCAGAACATCAAGGATGTGACGCTGCGCCAGTTCGGCACCGGCGTTTCCAACCTGAACGAAGTGGCCGCGAAGGTGAAGGAGGATCTCGGCTTCACCCTCGAGATGACGGCCCTGGATTCCGACAGCGTGACGCAGCGCGCGGCGACCCAGCCGAACTCCTTCGACATCGCCGACATCGAATACTGGATCTGCAAGAAAGTCTGGCCATCAGGCAACCTGCAGGCCATGGACGTATCGAAGATCAGGAACTACGACAAGATCGTCGGCATCTTCAAGAGCGGCAAGCTGGCACCGGATTCGGTGATCGCCCAAGGTACGGCGCCGCACAGCGTCGGCTTCGTCGACGGCCCGAACGGCACCAGCTTCGTCAATGAAGAGTCCGGCTGGATGACCCTCATACCGACGATCTACAACGCCGACACTCTCGGCATTCGTCCTGACCTTATCGGCCGACCGATCGAGAGCTGGACCGAACTCCTGAACCCCGAGTTCAAGGGCAAGGCCTCGATCCTCGATATCTCCTCCATCGGCATCATGGACGCCGCCATGGTCTGCGAAGCCATGGGCGAGGTGACCTACGGCGACAAGGGCAACATGACTCGTGACGAGATCGACAAGACCATCGCGATCTTCACCGAAGCCAAGAAGAACGGCCAGTTCCGCGCCTTCTGGAAGTCTTTCGACGAGAGCGTCAACCTGATGGCCTCCGGCGAGGTGGTGATCCAGTCGATGTGGTCGCCGGCAATCACGGCGGTGCGCTCCAAGGGTATTCCCTGCGTCTATCAGCCGCTGAAGGAAGGCTACCGCTCCTGGGGCGGCGGCATCGGATTGTCGAAGAACCTATCGGGCCTGGAGCTGGAGGCGGCCTATGAATACATCAACTGGTATCTCTCCGGCTGGGTCGGCGGCTTCCTGATGCGCCAGGGCTACTACTCCGCCGTGCCGGAAACCTCCAAGGACTTCATGACGGCCGACGAGTGGGCCTTCTGGTTCGAGGGCAAGCCGGCCGAGGGGGACATCGCCAACCCGCAAGGCCAGGTAATGGAAAATGCCGGGGCGGTGCGCGACGGCGGCTCCTTCTACGACCGCATGGGAAGCGTCGCTTGCTGGAATGCAGTGATGGACGAGAACCAGTACATGGTCCGCAAGTGGAACGAGTTCATCGCGGCCTGACGCCAAGCAAAGACCCTGCCTGTCCGGCGCTGCGGTGCCGGGCAGGCGCCTCACCCGCGGTTCCTGTTCTCATGCGCCCCAAGAAGCCCCTTCACCCGGATGGACGCACCAGCTGGCTGCTTGTCAGTCCGCTGGTGCTGGTGCTGGCGTTCTTCCTTGTCCTTCCGATCCTCACGATCGCGGTGGTGAGTTTCTGGAACTACAACGAGTTCACCTTCTTTCCGGACTTCATCTTCGACAACTACCTGTACCTGCTGACCTCCAGCGTCACCCTGTCGACCTATTTGAAGACGTTGAAATTCATGGTTCTGACCTGGATCTTCTGCACGCTGATCGGCTTCACCGTGGCCTACTTCCTCGCCTTCCATGTGCGCTCCCTGGGCGCGCAGATCGGGCTCTTCCTGCTCTGCACCATCCCGTTCTGGACCTCGAACATCATCCGTATGATTTCCTGGATCCCTTTTCTCGGCCGCAACGGCATCGCCAACTCGGCGCTGATCGAGCTGGGCGTCATCGACGCGCCGCTGGATTGGCTGCTGTTCTCGGACTTCGCGGTGGTGCTCGCCTTCGTGCATCTCTACGTGCTGTTCATGGTGGTCCCCGTCTTCAACACCATGATGCGAATCGACAAGTCGCTGATCGAGGCGGCGCGCGACGCCGGCGCCGGTGGCTTTGCCATCCTCACCAACGTGATCATCCCGCTGAGCAAGCCCGGTATCATGATCGGCTCGATCTTCATCGTCACCCTGGTGATGGGCGACTTTATCACCGTCCGCTTCATGTCCGGTGGCCAGAGCGCCTCTGTTGGCCGGGTGATCTCCAACGAAATCGCCCTGCTGCAGTACCCTGCAGCCGCGGCCAACGCGGTGGTGCTGCTGGCCACGGTGCTGCTCATGATCTCGGTCATGCTGCGTTTCGTCGACATCAGGAAGGAGCTCTAGCGTGGAGCCGCGCCCCCGCTCCTTCTACCTGCTGGCCGCTTTCTTTGCGCTGTTCGTGGCGTTCCTCTACGGGCCGATCGTCACCATCGCCATCCTGTCGTTCCAGGGGCCGCAGGGCGGTCTGACCTTTCCCATGAACGGGCTGTCGCTGCACTGGTTCTTCGACCTCTTCGAGAAGCAGGCGGTCGGCAACATCTGGGGGGCCTTCCGTCGCTCCCTCGCGCTCGGCGTGATGGTCATGGCGGTCACGGTGGTGCTTTCCGTCATGGGCGGCCTGGCCTTCCGCCGCCGCTTCCTTGGTTCGGGCGCGCTGTTCTACCTGGTCATCGCCAGCCTGATCATCCCCTCGATCCTGATCTCTCTGGGCGTTGGCCTGATCTTCAACATCCTCGACTGGAACGTCCACTGGGCGACCTCCGGCTTCGGCGCTCAGCTTACCTGGACTCTGCCCTTCGGCCTGCTGATCATGTTCGCGGTGTTCAACCGCTTCGACAAGTCCTACGAGGAGGCCGCCCGCGACCTCGGCGCCTCGTCGTGGCAGACCGTGCGCCATGTGGTGTTGCCGATCATTGCGCCGAGCCTCATCGGCGTGGCACTCTTCGGCTTCACCCTGTCCTACGACGAGTTCGCGCGCAGCCTGCTGACGGCTGGTTCCTACAACACTCTGCCGCTCGAGATTTTCGGTATGACGACCAACGTAACATCGCCGGTTCTCTACGCGCTGGGCACCCTGACCACCGCATTTTCCTTCCTCATCATCGCCAGCTTCATCGCGCTGGCCGTGGTGCTGCGCCGGCGACGGGCGCGGCTGGGCTCCGATGCCGGCAAGGGCATGGTCTAGATTCCCTCGATGGACATCCTCGTCATCAACCCCAATTCGACAGCCGCCATGACCCGGTCGATCGGTGCTGCCGCCCGCCGCGTCGCCGCGCCGGGCACCACCATCACCGCGGTCAACCCCGAGGGCGGCCCGGCGGCGATCCAGGGCCCGGAGAATGGTGCGGCGGCGCTGCCTGGCCTCTTTGCGCTGTTCGACCGGGAAGTCCTGCAGGGCGGCGGCTACGATGGCGTGATCATCGCCTGCTTTGACGATACTGGTCTGCGAGCACTCAAGCGACGCTCGCCGGTGCCGGTGCTCGGCATCGGCGAGGCGGCCTTTCACGCCGCCCTGCTGGTCAGCGAGCGGTTTTCCGTGGTCACCACCCTGGCGGTCAGTGTTCCGGTGATTGAGCAGAACCTGACCCTCTACGGTCTGGCCGGGCGCTGTGCCAGTGTGCGGGCCTCCGGGGTGCCGGTGCTCGACCTGGAGCAGGCGCCGCAGGCGGCAAGCGAGGAGATCGCGGCGGAGATCGAACGCGCTGTCGCAGAAGACGGCTGCGATGCGGTGGTGCTGGGCTGTGCAGGCATGGCCGACCTCGCCGAGGACATGACCGAGCGCTTCGGACTGCCGGTGATCGACGGAGTCGCAGCGGCAATCGTCTTCTGCGAAGCCCTGGGCCATGCCGGTATCGGCAACAGCCGGGCACTCAAGCCAGCGGCCGTCGTCCCGTGACATCGCTGGACCTGCGCCGCGCGACCGCAGCGGACTTCGCGGTGGCGGTGGATTGGGCTGCCGCTGAAGGTTGGAACCCAGGCCTCGACGACCTGCCGGCTTTTCATGGCGCCGATCCGGAGGGCTTCTTCATCGGCTATATCGACGGCCGGCCGGTTTCCTCCATCTCCGTGGTGCGCTACGGGGCCTGCTTCGGGTTCCTCGGCTTCTACATCGTTGACCGCGAGCACCGTGGCAGCGGCGCCGGACTCGCCACCTGGAACCGCGGAATCGCGCACCTCGAGGGCCGCACCGTCGGCCTCTACGGTGTGGTGGCCCAACAGGATAACTATCGCAAGAGCGGCTTCGTCCTGAGCGGCCGCAACCTGCGCCACAGCGGGAAGCCGTCCCTCGACGGCGCCGACGCCGGCGCGGTAGGGAAGGGCATGGCAGAGCTCAGGGCGGTGACAGCCGCCGACTTGCCGGCGCTCTGCGCCTACGACCGCAAGTTCTTCGCGGCCGCGCGCGACAGCTTCACCGCCAACTGGGCGTTGCCGGGGGCCGACGTCCGCCGCATCGCCCGCATCGCCGTCGTGGACGGCGAGATTTTCGGCTACGGCGTGATCCGCGCCTGCCGCAGCGGCTGCAAGATCGGGCCGCTGTTCGCCGAGGACGAGGCAACGGCGGTCACCCTCTTCCTGGCGCTTTGCGCCACGGCGCCGGGCGAAGAGGTTTCTCTCGACACGCCGGTGGACAACAAGGTGGCGTTGCGCCTGGCCGAGCGCTTCGGCCTCGCGCCGGTCTTCGAGACCGCGCGCATGTACCGCGGCCCGGCGCCGGAACTGCCCCTCGCGCGCACCTTCGGCATTACGACCTTCGAGCTAGGCTGACCCGCCTCCCGCCTCTGACGGTCACGTTCTCAGTGCACCTGAGGATAAACAAATTTGCCTCAACTTTAGGCGCTCAAATTTCAATGCCCAAAACATGGACAGCTTTGGGGAATGTTACGGCACGAACGTTCGTATTCATCCAATCCCGCAGCCGAGAGTTTCCCTCACTTGCAGCGGCCAGCGCTCGCCGGCGCCTCATGGCACGGCCCTTGCTGATGTCACCGTTGCAGGGCGGCTGGGCAAGTTGCGGGTGAATTCTCCAGTGCTCCGCCCTGCAACATCAACGTCTAGCGGAGTAGAGACAATGAAATCCTTGTTTAGGGGGGCGATGAGCGCCGCGGCCTTTGCTGCTGCTCTCGCCGGGGGATCGGCGGTCCAGGCCGCCGAGGTGATCAAGGTGGGTGTGCTCCACTCGCTGTCCGGCACCATGGCCATTTCCGAATCGACGCTGAAGGACACCGTCCTGATGATGGTCGACGATCTCAACAAGAAAGGCGGGCTGCTCGGCAAGCAGGTCGAGGCGGTGGTCGTCGATCCCGCCTCAGATTGGCCGCTGTTCGCGGAGAAGGCGCGTGAGCTGATCGAGAAGGAGAAGGTCGACGTGGTGTTCGGCTGCTGGACTTCGGTCTCGCGCAAGTCCGTGCTGCCGGTCTTCGAGGAGCTGAACGGCCTGCTGTTCTACCCCGTCCAGTACGAGGGCGAGGAAAGCTCGCGCAACGTGTTCTATACCGGCGCGGCGCCGAACCAGCAGGCGATCCCGGCGGTCGAGTACCTGATGGGCGACGACGGCGGCGGGGCGGAGCGCTTCGTGCTGCTGGGCACCGACTACGTCTATCCGCGCACCACGAACAAAATCCTGCGCGCCTTCCTGAATGCCAAGGGCGTCTCCGACGAAGACATCATGGAGAACTATACGCCCTTCGGTCACTCCGACTGGCAGACCATCGTTGCCGACGTGAAGACTTTCGCTTCTCAGGGCAAGAAGACGGCCGTGGTCTCCACCATCAACGGCGATGCCAACGTTCCCTTCTACAAGGAACTCGGCAACCAGGGCATCAAGGCCGAGGAAATCCCGGTGGTGGCCTTCTCCGTGGGTGAGGAGGAGCTGGCCGGCCTCGATACCGGGCCGCTGGTCGGCCACCTCGCCGCCTGGAACTACTTCATGAGTGTCGAAGCCGACGTGAATGACACCTTCATCGAGCAGTGGCATGCCTTCATCGGCGACGAGAAACGCGTCACCAATGATCCCATGGAGGCCACCTACATCGGCTTCAAGATGTGGGCCCAGGCCGTCGAGCAGGCCGGCACCACCGAGGTCAACGCGGTGCGCCAGGCCATGTACGGCCAGAAGGTGCCGAATCTGACCGGCGGCATGGCGGTGATGAACACCAACCATCACCTCTCCAAGCCGGTGCTCATCGGCGAGATCCAGGACGACGGCATGATCGAGACCGTGTGGTCGACCGACGCGGAAGTCGTCGGCGATGCCTGGAGCGACTTCATCCCGGAGAGCGCCAAGCTGACCGCCGACTGGACCTATCCCTGGGTCTGCGGCAACTGCGAGGAACCGAAGTACGTCAAGTATTGATACCTGGTGCGGCGAAGGCGGATCTCCGGGTCCGCCTTCACCACATTTCTCCTGAACAAGCCGGTTGCGGACAACAGCAGATGCCCTTCAAGTCGACGGCCCGCGGATGGCGCCTCGTGATTTTCCTGGCCGGACTGCTGCTGCTGCCATCGGTCGCCATGGCCGAGCTGGCGGATGATCTGCAAGGCCTGCGGGGCGGCTCCTACGACGCCAAGGGCGCGGCGGTGGAGCGCCTCGTGGCCGGCGGGGACGAGCGGGCGGTGCCGGTCCTCGAGGCCTTCCTCGACGGCAGGCTGTTCCTGACCGACGGCGAAGAGCGCATGGTCATAGGCGAAGACAGCGCCGGCGGCTACCGCATCTTCGACGCCCTGAGCGGCGAAGCCCTCGGCGAGGTGGGCAAGCGCGACGTCTCCAAGATCAAGATAAACAACAAGCTGCGTCAGTTGGTGAAGGGCAGTCTCGGCGCCTTGACCCTGGGCAGCAAGGACCGGGCGGCGCGCCTGCGCGCGGCCGATGCGGTATTCCGCAGCAAGCCGGCGGATATGATTCCGGCGCTCGAGAGCGCCCTGGAGAAGGAAAGCGATCCGGCGGTGGAGGCTCGCCTGCGCCGCGCGCTGGCGGCCACGCAGTTGGCCAACTCCGACAACAAGGCGACCCGCATCGCCGCCCTGCAGGAACTGGCGAAGTTCACCGACCCGCAGATCCGCTCGCTGGCTGCCGCTGTTCTGGTGACCGACGGGGCAGGCAATCCGACCGAGCCGGACGCCGAGGTGCGCGCGGCGGCAGAGGAAACCCTGAAAGCCATCGAGCAGGGATTGGCGTTCAATAGCTTTCTCGCCAACATCTTCCAGGGCGTCAGTCTCGGGTCGGTGCTGCTGCTGGCTGCCATCGGCCTGGCCATCACCTTCGGCGTGATGGGCGTCATCAACATGGCCCACGGCGAGATGGTGATGCTGGGCGCCTACACCACCTTCCTGGTGCAGGAGGTGTTCAGGGCCTCCTTTCCCACGGCCTCGGACTACGCGCTGCTGGTGGCGGTGCCGGCGGCTTTCCTGGTGACCGGCGCCATCGGCGTCGGCATCGAGCGCGGCGTCATCCGCTTCCTCTATGGCCGTCCCCTGGAGACCCTGTTGGCGACCTGGGGCCTCAGCCTCGTTCTGCAGCAAGCGGTACGCACCATCTTCGGCCCGACCAACCGGGAGGTCGGCAACCCGAGCTGGATGAGCGGCGCCTGGGAGGTGGCCGGCGGGCTGACGCTGACCTACAACCGCATCTGGATCATCGTCTTCGCGATGCTGGTCTTTGCCCTGCTCATGGTGCTGATCCGGCGCAGCAGCTATGGCCTGCAGATGCGCGCGGTGACCCAGAACCGGCCGATGGCCTCCTCCATGGGCATCCGCACCGGCTGGGTCGACGCCATGACCTTCGGGCTCGGCTCCGGCATTGCCGGCATGGCGGGCGTGGCGCTCAGCCAGATCGACAACGTCAGCCCGAATCTTGGCCAGGGCTACATCATCGACAGCTTCATGGTGGTGGTGTTCGGCGGTGTCGGCAATCTCTGGGGGACCCTTGTGGGCGCCTTGTCGCTCGGCCTGGTGAACAAGTTCCTGGAGCCCTACGCCGGCGCCGTGCTGGCCAAGATCTTCATCCTGGTGGCCATCATCCTGTTCATCCAGAAGCGCCCGCGCGGCCTCTTCGCGCTGCGCGGCCGCGCCCTGGAGTCCTGAGGCCATGCTGCTGTCCAACGACCACAGCCGGCTGCTCACGCCGCTCGGCGTCAAGCTCACCCTGGCGGTCCTGCTGGGGGTGGCGGTGCTGGTCCCGCTGCTGAATCTGGCTCTGCCGCCGGGCTCGCCGTTTCACGTGCCGACTTACGTGGTAAGCCTGCTCGGCAAGTATCTCTGCTTTGCCATGCTGGCGCTCAGCGTCGACCTCATCTGGGGTTTCTGCGGCATCCTCTCGCTCGGCCACGGCGCCTTCTTCGCCCTCGGCGGTTATGCTATGGGCATGCACCTGATGCGCCAGATCGGCGAGCGCGGCGTCTACGGCAACCCGCTGCTGCCCGACTTCATGGTGTTCCTGAACTGGAAGGAGCTGCCCTGGTACTGGTACGGCTTCGATGCCTTTCCCTTCGCGCTGTTGATGGTCGTGCTGGTGCCGGGCGCGCTGGCGATGGTGTTCGGCTGGTTCGCCTTCCGCTCGCGGGTCACCGGGGTCTACCTCTCGATCATCACCCAGGCGATGACCTTCGCACTGCTGCTCGCCTTCTTCCGCAACGACATGGGCTTCGGCGGCAACAACGGCCTGACCGACTTCAAGGAACTGCTGGGCTTCGACCTCCAGGCCCGCAGCACCCGCGTCGGCTTGTTCGCCGCCACGGCCGTCACCCTGGCGCTGGCCTACCTGCTGTGCCGCTGGATCATCTGCTCCAAGGTCGGGCGGGTGCTGACGGCGATCCGCGATGCCGAAAGCCGGGTCCGCTTCCTCGGCTACCGGGTCGAGTACTACAAGCTCTTCGTATTCACTCTTTCGGCCATGCTGGCGGGGCTTGCCGGGGCGCTCTACGTGCCGCAGGTCGGTATCATCAATCCCAGCGAGTTCTCGCCCGCCAACTCCATCGAGATCGTCATCTGGGTGGCCGTGGGCGGGCGCGGCTACCTGCACGGCGCGCTCCTGGGCGCGGTGCTGGTGAACTATGCCAAGACCTATCTGACCGGGGCCGCGCCGGACATCTGGCTGTTCTTCCTGGGCGGGCTGTTCATTGCCGTCACCGTGCTGCTGCCGAAGGGTATCGTCGGCTCGCTCGATCAGCTGGCCAACGGGCTGTCGCGCGGAGGGCTGCGCCGCCCGATGGCGCAGAAGGCATCGGGGGAGGTGCCCGGTGAATAAGCCCCTGGCCCTGGCGGCGGTACCGCAGCTGCCGGACGGCCCGAAGCCGGCGACCGCGGCGGCGGATACCATCCTCTACATGGACGGCGTCACCGTCAGTTTCGACGGCTTCAAGGCGCTCAACAACCTCAGCCTCTATGTGGTGGAGGGTGAGCTGCGGGCGATCATCGGCCCCAACGGCGCCGGCAAGACCACCATGATGGACGTCATCACCGGCAAGACGCGCCCCGACAGCGGCACCCTGTTCTTCGACGGGACGGTGGACCTCACCAAGCTCGACGAGGCGGCCATCGCCAACCTCGGGATAGGCCGCAAGTTCCAGAAGCCGACGGTTTTCGAAAGCCAGAGCGTGTTCGACAACCTGGAACTGGCCCAGAAGGGCCGCCGCGGGGTCTTTGCCGGGCTTGTCGCCAGGCTGAACGGCGAGCAGCGCGACCATATCGACCGCGTGCTGGAGCGCATCGCGCTCACCGACCACCGCAGCCGCCTGGCCGGCAACCTGTCGCACGGTCAAAAGCAATGGCTGGAGATCGGTATGCTGCTGAT
>WHTV01000014.1:9818-63997 GCA_009377535.1 Kiloniellaceae bacterium
TGCTGGTCGACGAGCCGGCCGCCGGCATGACCGACGCAGAGACCGCCAAGACGGCGGAGATGCTGCAGGAGATCGCCCGCGACCACTCGGTCGTGGTGGTCGAGCACGACATGGAATTCATCCGCGCCCTCGACTGCCACGTGACGGTGCTGCATGAGGGTTCCGTGCTGGCGGAGGGCTCGCTGGACAGCCTGCAGAACAATCGCGACGTCATCGAAGTCTATCTCGGGCGCTAGGACGGATTTCTCACTAGGACTGGGCCGCTTATGCTGCAGGTGCAGAACATCGATCTCTTCTACGGCGCCAGCCAGGCCCTGCGCGGCGTCAGCCTCGCCGCGGGCAAGGGCGAGGTGACCTGCGTCATGGGCCGTAACGGCGTCGGCAAGACCAGCCTGCTGCGCGCCATCGTCGGCCAGCAGCCGGTGAAATCCGGCGCCATACTCTGGGAAGACGAGGTGCTCGGCAGCCTGCCGCCGCATCAGCGCGCACGCCGCGGCATCGCCTTCGTACCCCAGGGACGGGAAATATTTCCCCTGCTGACGGTGGAGGAGAACCTGCGCACCGGCTATGCAGCCATCCCACGCGACCAGCGGAGGGTGGAGGATGAGATCTTCGAGCTCTTCCCGGTGCTGAAGAACATGCTGAAGCGTCGCGGCGGCGACCTCTCCGGCGGTCAGCAGCAGCAGCTTGCCATCGCCCGCGCCCTGGTCATGCGCCCGCGCCTGCTGGTGCTCGACGAGCCGACCGAAGGTATCCAGCCCTCGATCATCAAGGATATCGAGCGCGTCATTCGGCTGCTGGCGCGCCGCGGCGACATGGCCATTGTGCTGGTGGAACAGTATTTCGACTTCGCGCGCGACCTGGCGGACAGCTATGCTGTCATGGACCGCGGCGAAATCGTTCTCGCGGGCCGCGGCGAGGAGATGGTTGAAGCAGATGTCCGTCGCTACATCGCTGTCTGAGGCGCGGGTTCGGGGTCGCGGCGCGCAGGTGGTCGCGCTGCGCCGGGCGACGGTGGCAGGCGAGGCGATTCTCACGGTGCGCGCGGGCGACGGCGTCACCCGCCTGGTCGACCTCTATCAGCGCGATCCGCTGAGCCTGCGTCTGCCGCAGCCGGCACGTGGTGACATCTTCGAAGCCAGCCTCATCACCACCTCCGGCGGCGTGGTCGGCGGTGACAGCCTGCGCGCCGTCGTAAAGGCCGGCGAGGGCAGTCAGCTGCGGATCTATCCGCAGGCCGCGGAAAAGGTCTATCGCTCGCTCGGCGCCGACAGCCGCATTGCGGTGACCCTCGAGGCCGAGGCCGGCGCCTGGCTGGAGTGGCTGCCCCAGGAGACCATCCTCTTCGACGGTGCGCGCCTCAGGCGCGACACCGTCGTCGATCTCCACCCCGGCGCCCGCGTGCTGGCCGGGGAATTCCTGGTGTTCGGGCGCCGCGCCTCCGGCGAGAGCCTGACCCACGGCCTCATCCACGACGGCTGGCGGGTTCGTCGCGGCGGCAGGCTGGTCTGGGCCGATGCGCTGCACGCCGAGGGTGACCTGGCGGCGCCGCTGGGCTCCATCGCTTGCCTCGGCGGCATCGCGGCCTATGCCAGCCTGATCTACGCAGCGGATGACGCTGCGGCCCAGTTGGCTGCACTGCGCGCGCTGTTGCCGGAGGAGAACGCCGGCTCGCGCCATGCGCTGACGGCGGTGAACGGGCTCATCGTCGGCCGCTTCCTGGGCGACGCGCTGGCGGTGCGCCGCAGCTATGGCACCTTCTGGGCGGCAGCCCGTGCGCGCCTGGCCGGCCTGCCGGCGCAGCTGCCGAAGCTCTGGCACCTGTGACCGACCGAAGAAGAAGACGGCAAGGGAGGTAGATTTGAACCTGACACCGCGTGAAAAGGACAAGCTGCTGGTCGCCATGGCGGCAATGGTGGCGCGCAACCGGCTGGAACGGGGCTGCAAGCTGAACTATCCGGAAGCCATCGCGCTGATTTCCGACTACGTGGTCGAGGGCGCGCGCGACGGCCGCACGGTGGCCGAACTCATGCGCGCCGGCGGCACGGTGCTGGCCCGCGACCAAGTCATGGAAGGCATTGCCGAGATGATCCACGAGATTCAGGTCGAGGCGACCTTTCCCGACGGCACCAAGCTGGTGACCGTGCACCAGCCGATCCGCTAGGAGGCGAGGGCGATGATTCCCGGAGAGATCTTGGTCGCCGCCGGCGACATCGAGCTGAACGCGGGCCGCGAGACGGTGACCCTGCTGGTGGAAAATACCGGCGACCGTCCGGTACAGGTCGGCTCGCACTATCACTTCTACGAGACCAACGCGGCGCTGGCCTTCGACCGCGAGCAGGCGCGCGGCTGCCGGCTCGACATCCCGGCCGGCACGGCGGTGCGCTTCGAGCCGGGACAGGGCCGCGAGGTGACGCTGATCCCCTACGCCGGTAAGCGCGAGGTCCACGGCTTCAACGCCAAGATCAACGGCCCCCTCGACAACGGCTTGGAGGGCTAGCGGCATGCCGACGAGACTGGACCGCGCCGCCTATGCCGCCATGTACGGACCGACGATCGGCGACCGCGTGCGCCTGGCCGATACCGACCTCATCATCGAGGTGGAGAAGGACCTGACGACCTACGGCGAGGAGGTGAAGTTCGGCGGCGGCAAGGTGATCCGCGACGGCATGGGCCAGTCCCAGGCCGGGCGCGCGGAAGGCGCCGTCGACACCGTCATCACCAACGCCTTGATCGTCGATACCTGGGGCATCGTGAAGGCCGACGTCGGCCTGAAGGACGGCCGCATCGCCGCCATCGGCAAGGCGGGCAATCCCTACGTGCAGCCGAACGTGGACATCGTCATGGGCCCGGGCACCGAGGCCATCGCAGGGGAGGGGCGCATCCTCACCGCCGGCGGCATCGACGCGCACATCCATTGGATCTGTCCGCAGCAGATGGAGGACGCGCTCTATTCCGGCATCACCACCATGCTGGGGGGCGGCACCGGCCCGGCCGAGGGCACCAACGCCACCACGGCGACGCCGGGGCCCTGGCACATCCACCGCATGCTCATGGCCGCCGAGGGCTTCCCGATGAACCTCGGCTTTTTCGGCAAGGGCAACGCCTCCAAGCCGACGGCGCTGCTGGAGCAGGTCCACGCCGGGGCCTGCGCGCTGAAACTGCATGAGGACTGGGGCACCACGCCGGCAGCCATCGACACCTGCCTCGCGGTCGCCGAGGAAACTGACATCGCCGTCGCCATCCACACCGATACGCTGAACGAGTCCGGCTTCGTCGAGAACACCATCGCCGCCTTCAAGGGCCGCACCATCCACGCCTTCCACACCGAGGGTGCCGGCGGCGGCCACGCGCCCGACATCATCAAGCTCTGCGGCGAGCTGAACGTCCTGCCGTCCTCCACCAACCCGACGCGGCCCTTCACGGTGAACACCGTGGACGAGCACCTCGACATGCTGATGGTCTGCCACCACCTCGACCCGCGCATCCCGGAGGACCTCGCCTTCGCCGAGAGCCGGATCCGGCGCGAGACCATCGCTGCCGAGGACATCCTGCACGACCTCGGCGCCTTCTCGATGATCGCCTCCGACAGCCAGGCCATGGGCCGCGTCGGCGAGGTCATCATCCGCACCTGGCAGACCGCCGACAAGATGAAAAAGCAGCGCGGCGCCCTGCCGCAGGAGCGCGGCAGCAACGACAACTTCCGGGTCAAGCGCTACATCGCCAAGTACACCATCAACCCGGCGATCACTCACGGCATCGCCCAGGCGGTGGGCTCCGTCGAGGTCGGCAAGCTGGCCGACCTGGTGCTGTGGAAGCCGATGTTCTTCGGCGTGAAGCCGGACCTGGTGCTGAAGTGCGGCACCATTGCCGCGGCGGCCATGGGCGATCCCAACGCCTCGATCCCGACGCCGCAGCCGGTGCACTACCGCCCGATGTTCGGCGCCTTCGGCAAGGCGATGACGGCCAGCGCCGTCACCTTCGTCTCGCAGGCGGCCGCCGAAGCCGACGTCGCCCGCCAGCTCGGCCTCGCGCGCCAGGTGATGGCGGTCTCCGGCATCCGCAAGGTGACCAAGAAGGACATGGTATTGAACGACTACCTGCCGAAGATCGAGGTCGATCCGGAGACCTACGAGGTGCGCGCCGACGGCCAGCTGCTCACCTGCGAGCCGGCGGAAGTGCTGCCGCTGGCGCAGCGCTACTTCCTGTTCTGAGGAGCAGATTTGTTGCGGAACAAGCTCGCTCTCGCCACACAATGGCTGTCGTCCCGGCACTTGTTGCCGGGACCCAATGCCCTCTCCGCCAATCGATTCGAATGTCGAGGGGTATCGCAATCCGCCAACGCCAATAGGTCCCGGGGACAAGCCCCGGGACGACAGTTGAGTATGTATCGCGTTCGCTGGCGCTCACTTGGCAGGGATGACGGACTGAGTGAGCGGGCGCGATATGAGAAGCACTCCGATAGGAGGAAATGATGCTGCGCGCGACGACGGTGAAGCCTGCGGGATCCTGGGAGCCGGGGGCGGCGCGCGACTGCGTGGTGCTCGACTTCGACGCCCGCCATCGCCGCCGCATCGTCATGCACGGCGAGGCGGGTCTCGACTTCCTGCTCGACCTGCCCGAGGCGGTGGCGCTGGCCGAAGGTGACGGCCTCGAGCTGGAAGACGGCGGCCTCGTCAGCGTGAAGGCGGCGGCGGAGCGCCTCATCGAGGTGCGCGCCGGCGAGGGGCTGCCGCTGCTGCGCATCGCCTGGCATCTCGGCAACCGCCACCTGCCGACCGAGATCCTGACCGACGCCCTGCGCATCCGCGAGGATCACGTGATCCTCGACATGCTGCGGCAGATGGGCGCGCGGACGACGCTCCTCGAGGCGCCCTTTCATCCGGAAGGCGGCGCCTACGGCCAGGGGCGCACGCACGGTCATGATCACGGCCAGGGGCACCATCACCATGACTGACGCCCTCTCCGAGGGCGGGCTCTACCGCCTGATGACCTGGCTGTCGCCGGGCTATCCGGTCGGCGCCTTCAGCTACTCCCATGGCCTGGAATTCGCGGTCGAGGAGGGTGCCGTGAGCGATGCCGCCTCGCTGTCGTGCTGGCTCGCCGACCAGCTGTGCTTCGGCTCCGGGCGCAACGACGCGATCCTCTTCCGCCATGCTCATGCGGCGGTTGCGCGGTCTGCGGACCTGGCGGCGATCGCGGCGCTGGCCAGCGCCTTCGCGGCCTCCTCGGAGCGGCATCTGGAGACCACGGCCCAGGGCCGCGCCTTCGTCGAGGCGACCGCGGATGCCTGGCCCTGTGAGGCGCTCGACCGTCTGCTCGCGGCCTGGGACGGCCCGCTGGCCTATCCGGTGGTGGTCGCGGTCGCGGCGGCTGGGCACGGTCTTGCCCTGGAGCCCTGCCTGCACGCCTATCTGCACGGCTTCACCGGCAACCTGGTCTCTGCCGGGGTGCGTCTCATCCCGCTCGGCCAGCGCGCCGGGCAGCGGATCGTCGCCGCCCTGGAGGCACCGGTCGCGCAGGCCGTCGGCGCTGCGCTGGACGCGCCGCTGGAGGATCTCGGCGGTGCGGCCGTGCTCGCCGATCTTGCGGCCATGAAACACGAAACCCAGTACACGAGGCTGTTCCGATCATGACTGCTTCCGCTTCAGGTCCTCTCCGTGTCGGCATCGGCGGGCCCGTCGGCTCCGGCAAGACCGCGCTGATGGACGCGCTCTGCAAGACTCTGGCGGGTCGCTATGACATTGCCGCCATCACCAACGACATCTACACCCGCGAGGACGCCGAGTTCCTGACCCGCTCGGGCGCGCTGCCGCCGGAGCGCATCCTGGGAGTGGAGACCGGCGGCTGCCCGCACACGGCGATCCGCGAGGACGCCTCCATCAACCTCGCCGCAGTAGCGGAAATGCGCCAGCGCTTCCCCAGGCTGGACCTGGTGCTCATCGAGTCCGGCGGTGACAATCTCGCTGCCACTTTCAGCCCCGAGCTGGCCGACCTCACGATCTACGTGATCGATGTCTCGGCGGGCGACAAGATCCCGCGCAAGGGCGGACCGGGCATCACCCGCTCCGACCTGCTGGTCATCAACAAGACCGACCTGGCACCGCTGGTCGGTGCCAGCCTGGAGGTGATGGACCGCGACGCCCGCAAGATGCGCGGCCAGCGGCCCTTCGTCTTTGCCCAGGTGAAGGCCGGGAAGGGCGTTGCCGAGATCGCCGCTTTCCTCGAGACGACCGGAGGGCTCGATCCGGCTGCCGGGATATCGGGTTCGACAACGCGCGCCGGGAAAGATTGCGATCAGTCGCAGTTGCGCCGATAGAGCAGCAGGGCGCCGCCTTCGAGCGTCGCTTCGCGAAGCAGCAGAGGTCTTCATTGCCGGTCATCTGAACGCAGGGAGAAGACCGGGGGCCTCAAAAATCCTCGTTCCTGGCCCGGAGGATCTGCTCGCCGATGTCGCAGGGCGGGGCCTTGCGCGGCTCTTCGGCGCCGAGCTGGGCGCGTTGGAGGCGGGGCGGGGCGGTGCCGGGGGGCTCCTGCGGCGTGAGGCCGGCGATTTCCAGGATCAGCTTGCGGCGGATGGCGCTGGCGAAGGCCTCGAAGTGCTCCGCCACCACGATGAAAGCGGCCGGCCCGCCGATCACGCAGTCGCGGAAATAGAGATCCAGGTTGGGAATGTTGTAGCGCCCGAAGGGGCCGGGGCCCTCGTCGAGGATCGGCAGGCCGTTGATGGTGAAGCCGCGGGCTACGGCGCGGTCGCGCGCCTGGGTCACCAGGTCGCCCCAGTTGTTCGGCCCGTCGCCCGAGACGTCGATCACCTGGCGCGTGCCCTCGAATCCGTTGTCGGCGAACAGCCCGGCGGCGAAGTCGATGGCGCCGCTGATGGAAGTGTAGTGCGCCGGTCCCGGCCGGCGCTGCGCCAGCGCCGCCGAGAAGGTCGCCGCCGCGTCATCGGAATCGATCAGCGTCCAGGCGACGATCAGGTGGGTGTGCGCCGAGTTGGCCCACTCGAAGTAGGTGACGGCGATGCGCCCGAGGATGCCGCCCTCGATGGCCTCCAGCACCTGCGGATCGCGGAAGGCCGCGACGTAGCCGTCGCGCTGCAGGCGCGCCTCGCGGGCATCGATGGATAGCGACACGTCGACCGCCAGCACCAGCTCCAGGTCGACGGCGATGCGCTCGCGCGCCGCCGATTGCGCGAAGGCCTGATCCGGCCGCTGGAGAAGCGCAGCCGCCAGCACCAGCAGCAGCACCACAGGCAAGCAGTCCCTTCGCGCCATCCGCAACTCCCTGGCAAGAGGGGTAGTCGACCCGGCCAAGCATGCCATCGCCGGCTGTTGCGGTCCAGGATACCTGCCGGCGCGCCGGCTGGCGCGATCACTTGGCGGTGAGCGCCTGCCCCCGCGCGTCGCGCCTAAGCCGTTGCCGCAGCGGCCGAACTGCGCCAGTGTGACGGCGCCTGCAAGTTCTTGGCAGTGCCTCGCCCCGGTATTTCTCCTTCCCACCGTCTATCGCATCACGAATGATCGCCGATCCCCTGTTCTACCTCGCCGCGGTGCCGGCGGTGCTGATCGCCGGAATTTCCAAGGGCGGGTTCGGCGCCGGCCTGGGTGTGGTGGCGGTGCCGATGATGGCCCTGGTACTGCCGCCGGTGCAGGTTGCCGCCATCATGCTGCCGATCCTCTGTCTCATGGATCTGGTCGGCATCTGGGCCTACTGGCAGAAGTGGGAGAGCCGGGTGCTGCTGCGCCTCGCGCTGGCCGCCGTCGTCGGCATCGCCGTCGGCGCGCTGACCTTCCATCTGCTGGCGCCTTGGTCGATCCGCCTGCTGATCGGCATCATTGCCCTCGGCTTCACCGCCAACTACCTGGCGAGGCGCTTGCGGCGCAACGGCGCGCCACAGCGCAAGCCGGGGCCGCCAAGCGGCTGGCTGTGGGGTGCCGCATCCGGTTTCACCAGCTTCACCGCCCATGCCGGCGGACCGCCCGTGAACGTCTACCTGCTGCCGCTCGGCCTGCCGAAGACGCAGTACCAGGCGACCACCGTCGCCTTCTTTCTGCTGGTGAACTACGTGAAGCTGATCCCCTACACCGGGCTCGGGCTGTTCACGGCGCAGAACCTGGCGACCTCGGCGGTGCTCTTGCCGGTTGCCGTCGCCGGCATCCTGGCCGGCATCTGGCTGCACAACCGGGTGCCGACCGGCCTGTTCTACACCGCCTGCTACTTCTTTCTCGCCCTGACCGGCGTGAAGCTGGTCTACGATGGCCTCTCCGGCGCCGCCCTGTTCTAGCCGACCCGGCGCTGCCGGCCATGGAACGCCGGGGACTGTGACCTAGTTATTGCTCTGGGCATCCGCAGGAGTTCGAGCCTGCGCAAACGCGCAAGCCTTCCCGCAAGCCCGATGAACGCTCCGCGAAGGTAGCTCCGAGATGTTCGATACGACGACCGCGGTGGACCTGGCACGCTTTCAGTTCGCCTTCACGATCTCTGCCCATATCATCTTCCCGGCCTTTACCATCGGCCTCGCCAGCTACCTCGCCGTGCTCGAGGGTCTGTGGCTGTGGACGCGCGACCAGCGCTACATGACGGTCTTCGAGTACTGGAAGATCATCTTCGCCGTGGCCTTCGGCATGGGCGTGGTCTCCGGCGTCGTCATGAGCTACCAGTTCGGCACCAACTGGAGCGTCTTCTCCGACAAGACCGGGCCGATCCTCGGGCCGCTGATGGGCTACGAGGTCTTGAGCGCCTTCTTCCTCGAGGCGGGCTTCCTCGGCGTCATGCTGTTCGGCCTCAGGCGGGTGGGCCGGAAGCTTCATTTCTTCGCCACCGTGATGGTGGCCGTCGGCACGCTGCTCTCGGCCTTCTGGATTCTCTCGGCGAATTCCTGGATGCAGACGCCGGCGGGTTTTGCCGTCAACGCGGTCGGCCAGTACGTGCCGGCCGACTGGTGGGCGGTGATCTTCAATCCTTCCTTCCCCTACCGCTTCGTGCACATGGTCCTCGCCGCCTATCTCACCACGGCCTTCGTGGTCGGCGGCGTCGGTGCCTGGCACCTGCTGCGCGATCCGCAGGACCGCCCCGCGCGCCTCATGTTCTCCATGGCTATGTGGATGGCGCTCATCGTGGCGCCGCTGCAGGTGGTGGCCGGCGATCTGCACGGCCTCAACACCCTGGAGCACCAGCCGGCCAAGATCGCCGCCATGGAAGGCCACTGGGACCCGCGGCAGCAGGGCGCGCCGCTGATTCTCTTCGGGCTGCCCGACGATGCCGCCGAGGAGACCCGCTACCGTGTCGAGATCCCCAAGCTCGGCTCGCTGATCCTGACCCACGAGTGGGACGGCGAGGTGCAGGGCCTGAAGGCTTGGCCGCGGCAAGAACGCCCGCGGTCGGCCATCGTGTTCTGGAGCTTCCGCATCATGGTGGCGCTCGGCTTCGCCATGGTCGGCATCGGCCTGTGGAGCCTGCTCATGCGCCTGCGCCGCCGGCTCTACGACGCGGCCTGGCTGCACCGCTGCGCCGTCGCCATGGGCCCGGCCGGCTTCGGCGCGGTGCTGGCCGGCTGGATCACCACGGAGGTCGGCCGGCAGCCCTGGACGGTCTACGGCCTGCTCTCAACCGCGCAGTCGGCCTCGCCGCTGGAGGTGCCGGCGGTCGGCACCTCGCTGGTCGCCTTCATCCTGGTCTACTTCGCCGTCTTCGGTTCCGGCACCTTCTACCTGCTGCGCCTCATGGGGCGCTCTCCGCAGGCCAGGCTGGAGGAAGACCTCGGGCCGCTCAGGGCAGCCGGCATCACGCCCGCGCCGGCGATCGAGGCGCGACGGCATCATCCGGCGCCCTAGGGAGGCAAGCTTATGGAACTCGACCTCGCCTTCATCTGGGCCGCCCTCATCGCCTTCGCGGTGCTGGCCTACGTGGTGCTCGACGGTTTCGACCTCGGCATCGGCGTGCTCTTTCCGCTCATCGACAAGGGGCCCGACCGCGATACCGCGATGAATTCCGTGGCACCGGTATGGGACGGCAACGAGACCTGGCTGGTGCTCGGCGGCGGCGGGCTCTTCGCCGTCTTCCCGCTGGCCTACGCGACCATCCTGCCGGCGCTCTACGCACCGCTCATCGCCATGCTCCTCGGTCTCATCTTCCGCGGCGTCGCCTTCGAGTTCCGACATCGCACGGTGCGCGGAAAGTTCCTCTGGGACTGGGGCTTCGCCGGCGGCTCGCTGGTCGCCGCCTTCGCCCAGGGCATCACCCTCGGCGCCCTGGTGCAGGGCATCGAGGTGGCGAACCGCGCCTATGCCGGCGGCTGGTGGGATTGGCTGACGCCCTTCAGCCTGTTGACCGGCGTGGCGCTGGTGGCAGGCTACGCGCTGCTCGGCGCCACCTGGCTGGTGATGAAGACCGAGGGCCACCTGGCGGAGCGCGCCCGCCGCTTCGCCTGGGCGAGCGGCATCGCCACCCTGGTCCTCATCGGCGTGGTGAGCCTGGCGACACCCTTCCTCAATCCGGCCTACCTGGAGCGCTGGTTCGCCTGGCCCACGGTGATCTTCAGCGTCATCGTGCCGGCCCTGGTGGCGGGCTGCGCCTGGCTGCTGTTCCGCGGCCTCCTCGACCACCGGCCGGCCCAGCCGTTCCTCGCGTCCCTGGCGCTCTTCGGGCTGTGCTACGCCGGCATCGGCATCAGCTTCTATCCCTACATCGTGCCCACCAGCGTAACCATCTGGCAGGCCGCCGCCCCGGATGCCAGCCTCGCCTTCCTGCTGGTCGGCGCGGCGGTGCTGATTCCCATCATCCTCGCCTACACCGGCTACGCCTACTGGGTGTTCCGCGGCAAGGTCGACCCCGATGAGGGCTATCACTGATGCCGGGGCTGCGGCGGCTGCTGTGGTTCGCCGGTCTCTGGGCGGCCGGCGTGCTGGCGGTGGGCGCCGTCGGCCTGCTCATCAAGCTGGCGCTCGGCGCCTGAGGCGGCGCGGCGCCCTGTTCACGCGTTCTGAAGAGGGGAACCAAGGCGCTATTGCCGGTGTTATCCGACGCAGAGCTTCAATCCGGATGCGCCGGCCCGATGTCCGAAACCCTTCCTCTCAACCTGTTCCAGACCAGCACGCCGCTGCTCGAAATCGTCACTCGGCTGGTGCTCGCGATCCTCTTCGGTGCGGTCATCGGCATCGACCGCGAATTCCGCCAGAAGGCGGCCGGCCTGCGCACCCACATCCTGGTGTCCCTGGCGGCAGCGATCTTCACCCTCATCACCTTCGAGATCTTCTTTGAGATGAACGAACTGATGGACGAGCCGCGCAGCGACGCCATCCGCATCATCGAGGCGGTAACCGCCGGCGTTGCGTTCCTTGCCGCCGGCACCATCATCCAGTCGAGAGGCACGGTACAGGGGCTTACCACCGGCGCCAGCATGTGGCTGGCGGGCGCGGTGGGTCTGGCCTGCGGCGGCGGATTCTATTCCATTGCGGTGATCGGCACGGTCTTGGCCGTCATCGTGCTCTTCGTCATCGGCAAGCTGGAGGCGCGCCTGATCCCCCGCAAGGACGATTAGCTCTCACCGCCAGGCTCTAGACCAGATAGAAGAGTAGCGTGGCGACGGCGGCGAGGACGAGGCCGCCCACGAAGACCGCCTTGCGGGTGGGGGACTTGAGGATGATCTCGCCCTGACGGGCTTCTCCACCGGTCAGCGTCGGCGCATCGGAGGTCTGTGGCGTCGCCGCCGAGGAGGGCGTCGGCTGGGAGCCGTGCTTGGTCGACGGGCCGCGCGGGCGCTCGTCGTCCCTCGCCGGCAGAGTCGCCAGCGCCTCCAGCACGCGCGCCAGCATATTCGGCTCCCCGCCGCCCATGTTCTCCTCTTCGGCGACGGAAAGCTCGCGGGCGTCGCGCTCCCAGCTTTCCAGAACGCGGCGCTTCTCGGCGTCGCTTAGCCTGGAATCGACAAGAACCGCTTCCGGGGTCTTGAAGACCGCTCCGGGCTGTGCCACCGCCTTTTCGATTTCGGTCTGCGAGGTCATCGCGGCTCCTCCCGCGGAAATCCGTGGCGCGTGCGATCCCGGGCACGGCCTTGTCCTTGAGTCAACGCCGGTTGCCCAGGTCGGTTCCGGCGAGACTTGCGCCACATCCTGAAGGCTTTCGGAGCCGCGGCAGGAAAGGTACCGTCGGGCTGGCCGGGCGGCGCTGGCGACACATCGGCCATTGACCGATAGCTACCCCGTGAAGCACAAGTTGTTCCCGTGCGACCAGGGAGAATCGGGTGACGCGCTGCTCTAGAGCCTTTCATGGTCATATTGAAGCAATTCTGTTGGCGAGCGGTGCGGCGATCCGTCAGGAGGCAGGCGCAGCGCGATGCGGCGCATCGGGCAAGCTTGTCGACGCCGTGGGCGCCCGCCGCTCGCCAACCCGCCAAGAGCCTTTGGGGGCCGGGCGTCTTTGCGCCAAGGCCGGCGGGCTTCGCCTTGGCCATAGCGCCGCTATGGCCTGCGCCAAACCCCCAAAGACCCTTGGGGACCTTGGCACAAAGCCGCTCCGGCAGAGTGCTTCAATATGACCATGAAAGGCTCTAAGAGGCGACCATTGCTGCGATCCAGAACAACCTTCTGGTTGCTTGCGGGGCGTGGTCCTGCCGGAAAGCGGCTGTGAAAGGTGCAAAACGGCAGGCCGTCGTCGTCGGCTGGCGCGAGTGGGCAAGCCTGCCGGATCTGGGCGTCGACGAGATCAAGGCGAAGATCGATACCGGCGCACGCACCGCGGCTATCCATGCCTTCGAAATTCGCCCTTTCGTGCGCGATGGGCAGAAATTCGTCCGCTTCTCGCTGCACCCGGTTCAGCACCGGCGCCGGCCGGTGGTTGATTGCGAAGCGCGGGTCGTTGATGAGCGCGTCGTCACATCGTCCAGCGGCCACCGCCAGCGCCGTTACGTCATCGAGACGACCCTCAAGCTCGGCAACGACGCCTGGCCCATCGAGATGGCCTTGACCAATCGAGACGAAATGGGTTTCCGCATGCTGCTCGGGCGCCGCGCCTTGCGCCGGCGCTTCGTGGTCGACCCGGGCAGCTCCTTCGTGCTTTCGCGCCGTAAGGCGGCCAAGAAAGCGACACCCAAGCCGACGGAGAGGCCGGCATGAGAATCGCCCTTATGGCACGCAATCCGACGCTCTACTCCCATCAGCGATTGATCGAGGCGGCGGAGGGGCGCGGCCACGAGATCGAGGTGATCGACACCATGCGGGTCTACATTCACATCGCCTCGCATCGGCCGGAGATGTACTACCGCGGCGAAAAGGTGGAGGGCTTCGACGCCGTGATTCCGCGTATCGGCGCCTCGGTCACCTTTTTCGGCACCGCCGTGCTGCGCCAGTTCGAGATGATGGGCGTCTATCCGCTGAACGAGTCGGTGGCGATCAGCCGCTCGCGCGACAAGCTGCGCAGCCACCAGCTGCTGGCGCGCCGCGGCATCGGCCTGCCGGTGACGATCTTTGCCCATTCGACCAGCCGTGCCGAAGAGATCGTCGAGATGCTGGGCGGCGCCCCGGTGGTCATCAAGCTGCTCGAGGGTACCCAGGGCATCGGCGTGGTGCTGGGCGAGACCACGGGCGCGGCCAAGAGCATGATCCAGGCCTTCGGCGGTTTGAAGGCCAACATCCTGGTGCAGGAGTTCATCAAGGAGTCCGGCGGCTCCGACATCCGCTGCCTGGTGGTCGGCGACAAGGTCGTGGCAGCGATGATCCGCAAGGGGGCCGAAGGCGAGTTCCGCTCCAACCTGCATCGCGGCGGCTCCGCCCAAGCGGTGAAGATCACGCCGGAGGAGCGCTCGACCGCCGTGCGCGCGGCGAAGATCATGGGCCTCAATGTCTGCGGCGTCGACATGCTGCGCTCCAATCACGGTCCCGTGGTCATGGAGGTCAACTCGTCGCCGGGTCTGGAGGGGGTCGAAAAGGCGACCGGCAAGGATGTCGCCGGCAGCATCATCGCCTTCCTGGAAAAGCACGCCAAGCCGAACAAGACGCGCACCCGCGGGCGCGGATGAGGGGCCTACGCTTTAGTAGTCCCACTGGAAGCGCACGCCGGACTTGCTGGCACCCTTAGCGGTGACCTCGCTCTCCAGCGTGATGTTCGGTGTCAGCTCGACCTCGACGCCGGCAGCGGTGGACTGCGAGTCGGCGCCCTGCCTGACGCCGAGGTAGACATCGTCGGTCAGGTACCGGCCGGCCTCCAGCGCCGGCTGGTCGCCCTCGGCGGTTTCGATGCGCAGCACGTCAACGCCGAGGGTACGCCGCGCAAAGCCCAGGATGTCGGTGCCACCGCCCTTGCCGGTAAGGTCGCGCAAGGCGATGGCAAGCTGCGCCGCCTCGGCGGCAGAGAGGCTGGCGGCCGACTTGTCGAACAGCACCCGGGAGACGATTTCGTCGCGCGGCACGTCGGGCACCGAGGTGAGCTCGAGCTCCGGGCGCGACAGCGGGCCGCTGAGCCGCGCGGTGACCGTCAGGTCCCTGCCTTCGTGGACGGCCCTGACATTGAGGGCGGGTTCGGTGTCTGCCCCTTGCGGCAGCGTCACCTTGCCCTCGCGCAAGATGAAGGGTTTGCCGACCACCGAGAGCTGGCCGCGCACCAGGTTGACCTCGCCGGTGACCATCGGCGCGGCGGCGGGGCCCTGCACCGAGATGCGTCCCGCCCACTCGGAATCCAGGCCGCGTCCGCGCACGAAGATGCGCCGCGGCATCTCGACGACAACGTCGAGGGTGGCGTCGACCGGCGGCTTGTCGGCTTCCTCAGGCCGCTGCGCCACAACGCCGTCCTTGATCTCGATGACATCGAGGCTCACCACGTCGGGCGGCAGGTCGGTCAGCAGGCTGATCTCCACAGTCTCTGTGGTGAAGCGCCCCTCGACATGGGGCGCGCCGATATCGCCGTCGAGCTTCACCTTGCCGCCGGTCACCGCCGTCACGTCGTCGCGCCTGACGGCATGAAATTTGTCGAGCTCTATGGTGACGTCGAAGGGGAAGTTCCGTTCGGGGTCGATGGCCAGGCTGCCTGTGCCGTCCACTCTGCCGCCGGAGCCATCGTTGGCGCTGAGCGTGGACAGGGTCACCCGCTCGTTGGTCACCTCCGCGGTGAGAGCCAGGTCACGCAGGACGGTGCCGGTCTCCAGGTTCTCGTAGCGGCCCTTCTCGAGCGCAATATAGCCTTCGGCCTGCGGTGCGCCCAGGCTGCCGTCGACGCCGAACGCGATCTGGGCCTCGCCGCCCAGGCGGTGCTCCGGCAGCGGCACGAAGAGCAGCATCGTCCTGATGTCACCGGTCCAATCGAGGCGGCCGGACAGCGGCACCTCGGGCGGCATCTCGATGCTGCCGTCGGGGGTCATCTGCAGCGGCGCGTCGACGCTGAAGCGGGCGGCCGCGACCTGGGCCCCGCCCAGCTGCCCCTCGGCCTTCAAACGTCCGATCTGCCAGTCCGCCGTGGAGGTCAGTTCGAGCGCCGGCATGTCCTTGCTGTCGCGCGGGCGCAGGCCGGTTGCGGTGAAGCGGGCTGTGCCCTGCGGCGCAGCGAAGCTTCCCTCCAGGTTCACCTCGGCGGAGATCTCGCCGGCCAGGCCGCTGTCCCAGAAGGCATCGACGGTCGGCAGCGGCAGGGCATCGAGCGCGGCCTGCAGCGTCACCCGCCCCTCGCCGAGCGCCGCATCGGCGGTCAGCAGGGCGTCGCCGGAAGCCAGCGCAAGTCCTTCCAGCCGGGTGAGTTCGGGCGACAGCGTCAGGATCGCCGTCCGGCGCAGCGCCAGCGGCTGGCCGAAGGCGCGGCCCTCGGCACTCTCGAGCGCGACGGCGAGGGTCTCGTCCTGCCGCGTCACGCGCGCCCGGGCCGCCAGTTCCATGGGCTCGATCCAGTGGCCGCCGGCTTTCAGCGTGACGTCGAGGGCATTCAGGGTGCCCCGGGCGCCGAGATCGACGCGTTCCAGCTCCAGGCGGTCCCAGCGCAAGGCCGTCGCGGCGAGCGCGATCTCTCCGGGCTCGGTGAAGACAGGATCCTGGCCGCGCAGGTTCAGCGTCAGGCGCTCGGCCCTGATGGGAGACGCCCCCGCCTCCGGCAGGAGGGTCAGGCCGGAAAGATCGGCGGAAACGGTCAGCGGTGCCGCGGCGCCCGGCACGTTCAGCTTCACCGCGACCTTGCCCTTGCCGCCGCCGGAGAAGCCGGCGAGCTCCAGCCAGGGCGCAAGGTCGGCGACTTCGCCTTGCAAGTCGGCCGCCGGGTCGCCGCCGTCGAGCGGCAGGGTCACCCGGCCGGTCACCGTGGTCTGCGGTAGGCTCGCCCGCAGATTGGCCAGGGTGACGGCTTCGCGCCGTAGCGCAATTTCGGTGCTGGCCTCGGCCGGGCCGAAGGGGCTGGTCAGCGCCACGGTAATCGGTCCGTCGATGTCGGCACCACTGAGGCGCAGGCGGTAGCTGCCCGAGATATCGCTGAGGGTCTGCTCTTCGACCGTCAGCTCGGCGAGGCGGGCACGACCGCTGAGGTCGAGGGCGTCGAACGGGCCGGAGAGCTCGCCTTCCACCGTCATGGGTCCCGCCAGCGCCACGCCGAGTTCCTCGGCAAGCACCTGCGCGTCTGCGAGCGAGAGGGCATACCTGCCGTCGCGCAGCGCCGTGCCGGCCACCGTCAGGCGGGCTTCGAGCTGCGTGGTGGCTGAACGCGCGCTTGCCCGCTCGATACGGATATCTCCATCGGCGATGACCAGCCGGGTCGTCACGTCGAGGCCTTCGCCGGCGGCCGCCTTGATCAGTCCGATGTCGCTGGAGGGTTGCTCCCAGCGACCCTCCAAGTCGGCGGCGATGCGGCTGCCGAAGTCTTCCAGGGAGACCGGACCGGCCAGCCGCAGAGGGCCGCCGAGGGTGATCTCGGTGAGCGGCTGCAGTGCCGCCAGGTCGGACAGCTGTGCGGCGGCGTCGAGCTGTGCGCTGCCGTCGGTCAGGTTGAAGGGGCCGCTGGCCGAGAGTGTCGCCGGGCCGGCAGCGGCTTCCAGCGTGGCGACGTCGAGCACCAGCGTCTCGAGATCGAGCCGGCCGGCGAGCGTTACAGGCAGTCTGTCGCCGAGCAGCCGGTTGACGTCGTCCTGGCCGGGCAGGCGCAGGGCATCGAAGCGGCCCTCGAGCGCGAGCACCAGCAGCGGCGCCGGGCCGAGCAGATCGCGCTCGGTAGTAACCCTGCCACTGAGGGCGACCGCCTCGGCCGTGATGTCGGGGCTGGCGAGCCCTTCTGCCCGCAGATCGAGCGTCGCCTGGGGCCTGTCGATGGAACCGCTTACCGCGATATCGGCCGAGAGGCTGTGCAGGCCGTCGAGGCCGGCCAAAGCTGCCAGCGCCGAGGCGTCCATCACCTGTGCCGAAAGCCGCAGGTCGAGCGCACCGCTTTCCGGCACCGCGTCGCCCTGGAGGTCGATCCGCAGGCTGTCGTTGACCGTGGCGAAGCGATCGAGGTGCAGGCGTTCTTTCTCCTGCCAGGCGCCCAACAGTTCGATCTCCGTGCGTCCGGCGGCGAGGCGCCAGAGGTCGTCTCCTTGCGGTGGGCGAAGATTGCTGATGCCGCGCAGGCTGAAAGCGAGATCGCCGTTGTCGCGGCGCTGCAGGCCGATGGTGGCCTCGGCGTCGGCCAGGTCGCCCAGCGTCAGAGCGAGGTCGCCGGCCCAGTCGGTCAGCGGTCCGCTGCCGGTCAGTTTCATTTCGGTGCCCGGCAGGTCGGGCATCTCCAACAGGGCTGCCAGCAGGCCGCCGGGCGCGGAGGTCGCGGCAAGGTCGGCGGTCAGGCTGTCGCTCTGCGGCTCGTAGCGCAAACTGGCAAGCAACCGCCCCTCGGCCCCATCGATCCGCGCCAGGTCGACGCGCGTCGACAGGCTGCCGTCGTCGCGCCGCCCTGCTTCGCCGGACAGCGTGAAGCGCGCGGCCTGGCCGAGCACGGGCTCGCCCAGGGCAATCTCGTCGGCGACAAAGCCGCCGAGGCGGATCTTCAGCGGAAAGGCCAACAGCTCGCGGGGGTCGCTGCCGCCGCCATCCTTGACCGCCCCCGGCGGCGCGGCCGGCAGGCGCGCCAGGTCGACGCCGGTCAATGCCAGGCGCTCCACGTCGAGCGTCCGGCCGAGCAACTGCCAGGGTCGCCAGTCGATTTCCAGGGCGGCGACTGTGAGCCAGCGTCCCTCCGCGTCGCGCAGCACGATGTCGCGAGCCTGCAGGCTCTGCGGCAGATCGCCGGTGAGGGCGCCGATGGAGAGCTCCATCTCGCCGGGCGTGCTGACGGCGTCCTCGATCTGGCGGGTGAGCCAGTCGCGGCCGCCGTCGCTATTGAGCCAGCCGTAGCCGAGCGCGACGGTCAGCACGATCGCGGCGAGCAGGCCGCCGCAGCCGATGAGTGCCCACTTCGCGATTGCTGCTGCCCGGCGCATGTCAGAACGCCTGTCCGAAACTGATGTAGAACTGGAAGGTCTCGTCTACCCCGTCGCGCGGATTGAGCGGGAAGGCGACGTCCAACCGTATCGGCCCAAAGCCGGTAAAGTATCTCAGGCCCAGCCCGGCAGCCCAGCGCAGGGTCTCGTCGCCGGTGGGAATGGGATCGTCGTAGACGGTGCCGCCGTCGATGAACGGCACGACGCCGATCTCCTCGGTGACCCGCACGCGCAGCTCGCCGCCAAGTTCCACCAGAGAGGTGCCGCCAAAGGGATCTTCGTCGTCGTCGAGCGGGCCGACCAGCTGGTATTCGTAGCCGCGGATGGAGCCGCCGCCGCCGGCGTAGAAGCGGCGGGAGGCGGGCAGGACCTCGGTCTTCTCGCCGAGGATGGAGCCGACACGCGCACGGCCGGCGAGGACGAAGCGCTCGTCCTCGTCGATGGCGTAGTAGGCCGAACCGCCGGCGCTTGCGGTGAGGAAGAGGAGGTTCTCGCTGCCGACGCCGGTGGTCGGGGTGAGCGCCAGCTGCAGCCGCGTGCCCGAGTGGGGGTCGAGCGGATCGTCGGTGGTGTCGCGGGTCGCCGTCAGGGGCAGGCCGAAGAGCTGGAAGGTGCGCTCACCCACGCCGTTGTCGGCTTTCTCGTCGATGATCTCGTAGCCGAAGGAAACGCCGGCGGAGCCGCGCCAGTTGTCGAGAAAGGGGCGCTCCAGGGCAATGACCGAATCGACCGACTGGCGCTCGTAGGCGTCGGTGTCCTCGAAGCCGCCCCTGAGATTGGCCAGCAGGTCCTGGTCGTTGCGCAAGAAGGTCGGCTTGCGGAAATCGATCTGCCCGATCTGCTCGATCAGCGAGCCGGTCGCGCCGACGCGCAGCTGCTCGTTCTGGCCCAGCAGATTGCGGTGCTCCCAGAACAGCTCCAGGCTGGGGCCGATGTCGGTCGAGAAGGCAACGGTCGCGCCGATCGAGCGGTGCTCGCGCTCGACCAGGGAGACGGTGACCGGCAGGCTGCCGTCCTCGGCAACTTCGGCGCCGGTTTCCGCATTGACCGTGGAAAACAGCCCAGTGCTGGAGAGGCGGCGCTGCAGGTCACGCAGGACGCGGCGGTCGTAGGTCACGCCCTCCGGCCAGTCCGCGAGGCGGCGCAGATAGTCCTCGCCAACCTCCTCTTGACCCGTGAAGACGAGAGGGCCGAAAGTCGCGGCCCGGCCGGCATCAACGGCAAGTTGGACGGTCATCGCGCGTCTTTCGCGGTCGATGAAGGTCTTGCGGTCGGCGACCCGGGCAAAAGGGTGGCCGCGCTCTTGCAGCAGTTCGATCAGGCGCTGCTCGCTGGCGACCACCGTGGGCGCGCGTGCCGGCATGCCGAGGCTCACGCCGATTTCCTCGAGCGTCGGGCGGATCGCCTCCGCCGGCGCGGCCGCGTCGGCGTAGCTGATCTCGTAGGCTGCCACGTCGTAACGCGGGCCAGCGTCGATCTGCAGCCGGATCAGCACCGGCTTCGCCTCGCCGTCGATGTCCAGGTCGATCTTCGAATCGTAGTAGCCCTCCGAACGCAGGGCCGTCTGCATGCGGCCGATGTCGTCCTCCGCGCGCCGGCGCAGCCCGATGGTGGTCGCCGGCGGTTTGTCGGCGAGCGCCAGGAGCTGTGACGAGGCGCGCAGCAGATCCAGCAGGTCGCCCTCCCCGATGCCCCCGAGACGGACTTCATAGGCAACCCCGGCTTCCGCGTCGGAGGCACCATCGCTCCCGCCGCTGGCCTCACCGCGGTTGGGACCAACAGATTCGGACGCCTGGCCGGCCCCGACGGTGCTTGCGACGGCGAGCCCGAGCGCGATCAGTGCCAGGGCACGGGCGCGGTTCTGCCGCCGGCCGGGCCGGGCATCCTTCCCAACTGATTGCTTCAAAACCGGCTCCTGGCCCAAATGTTCCGGCGGGACGCCCATAGGGCAGGATTCCATGCCACGATAGATTGCGTTCGGGCCGCACGAACCCATTCTTCTCGTGGGCTTCTGCCTAGCGGGGAGGCAGCACTCAATATAGGTTTTGCCGGCCGCTTTGCCAGAAAATTGCTGTCGAATGCGAGGCTTCGCCATGCTGCTGCCAGGTTTCAGTTGTGTTGCCTCGGCAGGGGATATGTTTCTGAGGCGGGAAATCATGCAGAAATAGTGAAGGCATAGGGTCTCCGGCCATTGCAGCCGCTTCGATGCTGCAATCGCAGAGGAGACTTTGAATGGCCAAGTACCGAGACAGCCTGCCGCAGTTGAAGGGCGGGCCCTTCCTGACCGACGGCGGCATCGAAACCACCCTGATCTTCCACGAGGGCCTTGACCTGCCCTACTTCGCAGCCTTCGACCTGCTGAAGGACCAGTCGGGGCAGGCGACACTGCGGCGCTACTACGCGAGTCACGCTTCCATCGCCCGTGACAGGGATTGCGGCTTCATCCTCGAGAGCGCGACCTGGCGGGCCTCCAGCGACTGGGGCGCCAAGCTGGGCTACCGCGAGGCCGACATGGCCGAGGTGAACCGCCAGTCGATCGCCCTGCTCGTCGAGTTGCGCCGCCTGTTCGAATCCGAGCGCGCGCCGATGGTGATCAGCGGCTGCGTCGGCCCGCGCGGCCACGGCTACAAGGTGGAGGCCGCGATGACCGCCGAGGCGGCACAGGCCTACCACGCCAAGCAGATCGACGTCTTCGCCGAGACGCCGGCGGACATGGCCACGGCGATCACCATGACCTATGCGGAAGAGGCCATCGGCGTCACCCGGGCGGCCGAGGCCGCCGGCCTGCCGGTGGTGATCTCCTTCACCGTGGAGACCGACGGCAGCCTGCCCTCCGGCCAGAGCCTGAAAGACGCCATCGAGGCGGTGGACGCAGCGACCGGCAACGGCCCGGCCTACTACATGATCAATTGCGCCCATCCAACCCACTTCGACGACGCCCTCGCGGCCGGCGAGGACTGGGTCAAGCGGATCAAGGGTCTGCGTGCCAACGCCTCGCGGATGAGCCACGCCGAGCTCGACGAAGCGGCGGAACTGGACGCCGGCGACCCCGATGAGCTGGGCCGGCAGTATCGCGACCTGCGGGCCCGACTCGGCCACATCACGGTGATGGGCGGCTGCTGCGGCACCGACCACCGCCACATCGAGGCGATCTGTCATGCCTGCCTGGAGGCCAAGGCGGCCTAGGGTCCGCCCCGCTAAACGCCGCAACATTCAGTCTCGCAAAGGAGGCGAGCGCATGTTGACAATGAAGCATCCTTCCGTGTACGAGGCCACAGTCCCGGTCGGTCCGGCCCGGCCGGTGGTCGCGCTGCACAGTTCCGCTTCGACCGGCGGCCAGTGGAAGTCCCTGACGACGGCGCTTGCCGGCCGCGAGGTCTTGGCGCCCGACCTGCCGGGCTACGGCCGGGCGAGCTTTCGGAACAGCACACGCGACGACGCGGCGAGCCTTGCCGGCGACGCCGCGGCGGTGCTGCGGACGCTGGGCGACAGGGCACGGGCCTTCCATCTCGTTGGCCATTCCTACGGCGGCGCGGTGGCCTTGAAGATCGCGCTCAGCCATCCGCAGCGGGTGTTGAGCCTGACCCTGATCGAGCCGGTGCTCTTTCACCTGTTGCCCTTGGCCGGCGGCGACGAGGACATGCGGCTCTATCGCGGCATCCTCGGCATCCGTGATCGCCTGCGCGGTGCCGTGGCGGCCGGCTGGCCGGCCCACGGCATGGCGGCCTTCGTCGATTTCTGGAACGGCGAGGGGGCCTGGGACAAGGCCGATGCCGAACAGCGTCAGCGGCTTGCCGCCCAGGCCCGTGCGGTGCTGCGCAACTTTACCGCCTGCTTCGGCGAAAGCTGGCCGGCCGAGGAGGTCGCCGGCCTGACTCTGCCGCTGCTCACCATCAGCGGGGAAGCCTCGCCGGCGGTCGCCCGTCGCCTGACCGACAAGCTCGTCGATGCGGCACGGGACGTGACGGTGGCGCGCCTCTTCGACGCCGGCCACATGTCGCCACTCACTCATCCGGCGGCCGTGAACGCCCTGATCATGCGGCACGTCCGCCTCACCGAGGAAGAGACTTCCTCGGTACCGCAGGGCGCGCCGTTTCGGCGCTCCAGCGTGGCGGCCTGATTTTCTGAACCCCTCGTTTCATTCTTTATTACCTGAGGATAGATCAATGGATTTCACCAAGAACCCTGCCACTGCCGTTCTGCACAGCGGTTACCGCTCCGACCCCACCACCCATGCGGTGGCGGTGCCGATCTACCAGACCACTTCCTATCAGTTCGAAGATTCCGGGCACGCCCGCCGGCTCTTTGCCCTGGAGGAGATGGGCAACATCTATACCCGCGTGATGAACCCGACCAACGACGCCTTCGAGCAGCGCATGGCCGCATTGGAAGGCGGCGCGGCGGCGCTCGCGGTCAGCTCGGGCCAGGCGGCCTCGACGCTGGCGATCCTCAACATCGCCGGCGCCGGCGATAACATCGTCAGCGCCAGCGGCCTCTACGGCGGCACCTGGAACCTCTTTGCCAACACCCTGAAGACCCTGGGCATCGAGGTCCGCTTCGTCGACGCCGCCGATCCCGAGAACTTCCGCAAGGCGACCGACGCGCGCACCCGCGCCTACTACGGCGAGACTCTGCCCAACCCGATGCTGAAAGTCTTCCCGATCGCCGAGGTTGCGGCCATCGGCGAAGCGCTGGGCGTGCCCCTCATCCTCGACAACACCGCCTCTCCGGTGATCTGCCGTCCCTTCGATCACGGCGCCCACATCATCGTGCACTCGGCCACCAAGTACATCGGCGGCCACGGCACCTCGATCGGCGGCGTCATCATCGACGGCGGCCGCTTCGACTGGGAGAAGCACGCCGAGCGCTTCCCCATGCTGAACCAGCCGGACCCGAGCTACCACGGCGCGGTGTGGACCGAGGCCGTGAAGGAGATGGGGCCGGTGGCCTACATCGTGAAGGCCCGCTGCACCCTGCAGCGTGACCTCGGCATGGCGCTCAGCCCCTTCAACACCTTCAATTTCATCCAGGGCCTGGAGACCCTGCCGCTGCGCATGCGCGAGCACTGCCGCAATGCCCAGCGCGTGGCCGACTTCCTGGCGGTGCATCCGGCGGTGAAGAAGGTGATCTACCCGGGCATGACCCACGACGATCCGACCGAGCGGACCGAGCGCTACCTCAGCGGTGGCCGCGGCGGCCTGGTCGGCTTCGAGCTGAAGACCAGCGACCCGGAGGTCGGTGCCCGTTTCATCGATGCGCTGCAGATGATCTATCACGTGGCCAACATCGGCGACACCCGCACCCTGGCGATCCACCCGGCGAGCTCGACGCACCAGCAGCTGAGCGCCGAGGACCAGCTCGCCACCGGTGTGACGCCAGGCTACCTGCGCCTCTCGGTGGGCATCGAGCACATCGACGACATCCTGGCCGACATCGGCCAGGCCATCGACGCCGCGATCGACGCCAAGCGCGCGGCCGCCTGAGACTCTCTTTCTGCTCCTGCACAGCTCCCTGGGGCGGCCTTCCTCGCGAAGGCCGCCCTCTTTTCTTTGCGCGCGCCGGCCGGACTTGACCTCGCCGTTCCCTCGGCCAATTCTGTGCCCCAACCCCGGGCGGGCGACAGCGGCAGCAGGAGCGGAGCATGCGCATCTCAGAGGAAACCAAGGGCGTCTACGTCATCGCGGCGACGCCCTTTGCCGACGACGGCGCGCTCGACCTCGCCAGCACCGATTCGATGGTCGACTTCTACCTGGACTGCGGCGTCCAGGGCATGACCATCCTCGGCGTCATGGGCGAGGCGCCGAAGCTCACGCAAGAGGAGTCGGTGACCTTCCTGACGCGCGTGCTGGACCGCGTCGGCGGGCGCGCGGGCGTCATTGTCGGCGTCAGCAATCCCGGCCTCGACAATCTGGCGCGCCTGGCCCATACGGCGATGGACAAGGGCGCGGCCGGCGTCATGGTGGCGCCGATGGCGGGCCTCAACACCGAGGCCAAGGTGCTCGGCTACAGCTTCAACCGGGACGGTTCCCTGCTCGGGATGGACATGAGCGGCGCCCAGAAGCTGTACCTGCTCATGCTCCTCCTCCTCGTCGTCGGCGCCGGCGTGGTCTCCGCTTTCCAGGTCGGCAAGGCGCCGACGGCGCTCGCCGCGGTGCGGGCCGACCTCGCGCTCGACCTGGCGACCGCCTCCTGGCTGCTCTCGGCCTTCGCCGTCGTCGGTGCGCTCGGCGGCGCCGGCATCGGCGTCGCGGTCGACCACTTGGGCGCGCGGCGCCTGGTGCTCGGCGGCCTGCTGCTGCAGGCGGCGTGCTCCGCGCTCGGGGCCGTGGCGGAGGGCGCGCCGCTGCTGCTCGCCTCGCGCATCGTCGAGGGGCTTGGCTTCCTGACCGTGACCGTGGCGGCGCCGACTCTCATCGTCGCTCTCGCCCCGCCGCGGGAGCGCGGGCAGGCCATGGCCGTCTGGGGCACCTTCATGCCGGTCGGGATCGCCCTCGTCATGCTGGCGGCGCCGCTGCTGACGCCGCTCGGCTGGCGCGGCTTCTGGCTGCTGAACGCGGCCGTGCTGGTGGCCTACGCGCTCCTGCTCGCCGGCGGCACGCGCGGCGCGCCGGCCGGCGTCGTGCCATTGCGGCCGATCACCGAGGACGTGCGCGCGACGGCGGCCGCGGGCGGCCCCTGGCTGCTCGGCGGCGTGATGGCGGCTTTCGCGGCGGCCTTCTTCGCGGTGTTCGGATTCCTGCCGGGGATTCTCGCCGAGCGTCTGGGAGTCAGCTCGGAGACCGGCAGCCTGCTGACCGCGGCGGCGGTGGCGGCCAATATCATCGGCAATCTCGCCTGCGGATCGCTGCTGGCCCGCGGCGTCTCCCGCGCGCAGATCCTGCTGGCGGCCTTCGCCGGCATGGCGCTCTGCGGCTTCGGCATCCTCGGCGCGGGCGTAGCCGGCCCGCTCGTCTATGCGGCCTGCGTCGCCTTCTCGGCGGTCGGCGGGCTCATCCCGGTGGCGCTGCTCGACGGCGCGGCGCGCCACGCGCCGCGCCCGGCGCTGGTCGGTGCGACCGTCGGCTTCGTCATGCAGGGCAACAACATCGGGCTGGTCGCCGGGCCGGCGCTGGCAGGCGCGGTCGCCGCCGCCCACGGCTGGCCGGCGGTGGCGCTGCTGATCGCCGCCCTGGCGCTCGCTGCCATCGCGCTGGCGCTGATGCTCGGCGCCCAGCCGGCGGAGACGGCGCAGCCGGACTATGGTCCAGGTCGGCGCTAGCTGCCGTAGCTCTGCACCAGGCTGCCGGCGACCATGTACCAGCCGTCGACCAGCACGAAGAAGATCAGCTTGAAGGGCAGCGAGATCATCACCGGCGGCAGCATCATCATGCCCATGGACATGAGGATCGAGGCCACCACCATGTCGATGATGAGGAAAGGCAGGAAGAGCAGGAAGCCGATCTCGAAAGCGCGGCGCAACTCGCTGATCATGAAGGCGGGAATCAGGGCTCGCATGGGCGTGACCTCCGGCCCCTCCACCTCACCGGCCTGGCTGAGGTCGAGGAAGAGGCGCAGGTCGTTCTCGCGCACGTGACGCAGCATGAACTCGTGCACCGGCGCCTGGGCGCGGTCGAAAGCCTCGAGCTCGGTGATGTCCTCGTTGATCAAGGGCTCCAGCGCCTGGTCGTAGACCGCCTCGAGGGTCGGCATCATGACGAAGGCGGTGAGGAAGAGGGCCAGGCTGATGATCACCGAGTTGGGCGGCGTCTGCTGCAGGCCCATGGCCGTGCGCAGGAAGGACAGCACCACCACGATGCGGGTGAAGGAGGTCATCATCACCAGGATCGAGGGGGCCAGGCTGAGCACCGTGATGAGTGCGATCAGCTGGATGATGCGCCCGGTGGTGGTGCCGGCGGTTTCGGCGCCGAGATCGAAGGTCAGAGCCTGGGCCAGGACGTCGCCGGGGATCAGGAAGAGGGCCAGACCGGCGAGGACGGGGCCGGCCAGCGGGAAAAGGCGCTTCACGACGGCGGCCTCCGCAGCTTGCCCATGACCCTTTCGACGATGTTGCCGTGCCCGGCGGTTGTGCCACCCGGGGCGGGCCGCGGCTCGGCGGTGGGCTTGGCGGGCGGAGCGGGAATGTCGCTTTCGATCAGCAGGTCGCTGCCGACGCCGAGCAGCACCAGGTGCTCGCGGTCGTCGCGGCGCAGCAGGACCAGCTTGCGCTTGGCGTCCAGCGGGCGCACCTCGACCAGGGCCAGGCGGCGCTCGCTGCTGCCGCTCGGCGCGATGGCCAGGCGGTTGCCGAAGCCGGAGCGGCGCACCAGCGCCGCCAGGCCGGCGATCAGCACCAGGACGAAGCCCAGCGCCAGAAAGAAACGTAGATACTCGCCGAGATCCATCAGTATTTCCCAATCGCCCCGAAGGGCTTGCCGTGTAGGGCTTGCCGTCTAGTGCGGCGTCAAGGCTTCTCGGTCGGCGCGGTGGTGTAGGCGGTCAGCGCCTTGCGCCTGTCGCCGGCCGCGCTGAGCAGCTGTGCCAACTCGCCCAGGCCGGCGCGCAGGTTCTCGCCCAGCTGGTTCACTTCCTCCAGCAGGCCGAAGATCCGCGGGCGCAGCTGCGAGGCGTCTTCCGGCGACAGGGCTTCCACGGAGCGGCAGAGCCACCGCACGTCCTGTTCGATCGGCGTCAGATCGACGATGGTGCCGCTCGACAGGCCCTGACGGGCCTTGCGCAGCCGTGCCGAGAGCGAGTGCATGTCTGATTCGAGGCTGGCGGTCTGGCTCACGTTCTCTTCTCCTTAGTCTGCATCTGTGTCCTGCCCGCCCGCGGGCTTGTCCGGCTGCGCTGCGTCGGTCTGGTAGAGGTAGCGGAGGATCTCCGCCACGCCCGCCAGGGCGGCGAGGGGGATCTCGCTGTCCACCTCGACCGCCGCCAGGATCTCGGCGAGATCGCTGTCGGTACGCACCTTGACGCCACGCTCGAAGGCGATCTGCAGGATCTGTTCGGCGACGGCGCCGCGTCCGCTGGCGATCACTCGCGGCGCCCCCAGGCCCTCGGGCGTCACGTTCTCCAGCGCGATGGCGAGGCAGCGCTCTGGGGCGGGCTTTTCCGTCACCGTCGGTCCAACATCGGGCAGTCCATCAAGCGGCCGGCGCCCGGTGGACGGCGGCTGTTCACCAATGGTGACCGATCATGCTTAATGAATGGTTAGAGAGGCGCCTGGAAAAACGCCGTGCGGCGGGAAAACGCCAGCGATCGGAAACGAATAGCTGAAGAGAGCCGGGGCGGCCGAAACGTTAAGTGCCGGTTTCCTTCTTGGGGTCGCCGGCCGGGCCTGCGGCGCCCTTGATGGCTTCCGTCAGAGCCTCGTCGTCGCCGACGGCGGCGGCGCGGTTTTCTTCCTGGATCCGTTCGAAGATCTCGCGGCGCAGCACCGTCGCATCGCTCGGAAAAGTGAAGCCGAGCTTGATCGACTTGCCGCGGATGTCGACCACGGTCACTTCGATGTTGTCATTTATGATGACAGACTCGCCAATTTTGCGCGTCAGATAAAGCATCGCCCTCTTGGCTCCCCCCCAACCCCCTTTGGACCGCCAGCCTTCCGGCCCCGGGCCTTGGTTAATATCCGCAATTTAGCCCTTTTTACGGATTCTTAACAAGGCAGCCGTGATCATAGGGTGTGGAGGTCTCCGAAGCCGGGGGAAACCGGGGCCTTTGGCGCCGAGAACGCAGCAATCAGGAACGCTATGGACGGCAAGCCCGGACTCTTCAGCCTGCTTGGCAAACGGATGGACTGGCTCGGCCAGCGCCAGAACGTGCTGGCGCAGAACATCGCCAATGCCGACACGCCGCACTACGCCCCGCGGGACCTGAAGCCGCAGGAGTTTCGCCGCATGGTCGAGCGCCAGTACGGCGCGTCCCTGAAGCCGACGGCAACCCAGGCGGGTCACATCCAGGCCTCCAAACTGCGCGCCGACGACCGCAGCGTGGAACAGAAGGACCGCTACGAAACCGCACCGTCGGGCAACGCGGTGGTGATCGAAGAGCAGCTCATCAAGGTCACCCAGACGCAGAACGACTACAACGCCATCACCAATCTCTACAAGAAGCAGGTGGCGATGTTGAAGATGGCGCTGCGCGGTCGCCAGTAAACGCACGACGCGGATAGGACACCAGAGCGATGGATCTTGAAAAATCACTGAACGTCTCCGCCGCCGGCATGCGCGCCCAGGGCACGCGCCTGCGCGTGATCTCGGAGAACATTGCGAACGTCAACTCGACGGCGCAGACCCCCGGCGGGGAGCCGTACCGGCGCAAGCTGGTGACCTTCGACAACGAACTCGACCGCTCGCTCGGCATCGAGACCGTGCGTGTCGAGTCCATCGTTGCCGATCGCAGCGCCTTCAGCCGGCGCTACGAGCCGGGCCATCCGGCCGCCGACGAGGAGGGCTATGTCCTCACGCCGAACGTGAATTCCCTGATGGAGATGGCGGACCTGCGCGAGGCGCAGCGGAGCTACGAGGCCAATCTGAAGGCGCTCGAGTCCTCGCGCACCATGCTGCAGAAGACCATCGACATCCTGCGCTAAGTCGCGCGCGTCCTTTTCGCGGCGCCAGGACGGCGCCGCCGAACCGCCAGGACGGCCCCCCTAGGCACCCCACCGCGAGCGCCTGACGGAGAGAGCCATGAGCATGAACATCACCGGGGCCATCCAGGCCTATGACAGGATGCTGCGCCAGGGCGGGTCGCCCGGCCTGGAATCACGCGACAGCGGAGCGGGAGACTTCTCCTCCATGCTGCGCCGCGCCGCCGAGGGCGCCGCGGACACTATGCTGAAGGGTGAGAGCCAGACGGTACAGGCCGCGGCCGGCACCGCCGATCTCACCCAGGTGGTGATGGCCGTGTCGCAGGCCGAGATGACCCTGGAGACCGTGATCACCCTGCGCGACAAGGTGGTCCATGCCTACCAGGAAATCCTGCGCATGCCGATCTGACGGCATGCTTGCAGCGGCCGCCGGCATTGCGCGCGGCGCCATCGAGACAGAGGGGAAAGGGGCCCGGTGAACAGCACCGAAGCCATCGAGATCGGCCGCGAGTCGATCATCGTCATGCTGAAGATCGGCGCGCCGATCATGCTGCTGGCGCTTGCCGTCGGCTTGGCCATCGCCCTGTTCCAGGCGCTTACCTCGATCCAGGAGATGACTCTGACCTTCGTGCCGAAGATCATCGTCATCTTCGTCGGCGTGATGCTGATGCTGCCCTTCATGCTGAGCAGCCTGACCACCTTCTCCCAAGGTTTGTTCGACCGCATGGTCGCTCTCGGATAGGGGCGGGGCACCGCCGATGCTGGCCGAGCTGCTCCCCGAACAGGCCTTCTCCCTGCTGCTGATCTTTGTGCGGCTCGGCGCTGCGCTCATGCTGATGCCCGGTTTCGGCGAGAGCTATATCTCGCCGCGCGTCCGCCTGCTGCTCGCGCTCACCATCACGGTGGTGGTCCAGCCGGTGCTGCCGGAGATGCCGCGCCTGCCGGACAGCGCGATGGCCCTCTTCATGCTGATCTTCGGCGAGGCCTTCATCGGATTCTTCCTCGGCTCGATGGGGCGCCTGATGATGTCGGCGCTTTCCATCGGCGGCATGATGATCGCCACGGTCACCGGGCTCGCCAATGCGATGACCAACGATCCGACGGCGGCCCAGCAGGGCTCCATCGCCGGCTCCTTCCTCACCATGCTGGCCCTCATGATCATCATCGTGCTGGACCTGCATCACGTCCTGCTGCGCGGAGTCATCGAGAGCTACCACATCTTCGTGCCGGGCGAGCCCATTCTGGTTGGCGACTTCTCCCAGATGATCGCCCGGGTGGTGTCCAAGGCCTTCCTGCTCGGGTTTCAGCTTGCCTCGCCTTTCATCGCGGTGGCGCTGATCTTCAACCTCGGCCTCGGCCTTCTCTCGCGCCTGATGCCGCAGCTGCAGGTCTTCTTCATCGCCATTCCCCTGCAGATCGTGATCGGGCTGGGCATCCTGATGATCGCCCTGCCGGCTCTGCTCGCCTGGTTCATCACCGGCTTCGAAGAGGTCGCGCTGCCTCTCGCCGGCTTGCGCTGAGCGGGCAGGAGGGGCGCCATGGCCGGTGAAGACGACGACTCACAAAAAACAGAAGAACCGACAAGCAAGAAACTTTCCGACGCCCGCGAGAAGGGCCAGGTCGCGCGCTCCCAGGAAGTCTCGCACTGGTTCATGATTCTGGCCCTGGCCCTGGTGGTCGGAATCTTCTCGCCGTCACTGCTGTCCGACATCGGCGCGGTGCTGCGCCCTTTCATGGAGCAGCCGCACCTCATGGCGCTGGAGGATGGCGGCCTGCGCGACCTCCTGACGGGCGCAGCCTTCGGCATCCTCAAGGTCTCGTTGATTCCCCTGACGATCATTCTCGCCGCCGGCCTTGCCGCGGGCACGATCCAGAACGGCATCATCGTCACCACCGAGCAGATTCGCCCCAAGCTTTCCAACATCGGCTTCAAGCGCGGCTTCAAGAAGATGTTCTCGACCCGCGCGCTGGCCGACTTCCTGAAGGGAGTGGTGAAGCTTATCATCGTCGCCGCGGTGGTTTTCCTGATCGTCTGGCCGGACCGCCATACCATCCTCGCCGTTCCGACCATGCCGGTGGAGGCCATGCTGGCGCTGGTGCGGGTGGAAGCGGTGAAGGTCATCGTCGGGGTGCTCGCGGTGATGTCGCTGATCACCCTGATCGACGTGATCTACCAGCGTTTCCAGCACCACAAGGAAATGCGCATGACCAAGCAGCAGGTCAAGGACGAGCACAAGCAGGCGGAAGGCGATCCGATGATCAAGGGCCGGCTGCGCCAGATCCGCGCCGAGCGGGCGCGCAAGCGCATGATGGCGGCGGTGCCGGAGGCCGACGTGGTGATCACCAACCCGACCCACTATGCGGTGGCGCTCAAGTACGATCAGCGCACCATGGAGGCGCCGCGGGTCCTCGCCAAGGGCGTCGACAACGTCGCCCTGCGCATCCGCGAGGTCGCCGAGGAGCACAACATCGCCATCGTCGAGAATCCGCCGGTTGCCCGCGCGCTGCACGCCAGCGTGGAGATCGACCAGGAGATTCCGCCCGAGCACTACAAGGCGGTGGCCGAGATCATCGGTTACGTCATGCGCCTGAAGCGGGGCGTTCCTGCGCGCCGGCCGCGATAGGATCACGCAGCATTCCACCGGCCGGCGGAGCCCCGGCGGCGAATAGTCTTGGCCCCATGGTTGATCTTGTTTAACCATTCGCGGCTGACTTCGGGCTGAACGGATCGAAACCAAGAAGGACAGGGGGAGAGGCCTTCGTTGCAGAGCCTGCTCGTTTTCATCGGCGCTGGGATTTTGGGGCTGGCCATCGGCGCGGCCGGCGCCTGGCTCCTGTTGCGGCGGCGCAACCTCTGCGCCGCGGTCTTCGCCGCGGTGCCGAAGCCCTGGCAGGTTGTTTCGCCGAGCGGCCGTACGGTCCTCTCCAATCCCTCGCTGCAGGCCTTCTTCGGCGGCGTCGACCGGCCGATCCCCGAGCTGCTGCTGGAGCAGGTGCAGGACGACGACGAGGCGCGCCGGACGATCGAGCAGATCGCCCAGCAGGCCAAGCGCGGGCTGCTCGGTCAGGCCGAGGTGCGGGTGCCGGCCGCCGGCGGCCCGGCCGGCCGCCGCGGCGGCTATGACTGGCGCTTCGTCGCCGCCTATCCGCTGCCGGGCCATCCCGGCTACGTCTACTGGGTGGTCGACGACATCACGCCGCGCCGTCAGATGGAGCAGATCATGCGCGAGGAGCAGGAGCGCTTCGTCGACCTGCTGGAGAACGCACCCGTCGGCTTCTACTCGGCCGATGCCGAAGGGCGCTTCCTGTTCGCCAACCACACGCTCTGCGAATGGCTGGGGCTCGCCCAGAACGACCTCGAGCTCGGTCGCGTGCGCCTGCATGACGTGGTCGCCGTCCTGCCGGAGGGTACGGCGCCTCACGACCCCTTCGGCTTGCCCGGGGCTTCCCAGGGCGAGGTATTGCTGAAGGACTCCGACGGCGAGACCTTCCGCGCCTCGATCCGCCAGGATGTGGTAACCGACGAGAGCGGAAAGGTCCTGCGCACCCGCTCGGTGGTGCGCGACCTGTCGCGCGAAATGGCAATGGCGGCGGCCCTGGAGGAGTCGGAGCACCGCTTCGAGCAGCTTTTCGCCAAGGCGCCTGCCGGCATTGCGCTGATCAATCCCGCCGGCGCGATCCAGGAATGCAACGACGCCTTCAGCCGGTTGATCGGGCGCGCGCCGCAGGCGCTGCGCTCGGTCTCGCTCTTCGACCTTGTCGCCAAGGCAGACGTCGAGGCCCTGAAGGGCGCACTGGCGCCGGCAGCCGGCAAGACCGGCACCAAGGCGCCCCCGCTGGAGGTCAGACTCGCCCGCGAGGAGGGGACGGTCTGCACGCTCTTCGTGAATCGTACCGAGGGCAGCGACGGCGCGCTGACCGGCTTCGTCGTGCACTTCATCGATTCCACCGAGCAGAAGAACCTGGAGCGCCAGTTCGCCCAGTCGCAGAAGATGCAGGCGGTCGGCCAGTTGGCCGGCGGCATCGCCCACGACTTCAACAACCTGCTGACGGCGATGATCGGATTCTCCGACCTGCTGCTGCTGCGCCACCGTCCGGGCGATCAGTCCTTCGCCGACATCATGCAGGTCAAGCAGAACGCCAACCGTGCCGCCAATCTGGTGCGCCAGCTGCTCGCCTTCTCGCGCCAGCAGACCCTGCAGCCGCGCCTCCTGAACCTGACCGACATCCTGGCCGAGCTGTCGCACCTGCTGCGCCGACTGATCGGCGAGAACATCGAGCTGAAGATGAGCCATGGCCGCGACCTCGGCATGATCAAGGCCGACCAGGGCCAGCTCGAGCAGGTCATCATCAACCTGGCGGTCAACGCGCGCGACGCCATGGAGGGCGGCGTGCTGACCATCCGTACCGGCAACCAGAAGGTCGAGCGGCGGCGCAAGCTGAAGGACGAGTCGATGCCGCCGGGCAACTACACCGTGATCGAGGTGCAGGACACCGGCTGCGGCATCCCCCCGGAGAACCTCGACCGCATCTTCGATCCCTTCTTTTCGACCAAGGAGGTCGGCGCCGGCACCGGCCTCGGTCTGTCCACCGTCTACGGCATCGTCAAGCAGACCGGCGGCTATGTCTTCGTCGACAGCACTCCGGGCGAAGGGACCACCTTCGCCATCTACCTGCCGCAGGCCGCCGAGCAGGAGGTCGCCACCACCTTGCAGGAGGCCGATGTGCAGGACCGCCGCGACCTCACCGGCGCCGGCACCCTGCTGCTGGTCGAGGACGAGGATGCGGTGCGCGCCTTTTCGGCCCGCGCGCTGCGCAACAAGGGCTACATCGTCCTGGAAGCCAATTCCGGCGAGACCGCCCTGCAGATCCTCGAGCGCCAGGAGGCGCCCATCGACCTTCTGGTCACCGACGTGGTCATGCCCCGCCTCGACGGGCCGAGCCTGGTCCGCGAGGTACGCCGGACGCGGCCCGACCTGAAGGTGATCTTCATCTCCGGCTACGCCGAGGACAGCTTCAGGAAGCGCCTCGACGAGGAGGTCGGCATCCATTTCCTGGCCAAGCCCTTCAGCCTCAAGCAGCTGGCCGGCAAGGTGAAGGAAGTGCTCGGCGACTAGCGTCTTGCTGCATCGCAGCATCGCCGACTAGGGCAATTTGTCTAAAACTTTAGGGAATGTTCTCATTTTGATCCGATTCATGCTTGCCGAAAAGAGAACAAAGATGGTACGCATGGGCTTCGTTGCAGTCCCTCGACCCCTATGACATAAGGGAGATCACTCATGGCCCAGAGCGCTTTGCGGTTGGTGGAGAAAGATACAGTGGACAAGAAGAAGGCCTTGGAAGCAGCCCTGGGGCAGATCGAGCGTGCCTTCGGCAAAGGCTCGGTCATGAAACTCGGTGCCGACCAGGTGGTCGAAACCGAGGTGATCTCGACCGGCTCTCTCGGCCTCGATATCGGGCTCGGCATCGGCGGCCTGCCGCGCGGCCGCGTGGTCGAGATCTACGGCCCGGAGAGTTCCGGCAAGACCACCCTGGCCCTGCACGTGATCGCCGAGGCCCAGAAGACCGGTGGCACCTGTGCCTTCATCGATGCCGAGCACGCGCTCGACCCGGCCTATGCCGGCAAGCTGGGCTGCAATGTCGAGGAACTCCTGATCTCCCAGCCCGACGCCGGTGAGCAGGCGCTGGAGATCGCCGATACCCTGGTGCGCTCCGGCGCCATCGACGTGCTGGTGGTCGATTCGGTCGCCGCCTTGGTGCCGCGGGCCGAGCTGGAAGGGGAGATGGGCGATTCGCTGCCCGGCCTGCAGGCGCGCCTGATGAGCCAGGCCCTGCGCAAGCTGACCTCCTCGATCTCCAAGTCTCACACCCTGGTGATCTTCATCAACCAGATCCGCATGAAGATCGGCGTCATGTTCGGCAATCCGGAAACCACCAGCGGCGGCAACGCGCTGAAGTTCTATGCCTCGGTGCGCCTCGACATCCGCCGCATCGGTGCCATCAAGGACCGCGATATCGTGGTCGGCAACCAGACGCGGGTGAAGGTGGTGAAGAACAAGATGGCGCCGCCCTTCCGCGTGGTGGAGTTCGACATCACCTATGGCGAGGGCATTTCCAAGACCGGCGAGTTGCTGGACCTCGGCGTGCAGGCCAACATCGTCGACAAGGCCGGCGCCTGGTTCTCCTACGAGGGCCAGCGCATCGGTCAGGGACGCGAGAACGCCAAGACCTTCCTCAAGGAGAATCCGGAGCTCGCCCAGGAGATCGAAAAGAAGATCCGCGCGAATGCCGGACTGGTCTCGGCAGCGATGCTCGAGGGCGGTGCGGAGGACGATGCCGGCAGCAGCGAGGCGGAGGCCTCCTGAGCCGGCCGAAGCTTTCCCGGCGCATTGCGATGCCGACGCGGGACTGCGGCTTCAGTTGACGCTGACGCAAAGAACCGGGACGACAAAGAACGGGCCTCTTCGCGGGGCCCGTTTTTCATTCCGTCTTAGTGAGTCGACCCGGCGTCTCAGGCCTCACTGAATGGAGCCGAAACCGGCGGTGAAGCCCTTCAGAGAAATCGGCAGGTCGAGGCCTTCGCCCTGGGTCGAGGCGACGCGGGCCTGCGCCTGGGTGCCCGCCTTGAAGGCGCCGACCGCCGCTTCGTCCAGCTGCACATAGGCCTGGCAGCCGTCGCGACGGCAGATCTGGAACGGCACCTTGTTGAGCTCCTTGCCGTCGACGCTGATCTCGAGTCCTTGCGCCAGAGGCACGCCGAGCGGCATAGCAATGACGGCGCCGGCCTGGCGCTGCTCCCCGAAGAAGCCGATGGTGATCTTCAGCAGGGGACGCTGGGTGTTCTGGTCCATGACCTGCTGCACGAGAAAGCAGACGTTTTGCTCACCCTGCGCCGGCGGCGAGGCGCCCGCTGGCGGTTCCGGGGTGCAGCGCTCCAACCAGTCGCCGAAGACCTGGCCGGTGGTTCCCGGTTCGGCCGGGGCGGGAGGCTGCTGCTGTTGCACCTGCGGCTGTTGCACCTGCGGCGGTTGCACCTGCGGCTGGATCGGCTGTTGCGTCTGGGCCACGGCCAGCGCCGGCGCGAGCGCCAGCAGGCCGCCGGCGACGAGCGTGGCGGAGAGCACACGGTCCCAGGCGGGTCGCCCGGATTTGCGGGGACCGGGCCCGTAGCGGAGCGGTTCGCCGGGACGGTGAGACAAAGCTTTGACTGATTGCATGAGGCGAAACTAACTCCTGAGACAGGGCGTGGCTAGGCAAAGTCTGTGACCCCGGCGCCCCCTCACATAATGGCCGGCTTGTGGAATTGCCAGGGCAAATCCTGGCCCGGGGACAGGCAGGGGGCAGGCGAGGGACCCCCCGCCCGCGGCCGGCCTTTCGGTGGACAGGCCCTCTGGGGCAGGCTACAACGCTGCGCTTTCGTGCGATTTCCCCGCTGCCGCGACGAATCTTAGAAGGGTTCCAGCTTGCGCCGCAAGCTTACGGATAATATCTATTTGCCATGACATCCGGTAACGACATCCGCTCGGCTTTCCTGAGCTACTTCCAGCGCAACGGCCACGAAATCGTGGCCTCTTCGCCGCTGGTGCCGCGCAACGATCCGACGCTGCTGTTCACCAACGCCGGAATGGTGCAGTTCAAGAACGTCTTCACCGGCAACGAGACGCGGCCCTATGACAGGGCGGTCACGTCGCAGAAGTGCGTGCGCGCCGGCGGCAAGCACAACGACCTGGACAACGTCGGCTACACCGCCCGCCACCACACCTTCTTCGAGATGCTGGGGAACTTCTCCTTCGGCGACTATTTCAAGGACCGGGCGATCGAGCTGGCCTGGAACCTGGTCACCAAGGAGTTCGGCCTGCCCAAGGACAAGCTGCTGGTCACCGTCTATTCCGAGGACGAGCAGGCGGCCGGGCTGTGGAAGAAGATCGCCGGCCTCTCCGACGACCGCATCATCCGCATCGCCACCTCGGACAATTTCTGGGCGATGGGGGACACCGGTCCCTGCGGGCCCTGCTCGGAAATCTTCTTCGACCACGGCGCGCAGATCCCCGGCGGCCCGCCGGGCAGCCCCGATGAGGACGGCGACCGCTTCATCGAGATCTGGAACCTCGTCTTCATGCAGTACGAGCAGATCGACAAGGCGACGCGCCGCGAGCTGCCGCGTCCCTCGATCGATACCGGCATGGGGCTGGAGCGCATCGCCGCCGTGATGCAGGGCAAGCACGACAACTACGATACCGACCTGCTGCGCGCCATCATCGAGGCCTCGGCGGAGGCTTCCGGCCAGGCGCCCGACGGTGAGCATGCGGTCTCCCACCGGGTCATCGCCGATCACCTGCGCGCCAGCGCCTTCCTCATCGCCGATGGCGTGCTGCCGTCCAACGAGGGGCGCGGCTACGTGCTGCGCCGGATCATGCGCCGCGGCATGCGCCACGCCCACAAGCTGGGCTGCAAGGACCCGCTGATGTGGCGCCTGATGCCGAGCCTGGTCGGCATGATGGGCGCCGCCTTTCCGGAGCTGAACCGCGCCAGCGCGCTCATCGCCGAGACCTTGAAGCTGGAGGAGAGCCGTTTCAAGGAGACCCTTGGCCGCGGCCTGAAGCTGCTGGAAGAGCAGATCGAAACCGGCTCGGGCCTGACGCCGGACGGCCGGCTCGCCGGCTCGGCCGCCTTCGCGCTCTCCGACACCTTCGGTTTTCCTCTCGACCTGACCCAATCGATCCTGCGCGATCGCGGGATCGAGGTGGATGAGGCCGGCTTCGAGGCGGAACTCGACCTGCAACGCCAGCGCTCGCGGCTTGCCTGGACCGGCTCCGGCGAAGCGACCACCGAAACGCTCTGGTTCGAGCTGCGCCAGCGGCTCGGCGCCACCGAGTTTCTCGGCTACGATGCCGAAGAGGCGGAAGGCCAGATCGTCGCCCTGGTGGTCGACGGCAAGGAAGTGCAGGAGGCCGGCGCCGGTCAGGAGGTACTGCTCGTGACCAACCAGACGCCTTTCTATGGCGAGTCCGGCGGCCAGCAGGGCGACCACGGCGCGGTGTTCAGCGCCGAGGGCGGCGAGATGGAGGTGCACGATACCCAGAAAAAGCTGGGCGCCCTGCATGTCCACCTCGGCAAGCTCACCCACGGCAGCCTGAAGGTCGGCGAGGCAGTGGAGATGCGCGTCGATGGCCGACGGCGCGCGGCGCTGCGCGCCCACCACTCGGCGACCCATCTGCTGCATGAGGCGCTGCGCCGCCGGCTCGGCGAGCACGTGACCCAGAAGGGGTCCCTGGTGGCCGAGGACCGGCTGCGCTTCGACTTCAGCCACCCCCGGCCGCTGACCGCCGAGGACATTCATGCCGTCGAATCGGAGGTGAACGAGCGCATCCGCAGCAACGCGGAGGTCGAAACCCGCTTCATGACGCCGGACGAGGCCATCGAAGCTGGCGCGCTGGCGCTCTTCGGCGAAAAGTACGGCGACGAGGTGCGCGTGCTCTCCATGGGCGGCGAGGACGCAGCCAGGGGCGGCAAGGCTTATTCCACCGAGCTCTGCGGTGGAACCCACGTGCGCCGCACGGGGGACATCGGTTTCTTCAAGGTCACCGGCGAGGCGGCCCTGGCCGCCGGCGTGCGCCGCATCGAGGCAGTGGTCGGTGAGGCCGCACGCCGCTATGTCGAGCACCAGGAACAGCTGCTGCGCGACGCGGCCTCGACGCTGAAGGTGGCGCCCGACCAGTTGCCTGCACGGCTGTCGGCCTTGCTCGACGAGCGCAAGCGTCTCGATCGCGAGATGAGCGAGCTGCGTCGCAAGCTGGCGAGCGGCGGCGGTGGCGCCGCCGAGGGTGAAGACGTCCGCGAGGTCGCCGGCCTGAAGTTCGCAGCCAGGGTGATCGAAGGGATGCCGGCCAGAGATCTGAAGCCGCTGGCCGACGAGTTGAAGAAGCGTATCGGCAGTGGCGTGGTGGTGCTGGTCGCCGTGAACGACGGCAAGGCCTCCCTGGTGGTCGGCGTTACCGAAGACGCCACCGGCAGGGCCAGCGCGGTGGACCTGGTGAAGGTCGGCTCCGAAGCGCTCGGCGGCACCGGCGGCGGCGGCCGCCCGGACATGGCCCAGGCCGGCGGCCCCGACGGCGCTGCGGCGCCCAAGGCCATCGCGGCCATCGAGGCGGCGCTGGCGCGCCTAGAGTTCCTTTAGCTGCACGTAGACTCTCGCTGAGAGCTTGCAGATGTCGTCGGAGCCTTCCCCGCCAGGAAGAAAGTTTTTGCGCTGTCCTTCACAACACAACCGTCATTGCCGGGCTTGACCCGGCAATCCATCCATCTGCCTGGTCCGGTCCCGGCGAGCCGGAAAATGGACCCGCGGATCAAGTCCGCGGGTGACAACTGTGATTGGAGGGCGGCCGCCCGCTACTTCACGTCGGCTTCGACCTTCAGGGAGATGATCTTGTCGGGTCCGCGCACCGTGCCGCTCTGGTCGCCGGGCGGCGCCTTCTTGATCATGTCGACGTATTCCATGCCTTCGATGACGCGGCCCCAGACGGTGTACTGGCGGTCGAGGAAGCGCGCCGACGCGAAGGTGATGAAGAACTGGCTGTTGGCGCTGTTGGGATTCTGACTGCGGGCCATGCCCATGACGCCGCGCTCGAAGGGCTCGGCGGAGAACTCGGCCGGCAGGTCGGGCAGGTCGGAGCCGCCGCGCCCGGTGCCGGTCGGATCGCCGGTCTGCGCCATGAAGCCGTCGATGACGCGATGGAACACAATACCGTCGTAGAAGCCCTGACGCGTCAGCGTCTTGATCCGCTCGACGTGCGCGGGGGCCAGGTCCGGCAGCATCTCGATCCGAACGCTGCCGTCTTTCAGTTCCAGGACCAGGGTGTTCTCGGGATCCGACTGGGCGCCGGCCTCGTTGGTTTGAATCGACATGGCAAGGAGTCCAATAGCAATAAGAGAAAACAGGGATTTCATGCAGCGAGCTCCCTTCGTGAGTCAGGCCATGGCCTTCTGCAGGTTTTCATCGAGCTTGTCCATGAATTCGTCGGTCGTCATCCAGGTCTGATCCGGGCTGATGAGCAGCGCCAGGTCCTTGGTCATGTGGCCGGACTCGACGGTGTCGATGCAGACCTTCTCCAGGGTATCGGCGAACTTCACCACCTCCGGCGTCTCGTCGAAGGTGCCGCGGAAATGCAGCCCGCGGGTCCAGGCGAAGATGGAGGCGATCGGGTTGGTCGAGGTCGCCTTGCCCTGTTGATGCAGGCGGTAGTGGCGGGTCACCGTGCCGTGCGCCGCCTCGGCCTCGATGGTCCTGCCGTCCGGCGTCATCAGCACCGAGGTCATCAGGCCGAGCGAGCCGAAGCCCTGGGCCACGGTGTCGGACTGCACGTCGCCGTCGTAGTTCTTGCAGGCCCAGACGTAGCCGCCGGACCACTTCATGGCGGCCGCCACCATGTCGTCGATCAGGCGATGCTCGTAGTGGATGCCCTTGGCCTCGTAGGCCTTCTTGAAGTCCTTGTCGTAGACCTCCTGGAAGATGTCCTTGAAGCGGCCGTCATAGACTTTGAGGATGGTGTTCTTGGTCGAGAGGTAGACCGGCCAGCCGAGATTGAGACCGTAGTTCAGGCAGGCATTGGCGAAGCCGCGGATCGACTCATCCAGGTTGTACATGCCCATGGCGACGCCGGCTTCCGGGAAGTCGAAGATGTCGTAGGTGATGGCCTCGCCGGCATCGGCCGGCTGGAAGGTCATGGTCAGCTTGCCGGGCCCGGGCACCTTGAAGTCGGTGGCGCGGTACTGGTCGCCGAAGGCATGGCGGCCGATGACGATGGGCTGGGTCCAGCCCGGCACCAGGCGCGGCACGTTCTTCATGATGATGGGCTGGCGGAAGATGGTGCCGCCGACGATGTTGCGGATGGTGCCGTTCGGCGAGCGCCACATCTTCTTGAGGCCGAACTCCTCGACCCGGTCCTCGTCCGGGGTGATAGTCGCGCACTTCACGCCGACGCGGTACTGCTTGATGGCGTTGGCCGAGTCGACGGTGATCTGGTCGTCGGTCTCGTCGCGCTTCTCGACGGAGAGGTCGTAGTACTTCAGGTCCACATCAAGGTAGGGGAGGATCAGCTTGTCTTTGATTTTTGCCCAGATGATCCGCGTCATCTCGTCGCCGTCGAGCTCGACGATCGGGTCTTTGACCTTGATTTTCCCCATATTTTTCCTCCAGGAGTGCTGACCGGGACGACCCGAGCGGATCGTGCTGGGCCGGATTTGCGGCGCAAGATAGCAGGCTGCGTCGGCCTTGCAAGGTGGCGGCGCGCGGGAAGCTTCGGGAAGGGCGCGGCTACATGCGCTCGATCTTGTCGGGCAGGCTGGGGCGCGGCGCCATGGTGGCGGCCTCGAGCACCTGATCGACCCGCTCGACCACGTGGAACAGGCCGGTGGCGCCGCGCAGATAGCCCTCGGCGGTCTGGTACTCGATCAGCCGCAGCAGCGGGTCCCAGAAGCCCTCGATGTTGACCAGGATGACCGGCTTGTCGTGCAGCTTCAGCTGGCGCCAGGTGATGATCTCGAAGGTCTCGTCCAGGGTGCCGAGGCCGCCGGGCAGAGCGCAGAAGGCGTCGGAGCGTTCGGCCATGAGTTGTTTGCGCGCGTGCATCGACTGCACGGCGATGTATTCCGAGGCGGCCCGGTTGCCGGCTTCAAGGTCCTCCAGGTGCTGCGGGATGATGCCGACCACCCGGCCGCCGGCGGCCATGGCGCCCTCGGCGACAGCCCCCATGAGGCCGACGCGCCCGCCGCCGTAGACGATTTCCACCTCGGCCTGCGCGGCCAGGCTGCCCAGGGCGCGGGCGGCTTGCAGATGACTTTGACGGACCTTGCTGGAGGAGCCGCAGTACACGCAGAGCGCTCGAATATCCATGATCACAAACTCGTTACCAGCTGGCCCCGCGGCAGGGGGGCGTTGAAATCGGACGCCGATTCAGTAGTGTAAATGCGCGTCACTTCTCGTGACCGCCTTGTAGCACAGGCCTGTTGTTCCCATCCAGATCAGGTCGTCTCGGGGCTGGATCCGAATGCCGCTCGGATTGGCGTACTGAGAAACGATAAATCACTATGCCCAGGTGTTGACGGCACCAGGGCGTAACAGAGAAGGAGCGGGTCAAATGAAGAGCAAGAGCGTCTTTCTGGCAGCGGGGGGCCTCGCGGTCGCTGCGGGGATTGCCCTTGGCGCGAACTCTCTCGTGCTGGCGGATGAAATGCATCGTGTCCAGCTTGCCGATGCGGCGCAGATGGCCGCGGTGAAGGAGCGCCAGGAGCTGATGAAGTCGATCGGCGGCAACACCAAGACCATCGCGGACTTCCTGAAAGAGTCGAAGGGCACGGCAGGCGAGGCGCAGGCCGCCGCCGCCAAGATCAGCGAGCTGGCCAAGTCCATTCCGGCGGCTTTCGTGACCGAGGCGAGCCTCTCGGAGATGGACGCCGTCGGCAAGAACCGCGGCAAGCCGGAGATCTGGTTGAGCTGGGACAATTTCGTCGGGCGCGCAAAGTCGTTGGAAGACAAGAGCGCGGCGCTGGCCAGCGCGTTCCAGGGAGGAGACTCGAACGCCATCCAGACGGCCTTCGGCGACATGGGCAAGAACGGTTGCGGTGCCTGTCACGAAGATTTCCGCGGCCCGAAGGTCGAGTAGCGCGGCGGGCGCCAGGAGCAGCTCATTGCAACTGGTCGGGCTGGCAAGCCGATGGTCAGGGCGGGTCTTCCGCTCCGCCCTGACTGTCCTTTTTCTGGTGGCGCTGGCAGACCCTCCGCGCGCCCAGGACGCCGGGCAGGGCGGCGGCGAAGCTGCCGTCGAACGCGGCAGCTACATCTTCCAGGCCGCCGGCTGCCTGGGCTGTCATAGCGACAAGAAGGGCGGCGGCCAGGCGCTCGCCGGCGGGCGCGCGCTGGTCACGCCTTTCGGCACCTTCTACACGCCCAACATCACGCCGGACCCGCGCACCGGAATCGGCGCCTGGCGCGAGCAGGATTTCATCGCGGCCCTGCGCCATGGCACCTCGCCCGAGGGCGTTGCCTACTATCCGGCCTTTCCCTATCCCTCCTACAGCGGCATGACCGACGCAGACCTGCGCGATCTCTTCGCCTACCTGATGGCGCAGCCGCCGGTGACGCAGCAGAACCGCGCGCACGAGCTCGGCTTTCCCTACAACCTGCGCTTTACCTTGCGGATCTGGCAGGCCCTGTTCTTCGAACCGGCCGTCTTCGAGCCCGAGCCGGGCCAGGATGCCGACTGGAACCGCGGGGCCTATCTGGTGCGGCACCTCGGCCACTGCGGCGAGTGTCACAGTCCGCGCGGCTTCCTCGGCGCGGTCGACAGCGCGCAGGAACTGGCCGGAAACCCGGCCGGGCCCGAGGGCGCCAAGGTGCCGAACCTCTCGCCGGGGCCGGGCGGCCTGTCCGACTGGAGCGAATCCGACATCGCCTACGCCCTGAAAACCGGCATCACGCCCGACGGCGACTTCCTCAGCGACGCCATGGGCGAGGTGATCGACAACACCACCAGCCGCCTGACGGACGCCGATCTGGCGGCGATTTCCAAATATCTCAAAGGCTTGCCGCCCCGCAGCACGCCCTGAGGCGGGTCCGGGCGGCATTGCACCGCCGCCCGCCGCGTACTAGGCTATCCAAGGGGGGCGTGGAGGCTAGGCGCGTTGCAGAGAATACTGATCGCAATCGGGGCGGCGGCGGTCGTGGCGGCGGCCCTTTTCGGCTATTACCTACTCGGCGGTGACGGGCAGGTCGCCCCGCGCGTGGTCGAGCGATCGCCTGCCGGCGCCTCGTCACAGGATCAATCCGCCGCGGCTCCGCCGCCGGCACCCCCCCAGACCGCTTCCGGGTCCCCTGCCGCGCCGGCCGAAGAGTCTGCGTCGGAGAGCTCTGCGTCGGAGAGTTCGGGGCCGATCGTTCAGGTGAAGCCGCGCCCTGCGGCCACTCCCCCCGCCGCCGGGACGCCGGCGCCGGACGTGCCGGAGGGCGAGGTACCGAGCTTCGATGTCGTGCGGGTCGAAAAGAGCGGTGAGGCGGTGATCGCCGGACGCGCGATGCCCGACAGCGATGTCAATGTGACGACGAAGGACGGCACGTCGATCGGCCGTGCCCGCGCCGACAGCGCCGGCAGCTGGGCGATCGTGACGGAACAGCCACTCGGTCCGGGCAGCCACGAGATCGGCATCGAATCGCAGGGTGCGCAGGGCGAAGCCCGACTGTCCGAAGACGTCGTCGTGGTGGTGGTGCCCAGGAAGATCGCTCCGGCCAAGCCGGCCGGTCAGTCGGGGGCCGCCTCGCCGCCGCCGGCAAGCGGGCAGTCGGTGCTGGCGGTGCTCACGCCGCGCCAGGGCGGCGGGGCCAGCAAGGTCCTGCCGCAGGAGGAGGAGGGCATCGCCGAGGGCGATCTGGTGCTCGACAGCGTCGACTACGACGAGGCGGGGCGGGCGATCATTGGCGGCCGGGCGAGTCCGGGCACCCGGATGCGGCTTTATCTCGACAACGAGTTGGTCGGCGACACCGTGGCCGGCGCCGACGGCCGCTGGAGCGAAGCGCCGGAGGAGCCGGTCGTCGAAGGCCTGCATGCCTTGCGGGTCGACCAGGTCGATGACAAGGGCAGCGTCATTGCCCGCGTCGAGACGCCGTTCTCGCGCGAGCCGGCGCGTGTCGCGCAGCCCGGTGAGGAACTGGTCATCGTGCAGCCGGGCAACTCGCTATGGCGACTCGCACGACGCAGCTATGGCGAGGGTCTCCAGTATTCGGTGATCTACCAGGCCAACAGGGAACAGATCCGCGATCCCGACCTGATCTACCCGGGTCAGGTATTCGAGCTGCCCAAGATCAATTAGAACGCCTAAGAAACCGGCTTCGTCAGCCGTCGGCTGGGACCGCCGAGTCCTCGTCCGCTTCCTCGTCCTCGCAACGCGGCGGCGCGGGGCGGACTGCGAGCGCCTCGCCGAGCAGGTCGAGATAGGGCTTGAAGTCGAGCACGAGAGCGATGGCGGTGGCGACGACGCTGACCGGCGTGCGCGGGCTGGGCGGGGCGAGTTCGCCCTCGAGCACCATGTCGTGATCGGGCGACAGCAGGATGTGGCCGCGGCGCAGGTGGTCGGTGGCCGCCATCACCCTGCGTGCCAGGCTTCGGGCTTCGGGCGATTCAGCACTGAAGGGCAGCTTGCCGAGGTTGGCGCGCAGGCGCAGCGGCGCCGTCCTGCTCGCCATCCGGGCTTCGAACTGAATGCCGCAGGCAGCAAAGCGGAAGTAGATCGGGCGATCTTCCAGGGAGCTTTGGATGTGACCGTCCGCCCCGAGCGTGACGCTGCCCACTTCCACGGGCAGGGAGGTCTCGGTAAACTGCTTCACCGCCGACTTGCCGCAATCCCCTTCACGGCAGGAATCGCCTGGCTCGATTCCTTTGTCGTCCAACACCTTAACTCCCCTCGGAAAACCTCTCGGTTTGAGTAGCATGGTAGCTTTTAAGGTTCGGTAAAGTATGGTCGTGGTGCGATTTTTCGACTGCTTGGCTGGGCGCCGCGTGTTCTATTAGGGTTTGAGCGAATCACCGTAACAGACAGGAAAACCGCGTGTTTCGAAGCGTCATAGTGCCGATTCACCGGGCCGGCTGGCCCTTCATCGGAATCGCCCTGGCCGCGGCCATCCTTCTCGGCCTGCTATGGGAGCCGCTGTTCTGGCTGGGACTGCTGCTGACCGCCTACTGCACCTATTTCTTCCGCAACCCGCCGCGGGTGACGCCGACCCGGGTCGGCCTGGTCGTCGCGCCGGCTGACGGCATGGTGCAGCCGATTCACCGGGCGGTGCCGCCGCCGGAGTTGGAACTGGGCGACCAGCCGCTGACCCGCGTGTCGATCTTTCTCAATATCTTCAATGTGCACGTCAACCGGGTGCCGGTGGACGGCAGCATCACCGCCCTGTCCTACCGTCCCGGCAAGTTCTTCAATGCCGCCATGGACAAGGCGTCCGAGGACAACGAGCGGATGTCGCTGAAGGTGACGACCTACGACGGCATCGAGCTCGGCTTCGTGCAGATCGCCGGCTTGGTCGCGCGCCGCATTGTCTGCAACTTGAAACTCGACGAGCCGGTGCGTGCCGGCCAGGTCTTCGGCCTGATCCGTTTCGGCAGCCGCCTGGACGTCTACCTGCCGGACGGTGTTGCGCCCCTCGTCGTGCCCTATCAGATCACCACCGCGGGCGAGACGGTGATCGCCGATTTGCAGTCGAACGAGAGCGCCCGCCAGGGAGAGGAACGCTAGTACCCACTATCAGGATTAGGTGCATCATGAGATCGTCTTTTCGACCGCATCCGGTAGGAGCCGCGCGCAGCGCGATGTGGTGCATCGGGCAAGCGCGGCGACGCCCCGGATGCGGAGCGAAAAGCGACCCTACGGGCGGCCGGGGGCGGCTCGTGGTCGTCGTCGCGCCTGCTTGCCGATGGCCCACATCGCCTGTGCAGGCGCTCCTAGCCACGAGACGCCCCCGGCCGTCTCATGGCGCAGCTAATCCTGATAGTGGGTACTAGCATGGCGCGCTTCCGCCGCCGCCGGGTGACGGCCCTGTCGATCAACCGGATGATACCCAACGCGCTGACGCTGCTGGCGCTCTGCTCCGGCCTGACGGCCGTGCGCTTCGCCCTGCAGGGGCGCTGGGAGGTGGCGGTGGTCGCCCTGCTGGTGGCGATGTTGTTGGACGGCCTCGACGGGCGCATCGCCCGCCTGATGGGTTCGACCAGCGAACTCGGCGCACAGCTCGACTCGCTGTCCGACGTGATCGCCTTCGGCGTCGCCCCGGCGGTGATGATCTATCTCTGGACGCTGTCCGATGCCGGCGGAATCGGCTGGGCCGCCTGCCTGGTCTACACCGCCTGCTGTGCCTTGCGCCTGGCGCGATTCAACACCGCGCTGGGAGAGGACAACCCGGCCCCGTTGGCGTCGCGCTACTTCGTCGGCGTGCCGGCGCCGGCCGCCGCCGGGCTCGCCCTGCTGCCGATCATGCTGTCCTTCGTGCTGGGCGATAGCTGGCTGCGCAGCGATGCCTTGAACTCCCTGACCCTGCTGGCCGTCGCCATCCTCATGATCAGCCGGGTGCCCACCTTTTCGGCCAAGCGGCTGAAACTGCGCGCGCCGTTGCGCCTCGTCGCCTTGGTCGGCCTGGTGCTGTTCACTGCCCTGCTGATCAGCGAGACCTGGATCACCGTATCGCTGGTGACCCTGGCCTACCTCGCCAGCATCCCCGCCGCGGTCGTGCAGCACCGCCGCGAGCTGCGCGACGGCGCCCCGGAGACACCCGACGAGCCGGTGCTCCCGCAAGACGGACCCTAGATAGAGCCTACTCGGCCGCCTCCGAAACCGGCCTGCCGGGCTGCGCTGCCCGGGCGTCGGCTGGGGCATGCTTCGCCTTCCTGCGGCGCGCCCTGAAGGCGCTCAGGTTTTCGCGCAGCATCAAGGCCGAGGGGGTCACCACCAGGGTGAGCAGGGTGGCGAAGGCGAGGCCGAAGACGATCGCGGTGGAGAGCTGGCGCCACCACTGGGTCGAGGGCGCGCCGACCTGGACCGTGCGCGAGAAGAAATCGATGTTGGTGGCCAGCACCATGGGCATCAGGCCGAGGATGGTGGTGATCGTTGTCAGCAACACCGGGCGCAGGCGCTGGGCGCCGGTGCGCAGGATGGCCTCACGGACCGAACTCGTCGTCTCGCGCAGGCGGTCGAAGGTGTCGATCAGCACGATGTTGTTGTTCACCACGATGCCGGCCAGCGCGATGACGCCGATGCCGGACATGATGATGCCGAAAGGCTGCTGGGTGATCAGCAGGCCGATCATCACGCCGACGGTGGACATGATCACCGCGCTGAGGATCAGCAGTGCGCTGTAAAAACTGTTGAACTGCGTCACCAGGATGATCGCCATCAGGAAGAGGGCGACGCCGAAGGCCTTGCCGAGGAAGTCCGAGGCTGCTTTCTGCTCTTCGTCCTCGCCCTTGAAGATGATGTTCACGCGCGGGTCGACGTCCTGGGTGGCCAGCCAGGCGCGCACTTGCTGCACCTTGTCGTCGGCCAGCAGGCCTGGCGCCACATCGGCCTTCACCGTCATGGCACGATTGCCACCGGTGCGGCGCAGCAGTCCGACCTTCTGTTTCGGCACGCGCTTCACGAAGTTGGAGATCGGCACCAGGCCGGAGGAGGTCTGCATGCGAATCTGGTCGAGCTGTGCCACCGTGCGATAGAGCAGCGGCAGGCGCACCACGATGTCGATTTCCTCGCTGCTGTCATCAGGCCGGTACTCGCCCAGCTTCATGCCGTTGGTGATCATGCGCACGTAGCCGCCGACCAGGCTGATGTCGGCGCCGAACTTGGCGGCCTGGGCGCGGTCGACGACCAGCTCCCACTCGATGCCGGGGATCTGGGCGCCGTCCTCCATGTCGACGAAGCCGCCCATCTCGGCCATCGCCGCGGCGATGTGCTTGACGGTGGGCTCGATCAGCGCGGGATCGGCGGAGGATACCTCGATCTGCACCGGCTTGCCGACCGGCGGACCGGACTCTTCCTTGCGTGCCTCGATGATGACGCCGCCGAAGATCTCGCTGCGTTCGCGGATCTCGGCGAGAATCACGTTGGCCGGCCGGCGCAGGAACCAGTCGGTGAACTCGAGGGTGATCTTGCCGATGATGTCCTCGGCGTCGTCGCTGCCGCTCTGCCCGGAGGAAGCCATGGATTCCGCCGTGACGGCGTGGAATTCGCCGTGCTCGTGCTGCAGCGCCAACACCACCTTTTCGACCTGCTGCACCAAGGCATCGCGCTCGTCCACCGAAAGGTTGCCGCGGGCGTGGAGTTGCAGCACGGCGTTGTTGGGCTCCACGTCGGGGAAGAACTCGACGCCGCGGCCAAAGCTGCCGTAGCCGACCATCACCAGGACGAGGACTGCGAAGGCCGTGGCGAGGATCTTGCCCGGGTGCCTGAGGGCGAAGCCGAGGACCTGCAGATAGCGCCTGGTGGCGCCCCTGACGTCGGTGAGATCGCCGTCCTCCCCGGCCGCCAGCGCCTTCATGGTCTCCGGGTTGGCGGTGCCGCCCGGCTTGCCGAAGAGCGCGCCCAGCGTCGGCACGAAGATCAGGGCCATGACCAGAGAGGCCGTGAGCGTTGCGATCAGCGTCAGCGGCAGGTACCGCATGAACTCGCCGACCACGCCGGGCCAGAACATCAACGGCAGGAAGGCGGCCAGTGTGGTCGCGGTGGCGGCAATGATCGGCCAGGCCATGCGTTTGCTGGCAAGGGCATAAGCCTCCCGCTTGGGCCAGCCCTCGCTCATCTTGCGGTCGGCGTACTCGGTCACCACGATGGCGCCGTCGACCAGCATGCCGACGGCGAGGATGAGCGCAAAGAGCACCACGATGTTGACCGTGAAGCCGGCTACGGCGAGCACCAGGATGCCGGTCAGGAAGGAGCCGGGAATGGCGATGCCGACAAGGCAGGCCGAGCGGATGCCGAGTGCCGCGACGATCACCACCATGACCAGCAGGATGGCGCTGAGGACGTTGTTCTGCAGATCGAGCAGGTTGTTGCGGATGTCGGTCGACTTGTCCTGGCTGTAGGCCACGGTAACCGTCGAGGGCCAGTTGTCGCGTTGGGCTTCGACCACGGCACGCACGTTCTCGATGGTCTCGATGATGTTCTGGCCGGTGCGCTTGGAGACCTTGAGGGCGAGGGAGGGCTGGCCGTTGAGGCGCGAGAAGCCGTCGGAGTCCTTGAAGGTGCGACGCAGGCTGGCGACGTCGCGGAAGCGCACCACCGCATCGCCGTTGACCTTCACCGGCAAGTTGACGATGTCCTCCATGGTCTCGAAAAGGCCGGGCACCTTCACGGCGAAGCGTCCCTGGCCGGTGTCCAGGGCACCGGCCGCGACCACCAGGTTCGACTTGCTGACCATTGTGAGGATGTCGGCGGTGTTGAGGTTGTAGCTCTCCAGTGCCAGCGGATCGATGATGATTTCCAGCAGCTCGTCGCGGTCGCCGACGATCTCGGCTTCGAGCACGCTGGAAATGCTCTCGATGCGGTCCTGCAGGTCGCGGGCGATGCGCAGCAGGGTGCGCTCCGGCGCAGTGCCGGAGAGCGACACGGTCAGCACCGGGAAGAGCGAAAGGTTGATCTCGTGGACGGTCGGCTCCTCGGCGTCCTGCGGCAGCTCCGGCTTGGCCAGGTCGACCTTCTCGCGCACATCGACCAGCGCCTCGTCGGCGTCGAAGCCGGCATCGAATTCCATCACCACGTTGGCGCCGCCCAGATAGGCGGTGGACTTCATCTCCTTCACGCCTTCGATGGCGCGCAGCTGCTTTTCCAACGGCTTGATGAGCAGGCGCTCGGCATCCTCCGGGGAAATGCCCTCGTGCACGGCGCTTACGTAGAGCGTCGGGATATTGATGTCCGGCGAATCTTCCTTGGGGATCGTCAGATAGGCGACTCCGCCGGCGATCAGGATCAGCAGCAGCGACAGAATGACCGTACGGCTATGGGAGATGGCGGCGTCGATGATCGCGTTCACGACTCCAGCCCCTTCAGGTTCTCCTGGATGGCCGACTCCGGCACGCTGCGCACCTCGTCGCCGTGACCGACGTACTCCTGGCCGACGGTGATCAAGGAGATTTCCTGAGGCAGGCCGGTGATCCACATGCCCTGGCTGTCGGTGTCGACGACCTCGATCGGGTGGAACACGACGCGGCTGTCGTCGCCGACCGCCTTCACGCCGATCTCGCCGCTGCTGGAGAGGGTGAGCACGGCAGGGGAGATCCGATGTGCCGGCATCTCGCTGAAAGGCAGCGAGATCTCCGCCGTCATGCCGTCGGAAATGGCGTACCTGGGATTGGGCACCTCGATCTCGACGCGGAAGGTGCGCGTGGCCTCGTCCGCCACGGCGGAGATATGCCGGATGTGACCCGACACCGTGCCTCCGCTCATCATGCGGGCTGTGGCGGGCGTGCCGATCGAGAGGCGCTGCACGTCGCGTTCGCTTACCTGGGTGACGATCAGCATGGGGTCGAGCTCGACCAGGCGGGCGATGACGTCCGCGCGGTCGACGAAGTCGCCGATCTCGACGAGGCCCTTGTCGATGACGCCGTCGAAGGGCGCGCGGATGGCGGTGTAGCTGAGCGCCACCTCGGCGATCTCCACGGCGGCCTCGGCGGTTTCCAGTTCCGCCTGGCTGGCGGCCAGCTGGGTCTCCGCGCGGAAGCCTTTCTGGGACAGCTGCTCAGCCGCCTTGAACTCGATCCTGCGCTGCGCCAGCACGGCCCGGGCCTCGGCCAGCCGCGCCGGGCGGTCGCCGGCGGACAGCTTGGCGATGATCTCGCCGGCGGCGACGCGGGTGCCGTCCTCGACGGTCAGCTCGATCACCCGGCCTTCGGTCTCCGACTTGATCTCGACCAGGCGGTTGGCTTCTGTGCGTCCGCGCAGCAGGTCGATCACGGCATGGGGCTCGGCCCTGGAGGGCCGCACGCGCACCAGCGGCGCTCGGTCCAGCTCGGTGAGGTCTGCCGGCGGCTTTTGCGCCTCGGGTTCGGCACCGCCTTCGCGGAGCTGGCCGGAGGCGACCCACAGCGTTGCGGCGACAGCAAGAATCACGGCGAAGATGATGGAGCGTTTCATGGGGCGGCGCTCAATGGATGATCCAAGGTAAAAGCTGATTGAGTCATGACGTTATACGGGCCCGCGGCCGGTTTCGTGTCTGCTCTTGAGGTGCTTTTCCGTCCGGCGCTACTCGGCGACCTGCAGGTCGGCTTCGCCGATCTGCGCGAGCAACTCTTCCCGGTGGCTTTCCAGGTAGTCGGCCGCTGCCCGGTAGACGGCGATCCCCATGCCGCGCACGAAGTTCGCGCCCGGCGGGATGGTGGCGCCGCAGGCACAGCCTTCCATGCGGGTCAGCATCTCCCGGTACCAGGCGATCCGCTCGCCGATCAACTGATCGACGCGGTCCGGCGGCAGGTACTGCGCGAAGGACAGGATGAAGAGGAAGTCCGAACGCATGGCGTCCGGCGCCGGCGTGGCCATCAGCGCCGTGACCAGGACATTGCGGCCTTTCGGCGCGATGGAGTAGATCTTCTTGTCCGGGCGCTTGTCCTGCGCCTGGGCGCGGACGACCACAAGTCCTTCCGTGCTGAGCGCGTTCAAGGCGGGATAGATCGAGCCGAAGCTGGCCTGGTAGAAATGGCTGAAAGGCCCCTCTTCGAAGGCTTTCTTGATTTCGTAGCCGCTGGCCTCGCCGCGCGAGAGCACGCCGAGGCAAAGGGTTCTCACATCCATATTGGTCCCCTTCGAAGGGCTAGCACGTCTAAGCTGCCATGGGTGGGCTACTTCTATATATATCGTTGCGAAATATATCAAGCCAATATAGGTGGGGCGGCCCTGCAGCCGGCGCATAGCCCTGGCAATCCGCGGGATTAGGGAAAAATTACTTAAAATTCAAACATTTGCGCCGATACGGGCCGGACTGGTAAGATGCCCCTCCAGCTAGGGTGAGGGAAGGGGTTTCTGATGATAGCCGGATTTTCGGCTTCGCTTTCGGGCCTGATGGCCCAGAGCAAGCGCTTGGCGGTGTCGGCCGACAACGTCGCCAACCTGCGTAGCCGCGGTCTGCGCCAGGGCGGGCCGGCAGAGCAGCCGGGGGCCTATGTTCCCAAGCGCGTGCAGGACGTGACCGCCGTCGGCGGTGGGGTGCGCGCCGAGGTGCGCCCGGTCACGCCTCCTTCGGTCGAGGTTTACTCGCCCGGCAGCCCGGACGCCGATGCCGACGGCATTGCGGCGGTGGCCAATGTGAATCTGGCCGAGGAACTGGTGACTCAGATCCAGGCACAGCGCGCCTATGAGGCCAATGCGGCGGCCCTGAGGACTCAGGACGAGCTGACCGACAGCCTGCTGAACATCAAGACTTAAGGACAACGATCCTATCGGGAGGGCGAGGGCTGCTACAGCCCGCGGCGGCGCCGAGGGTTCGTTCGCAAGCGACGTGCTTTGCGTGAAGCATCCCACCACTGCCGACGCACCGCGGGCGGGAGCCGCGACGGTGAAACTCGATTCGGATGGGTCGCTGGCTGGCCTAGGCGGCCATGCCTTCGCGCCAGGCGCTCGTGGACTTGCAGGACTGACAAACCCGCTCACCAGGCCACGCACTCACGAACGCGGAGCTGCACATGAGGCAGTTCCGGCGCTTCTTTTCGTAGGACCGGTCGGACTTGGGTTTGGAATTTTTCGTAGAGTCACTCATGGCCGCGGTGATACCGGGGCCGGCTTCTGAATGCAACAAAAATGTTGCAGCGCAATGACGAATCTACCACTTCGGTGGTAACCCAAGTGGATGAATTAACTTAATAAATAGTCCTTTTGGTTAGGGCGCTTGCCGGAATGCATTATGATCGACTTCTGCGCGCGTCCCGGCGCCTTGAATGATCGATCATGGCAGCTTGCGGGCCCTTTACAATCACTGAGAAAGCCACCGGGGCGGCTGCCTGTCGGGCCCGGATTGGGAAAGAAGTCTGACGGACTCCTTCTGCGCGATCGAGGCGCGCCGGCCCTGCCTGCGCCGTAATGTCGCGGACGGGCCGCTCACCAAGCGGGGTCTATTGGCTGGAGTGACCGGCCGGCGCGGCCTTTCATAGAGGCTTCTCGCGGCCACGGCGATTTGCTAACCTTCTCATGAGTGCAGACGCGACGGGCGACGAGGCCCGGCAAGACCTCCGGCGAACGCAGGCCTGCGGCGTCCACTTGCAATAGGCGCCCGGCAAACGAGGCGTCAGGACGGCAGCGCGAGGCCGTGCCGGGGGAGGATGAGACCATGTATCGTTCAGTGGTGCCGAGCGAACAACAGGGCAGCGAGCGGCGACGGCTTTGGCGTTGGGGCGAGGGAATCCTCGTCGCGGTGGTCGTCGTGGTCGGCGTCACCTATCTGTTCGGATTGATCTCTTTCTGAGCCCCCGTGGCGTATGCCGCGGGCAAGGCTGGAGGCATCGAAGCTGCGGCAGCGGCCACAGCTTGAGGGTGGTCTGCGGCCATGGCTCTTTCGCTTCGACAGGTCCGCTACTTCATCGCCGTGGCCGAGAACGGCTCGGTGACCGGCGCCGCCCGGCAGTTGTCCGTCTCGCAGTCGAACGTGACCGAGGCACTGCAGACGCCCCTGCTTGCAAGAGG
>WHTV01000150.1 GCA_009377535.1 Kiloniellaceae bacterium
ATCGGTTCGCGCCTTTGCGGCATAGCGATATCAGGATGCTGCGCCAGGTATCGCAGCATGGACGTTGTGCCCGACTTTGCCGCGCCGACAATGAAAAAATTGGGCCGTCTCATCGCCGTTCACATTGCGCAGCGCCAGGCACGCGGCGGTGCACCCTGCTGCCATGCTGCCTGACCACCGCCAGATCCACCCGTCTGCTCCTACCGACCACCCGGCAAGGGAATGAAATTCATTCCGCCGTCTGTTCCCGGTACCCGTAGTAGTACGAGCCGTAATAGGCGCCGAAGTCGACCTTGCCGAAGCCGCCGACGGCGCGATTGAGCACAAGGCCGAGATGCGGCCGGTCGCCGATCAATTCCAAGGCGCTGTCCACCGATTCCCGCTTGGTGCGGCCGGCCTGCACCACGAAAACCACCTGTCCCATATGAGACGTCAGAACCACGGACTCGGTAGTCGCCAGGACGGGCGGGGAATCGAAGATCAGGATGCGGTCCTCATAGCGACTGGCAAGTTCCTTGATGACGCGGTCCATCCGGGCACTGGCCAGCAGCTCGGTGCAACGGTCGTGCAACTGGCCGGAGGGAATCAGCGAAAGCTTGTCTATGTTCGTCCGGAGCATCACGTCGGAGATGTCCATGCGGGGGTCCTGGAGCACGTCAATGAGCCCTTTACCGGCGCTCACCCCGAGTTGACGCAGGGCATCGGGCTTGATGAAGTCGGCGTCGATCAGCAGGACGCGGAGGTCTTCCTCGGCGGCAATCGACATGGCGAGGTTGATCGCCGTCGTCGTCTTGCCTTCCGCAGGCAGGGCGCTGGTCACGATGACCGTATTGCCCGGCGCGTCGCGAACGTCCCACCGGCGGCTCAGCACCATGCGCTTGATCAGGCGGAACTCCTCGAGGGTGCGATTGCGCTTGGTCTCCGGCGTCAGGAGGCCGCGCGCTGCAAGGCCGGCAGTTTCGATCTTCACCATCTTGGATCGGCGCCGGCGCTGTTCCGGCGCGGCGGCCTCCTCGACCGTGCCGTCGGCACCCGCCAGGGCCGCCACATGGAGCGACTCGTCGACAGCCTGGGCGGGCCCGGTCGTCCGGTCTGCGCCCGCCGGCTTGTCGCCCACCAGGACTTCGTCGAAGGGCGCCCCTTGCGGCAGCGGCTGCGGCTGCGCGGTCGCCGAGGGGACCGCCGCAGCGGCAGGTTCGGCAGCTTCCTTCTGCGCTCTGCCGCGGGCGGCCACCATCTTCTCCGCGGCCCGTTCGACGAGGGAGCTTCGCGCGCTGCGGCCGGACGGCTTCCCGGCGTCGTTTGAGGTGTCCTCCATGGCGTCGGGTCGCTCCCTATGACAGCATTTTGGTGCGCATCCAACCGACGACGTCGGACGCCGTCTGAACGACGAGCTTGGTGCCTTGGTCGAAAACGTCGTTCGCCAGGGTCGCCGAGATGACGGTATCCAGGCCGTACTGGCGCTCGACCAGGAGCAAAAGGCCGAGCGCCCCGACCAGGGCGGCGAAACCGGCCATCAGGACCGCGACATCGGCAAATCGCCTGACGGCTCGCCGCCGCATGTCACTGACGGCACCCAGAACGCTTATCCCGGTGTAGGCGCGAAGCTCGGCCACCGAGGAGAAGCTGGTATCCAGCATCACCAGGGCCAGGGCGATGCCCAGCCCGGCGAAGACCGAAAGAATAAGGACCGCAACAAGGAACAGCGGGCGGTTCGGACCAATGGGCTGGTTGGGAACCAGCGGCGGCTCGATAAGGCGGTACTGCACCTGCTGGCCGACCGCATCGCGGTTGAGCGACATTCGCGCCGACTCGCGCCTGGACAGCAATTCGTTGTGCCGCGCCTTGATGATGCCGTAGTCCCGGTTCAGCCGTTGGAACTCGGCCTCCACCTGCGGCACGTCTTCGGCCTTGGCGGCCAGCGCCTCGGCTTCCGCGCGTGCCGTGGCCGCGCGCCGCCGGACGTTCTCGATCTCGGTCTCGATCTCGATCAGGCGCAGCCTGATCTGGCCATGGATCGGGTTGGGCTCGCCGTAGGCCCCGGTCTTGATGGCTTCGGCGCCGACGGGGTCGACGGTCTCCGCGAGGGCTTTCCGCGACGCCTCCTGCTTGGCCATGAGCGAGTCCAGCTGCCGCTGCAGCGCGACGACGTCCGGGTGCTTCTCCGTGTAGTGGGACAGCAGCTGGCGCAGTTGCGCCTCGATCTCGACGATGCGGTACTCGGTATCGTCGGGGGGCCCCGTGTTCACAAGATCCGTCGGCAGGGATTCGGGAATGCTGGCAAGTTCGCTGCGCAGGTGGTCGCGCTGGGCTATGGCCACCGCCAGATCCTGCTCGAGCCGTGCCTTGAGGTTGTTGGCAGCGGTCGCGCGGCCCAGGTAGCTGCCCTCGCCGAGGACGACGTCGATGTTCTCCTGCTTGAAGCGCGCCAGGCGATCTTCCGCTTCCTCCAGACGTGCCTCGTACTCGGCGATCTGACGATCGATGAAGTCCTCCGCCGTGTTGAGATCGTTACGGCTTTGACCGAGGTTGCCTTCGACAAAGATGTCCAGCAGCGCCTGGACGACATTGCGGGCGCGCTGCGGATCGCTGTCCTGGAAGGAGATCGAGAAAACGTCCTCCCGGCTGGCGGCCACGGTCGTCTTGCTCTGCAGCCTGGCGAGCAGGCCCTCCATCTGGGAATCGCTTCTGACCGTCAGGTCGTAGTCCGTCTTGCGCGCGACCTCCATGAGATTGGGGCGGCTCAGGAGGGTCTGCTGCATCAGCTGGACCTGCGTCTGCAGATCGCTCTGCACGGCGATTCCGCGCAGCAACGGCTGCAGCACGCTGCTGGTGTCGACATAGATGCGGCTCGAGGATTGATAGATGCTCGGCATCGTCGCCACCACCAGCCAGCCCGGGATGGCCACGGCCCAGGCGCCGAGCAAGACGATCCAGCGGCGCTTCCAGAGCGCGTTCAGATAGTGGAAGAAGAGTTGGAAAAGTTCAGTCACGCCAGTTGACTCCGGTCGCCCTGCTCTAACCGATTATCATAAAATTGCCGGCCCTGGATAGCCCCCACCAAAGGAATAGAAGCCTAAGGTTGGCAGCTCTGAAAGACACTTCGCCATCCCATTATCCTTAGAGGATACTTTCCTTACCGTCTAACAACCATCTGCTCCGCGTCTACGCAAAATTTCCCTGAACAAGTCTATCTGGCCACGGGTTGTGGCGTCCCAGGTAAAGCCCAGGGCGTGCGCGCGTGTCTCCGCGGGCGCCACAGGCTGCGCCAGCACCTTTCGCAGAGCTTGAGCCAGGCTGCCGGCACTGCGTTCGCGCACCCAGGCGCCGGCGACCGGCGAGTTGATCAGGTCCACCACGTCGGAGACATTGGTCGCCACCACCCTGGCACCGCAGGCCATCGCCTCCAGCAACACGTTGGGCCAGCCCTCCCGTTCCGAGGCCAGTACGAGCACGTCCGCCGCACTGTAGACTTCCGCCATGCGCTCGTGCGGCACCACGCCGAGGAAGCGCACGCGCTCCCCCACGCCCAGCCTCTGCGTCAGGGCCTCCAGGCGGCTGCGTTCCGGGCCGGCGCCGACGATCCAGAGGGTGAGTTCGGGAAGCTCCTGCAGCGCCGAGATCGCCAGATCGTGCCCCTTCAACGGAACCAGGTTGCCGACCGAAACGGCGAGTGGCCGGGGCGGCCGCCCGTCATCTGCGCCAAAGGGCGGGACCGGCTGGAACATCTGCGGATCCACGCCGTTGCGCAGCACGGTGATGCCCGCGCGCTCGACGCCGAGCTTCGCCAGCTTGCCCGCCAGCGCGCTGCTCACGGCGATCACGCCGTCCGCCTGCCGGGCCGCCTGCAGGATAAGCCGCCGGGGCAGCGCGTAGTCGGGGATCAGATTGACGTCGGTCCCGCGCGCCGTGATGGTGACCGGCAGGCCGAAGGCCCGCCCCAGCATCACCGCGGCGACGCCGTCGGGATAGAAATAGTGGGCGTCGATGAGATCGAAGCGGTGTCCGGCGCGCAGGAGGCGCTGCAAGCCGCGTCGCGCGCCGGCATAGAGCAGGAAAGGTGCCGCGCTCATGCCGAGCTTGGGGACGGCAAGGTAGCGCGGATGGTCGATCTCGATCCCGAACCTGGTGTCCTGCCGAGGGACCCTGGCAAAGGAACCGTAGATCCCGAAGCGCTTGGAGCGAAAGGGAAAATAGGGCACGGGCGCCAGCACCCGGATCGCAACCTCTCCGGAGGCAAGCAAGTGGCGCAGCCGGTTCTCGACAAAAACGCTGTACTGCGGTCTCACGGCATTGGGATAGAGGGTGGTGAAGGTCAAGATGCGCAAACGCTCGCTGTCGGTCGAAGGCCCCACCGGCTCGGCTCACGCCGCGCCCAGCAGGTCGCCATAGGCGGCGATCATGCCGTCTAGGCTGTAGTGCATCTTGATGCGCTCCTGGTTGAGACGGCCGACCTCCCGGCGTCGCGCGGCGTCGCCTACAAGAACGGCGAGCGCGGCTGTAAGGGCTCCTTCTTCGTCGCGCGGCACCACCAGCGGGCGGTTCGCCGGAGCAACGATGCGGGCGACGTCGCCCACGTCCACCGCAGCCACGGGCCGACCGGCCGCCATCGCCTGGAGCAGGCTGTTGGGCATCTGTTCGGTGTCCGAAGACAGCGCGAAAACATCGATGCCGCGAAGAACCGCGGGGACGTCGTCGACATGGCCAAGGAAGGAGGTCTGCTCGGCTGTCCCGAGTTCCGCGGCAAGCTTCCGCAGCCTCTGCATCTCCACGCCGTCTCCTGCGATCACCAGCGCGCAGCGATGGCGCTCCGGCAAACCGGCAAAGGCGCGCAGAAGCCTCGCCACATTTTTTTCCGGGCGCAAAGGGGCTACTGTGCCGATCACTGTGATCTCAGGGCCTTTGGCGACCGTCAGGCTGTCGTCCCGCTTGCCGGGCTCGCTGCTATAGCGCAGGAAATCGACACCGTTCGGAATCTGAAGGAGCCTGGGAGTCGGAACCGACCAGGCCTCGGCGGCAATCTTCATCAACGTCATCGACGGCACGACCACTTTTCGCGCCTGCGCAAGCGCAAGCCGCCGAAACAGATTGCGACGCCAAAGCTGGCCGTCCCCCTCCTCTGCACCGAAGCCGCTTTCGAAGTGGATATGGTCGCAGGCTCCGAAGAAACGGTTGGCCAGAGCGGGCTCGATCGCGCCCCAGTTATAGGTGAGCAACAGGTCCGGCGATTCCTCCCGCACGAGATCCCTGACCTGGACCAAGCTGCGAAGCAGATTGTATTTCGGAAGAATCAGCGGGCGGAAGCTGACCAAAGCGTCCGGTGCGAGCCGCCTGCCCGCATCGAAGCAGCCATCGAGGGCAACGACCGTGTGTCGGAAGCCCGGCGGCAGCCCGTTGATCACATCACAGATACGGATGGGCACGCCGCCATAGCCGAAGCTCGCAAAGACGTGCAGGAGGTGGCGCACTGTGCGCTTCCGCTTGTCGAGCTTCACGACGCCGCTGTCCATGATCCTGCAGTCAAGCCCCCTACCGTGCTCCCGACGGCCAGAGAATGACGCGGATCGTTTGAATGACGATGAACAGGTCGAGCAGCAGACTGTAG
>WHTV01000151.1 GCA_009377535.1 Kiloniellaceae bacterium
TGTCGGCAAATGCGCCTCCGTGACGTCCACCATAGTTTGAGAAATCCGGGCTAGGGGCAGGCGAGAGAAGCCTGGGGGGAAGCCACGCATGGCCGCCCCCCGGGAAAGTGCCCTTACTGCGCGACGCCGTTGGCCGCGTAGAAGGCTTTGGCGCCTTCATGCATCGGAACGCCGACGTCCTGCGCCATCGCTTCGAGCGTCATGTCCTTGACCGCGGAGGCGATGGTGGCGAGGTCGGCGCGGTTCTCCCACATCTGGGTGAGCAGACCCTCGACGATCTGCGCGTCGAGATCGCAGCGTGCGACGACATGGGTGGCGTAGCCGACCGCGGTCACGTCCTCGGCCTGCTCGGGATAGGTTCCGGCCGGGATGGTGATGGAGGTATAGCCGGGATTGATCTCCGTTTTCATCTTCTCGATGAAATCCTGCTCGAGCGGCACCAGCTTGATGGCGCTGCTGTTGGCCAGGTCCATGACGGCCGACGAGGGAATGGTCGTGCCGAGCGTGAGGATCTGGGAATTGTTGTCCTGCATCAGGGCAACGCCGTCCGAATAGGAAACGTAGTCGACCGCTTGCAGATCCTTGTAGGCAAGGCCCGCCGCCTGCAGCACGGCCCGCGTCACCTGCTCGGCCGTGTTGCCCACGGGCTGGGTGGTCAGACGCTTGCCGGCAAAGTCCTTGACCGTCTCGATGCTGCTGTCTTTCTTCACCACGATCTGGAAGTACTGCGGATAGAGCGTCGCCAGGTTGCAGACGTTGTCCGCTTTGCCCTCGAAAGGCTCGCGGCCTTCGACGGCATCAACCGTAGAAATGGAATTGCCGAAGCCGAGATCGGCATCGCCGTTCTGCACGCCCTGGACATTTGCCACGCCGCCGCCCGGGAGGACCTGAATCGAGACGCCGAGCGCATCGGACGCCATGCCCTGTATGGCGCCGCCCAGCGGATACCAGGCACCGCCTTGCGGGCCGGTCATAAAACGCAACTGCTGCGCCTCAGCCGGAACGGCAAGCGCTGCTCCGGCCGCGACCAGCGCGAGTGTCAGGATGCTCTTTCTCATTTCCATTCCTCCCATTTTTCAATCGACCCTTCTACCGGGCCCTCGTTTTACGTCGGTGCGCGTTCCGGCTCGAGCAGGAAGGCAGCATTCGTCCGCTCTGCGATATCGCGCAATTGCACGGCAAGCTTCGCAGACAACGGAATGCCATGCGAGAGGCGTTCGGCCTCGCAGGCATATTCGGGATCGCCGGCCACCAGGACCGGGAACTCGGGATTGGACGGCGGCGTCGCCCGCAGTGCATCCGTCATGCGGCCGACATCGACCGCGAACTCGGCGCGCGAGCCGCGAATCATCGCCGGATCGAGCGCCATGACGAAGTGCCCCACGTCGTGCCGCCGGCCGGGCGTGCCGCGCAGCGGGGTCAGCGCCGCGCCGGAGAGCGCGCTCGACAGCACTTCGACCATGGTCGCAAGCCCATATCCTTTGTGGCCGCCGAGCGGCACCAGGAGCGCGTCGAGCAGCGCCAGGCTTGGATCGCGCTGGGGCGTCCCCTCGCGCGTCAGGGCCCAGCCTTCGGGAATGTCGACCTGGGCGCGCTGGGCCAGCTTCAGCTTGCCGATCGCCGCGTTGGACGTCGCCATGTCGAGCAGGAAAGGTTTGCCGCCTGCCGAAGGTGCGGCGAAGGCAATGGGATTGGTGCCGAGCTTGGGTTCAAGACCCCTGGTCGGCACGATTGCCGCGCGCCACACCGAAGAGGTCGAGATGCCGATCAATCCCTGTTCGGCCAGGCGACGCACGTAAACGCCTGCCGCGCCGTAGTGATTGGAGTTGCGGATCGCCACGGCGGCAATGCCGAATTTTTCCGCACGCTCCGCGGCCAGCTCGACCGCCAGCATGGCCGGGACGTGTCCGAAGCCCGAGTCGCCGTCGATCAGGGCCACCGCCGCCCGGTCGTGCACGACGCTGATGTTCGGCGTCGGCGTCGCGCCGCCGTCCCGGATCTGCTGGTCGTAGAGTGGGAGCAGGGTCATCCCGTGCGAATCGATGCCCATGAGATCGGCCGCCAGGAGCACATCGGCAACGACCTCTGCATGAGCATCGCTCATGCGCCAAGCGCGCAAGATCTCAACTATCTGGCGTCGCCAGAGCGCGGCTGCGACGCGGGGGCCGAGTTCCGATCGCATGCCGTTTCCCCGGGCAGATTCTTGCGTCGAGCCATGCCGTTCGGCCGACCCCGCGACCAACAGCGCATCATGAAGCTGCACAAGTTGTCAAGCACCACGACATGCGGGCTAGGGCGACGGCCCCGATTACCTGACATCTGGACCGACGGCCGGGCGCAACCCGTCCTGCTGGATTCGCACATCTGATGTGGCCGTCGCAAAGCCGTGGGCTTAGCGATTACCGAACGGGAGGCGCGCAAGGGCGGCGCCACCCCCCAGTCGTCACCCTCGCACTTGATGCGAGGGCCCATATCGCTACCGCCTGAGCGGTTGCCCTGGATGTGCGGAGCAAGTCCGCAGATGACGGCGGTGGGTTGGCGATGGCCGTGCGTCCTCTCCTTTCGTCACCCTCGGCTTCCGAGCCGAGGTTCCTGGTGCCGCCTGGCGCCTGGCCCATCGGGGGGGATCCCGGCTCGCGCTCGCTTGGCCAGGATACGTCCTGAGTGGACGACCGATCTGAGGGTGCAGCGGCCCGCGCCTGGGGGCGGGGATGAAAGGGGGGCTGGGTGTGTCCCTTGCGCGGATGATCAGGTCGACGGGGCGATGCATCGGATCCCGGGGGCAGAGCCGGCACGCCCTGCCCCGTCATCCATCCGGTCCGCTCCGGCTCGCGGGACTGCTAACGGCGGTCAGGCCACCGCCGGTCCGCATTGGCGCGCTGCCGGAATTTCGTTGCGACGTTCCTTGAGGAACGGCAGTCGATCAGACCGCGTCCTTCAGCGTCCGGCCCGGCTTGAAACGCACTGAACGGGATGCCTTGATCTTGATCGCCTGCCCGGTGCGCGGGTTCACGCCTTTGCGGGCCGCGCGCTTGGTGACCATGAAGGTGCCGAAGCCTGCCAACTGGAGGCGCTGGTTCTTCTTCAATGACGACGTGATGGTGCCAAGAAGCGCGGTCATGGTTTCCCGGGCCGCAACGCCCGTGCAACCGGTGCCGGACTGGATCACGTCAACCAGGTGCTGACGGTCCTTCACGCCTTCGGGGGTTGCCTTGTAGCTGGATGACGTTTTCTTGCTGCCTTGAGATTTTTTGGTCGTGGATTTCTTTGAGGGCGTCTTGGCCATCGTAAAAGGTTCCTTCTGGATGCTGGCAAAAAGCAAAGCTACTGATACGCCAAGTCTGTCGGAAAGGTCAATTGTGGAGAACCCTGCCGAATCCAATCGAGCATCGCTGAAAGAACAATCTGCGGCTAATCGCCTTTACTGTGGCGCAATTGTCGCTCGACCCGCTCGAGTCGCGCAAGCTTGGCCCTGCATCGACGACCCGGTTCAGCTTGCAAGCTGAATGGAGTCGTCTGGAGTCGCGATGTCATCGCGGCACCGCCATTCTGGAAGCAGCCGCTGCTCGGCCGATGGCGTCCACAGTCCGACGAATCCGGTTTCTTATGACGGCGTCGCAGAATTGCTTGCCCAGCGGCGAGGGACCACTCGCTCCCCCTGTGGCCCTGCAGTATCCTGCCCGGAACCAGGGAGGACAGCATGACAGAGCCGCAAGGATCCGAACCCCGGGGACTGACCTTCATCGGATTCGGCGAGGCCGCAAAGGCCATGGTGGCAGGTCTGCGCGAGGCGCATCCTGCGCTGCCGATCCATCTCTACGACATCGGCTTCGCCGGTGCGGGGGGCGAAGGGCTGTGCGCCCAGGCGGCGGCGCTGCAGGCGCAGGTGCATGACAGCCTCGGCGCGGCGGTGGCCGGCAGCGACATCGTGCTCTCGACGGTGGTGGCGAACGCCGCCGTAGCGGTGGCCGAGGGCGCGGCAGCGCATCTGAAGCCCGGCCAGTTCTACATCGATCTGAATTCGGCGGCGCCGGCCACCAAGCAGCGCGTGGCCGCGGTGCTGGAGACCAGCGGCTGCGACGTGCTCGACGGCGCCATCCTCTCGCCGGTCCCCAAGCACCGCCACAAGGTGCCGATCCTGCTCTGCGGGGCGCAGGTGGCCGAAGCGACGGCGAAGCTCGCGGCGCTCGGCTTCAACGTGGAGAACGGAGGCGAGACCCTCGGCGCGGCTTCGGCCACCAAGATGCTGCGCTCCATCATGATCAAGGGCGTCGAAGCCTTGTTCCTCGAATGCGTGGCGGCGGCGAGCCACTTCGGCGCCACCGAGCGGGTGCTGGTGTCGCTGCAGCCCAGCCTGCCGGGTCTCGACTGGCCGGAACGCGCCTGCTACCTGACCTCGCGCACTGCGCTGCACGGCGCCCGCCGCGCGGCGGAGATGAGCGAGGCCTCGGCCATGCTGCGCGACATCGGCATGGAGCCGATGATGGCCGAGGCGGCGGCCAGGCGGATTTCCTGGGGTGCCGAGCAGGGGCTCGACGCCGGCCTGGTCGACGGCAGCTTCCCGACGGTGGAGGCGATGGAGCGGGCTTTTGCCGGCAAGGACCGCAGCACCGGGTAAGCGGTCCGCCGCTGCCGTCACTCCTTGTAGGAGGGATCGAGGCGGTCCAGCCGGCGGCGCAGGGCCGGCCACTCGACCTTGCCGATCGGGCGGTAGCCTTTTTCCGAGTTGTTGAACCTGTTGCGCTCGATGGTGGTGCGCTGCACCTCCTCGGGAATCGGGTTCAGCTCGGCGCCCGACTGTTGAGCGGAGAGCTGCATGTAGCAGGCGCGCTCGGCGCGGTACATCCACATGAAGGCCTCGCCCGCCGTGCGGCCGACGGTCAGCAGGCCGTGGTTGCGCAGGATCAGCACGTTGTTGTCGCCGAGATCGTCGACGATGCTCTCCCGCTCGGCCAGATCGGTGGCGATGCCCTGGTAGTCGTGGTAGCTCGCGTGGGCGATCACCGCCATGGCGTGCTGGGTGATCGGCAGCAGGCCGCTCTTCTGGGTGGCGACGCCGACGCCGGCACGGGTGTGGGTGTGGATCACGCAGGCGACGTCGGGCCGCGCCATGTGGATGGCGCCGTGAATGACGAAGCCGGCCGGATTGATGGTGTAGTCGGTCTGCGAGAGGATGTTGGCCTCCTGGTCGACCTTGACCAGGCTGGAGGCGGTGATCTCGTCGAACATCAGCCCGAAGGGGTTGATGAGGAAGTGGTCCTCCGGCCCCGGCACGCGGGCCGAGAGGTGCGTCGCCAGCAGGTCCGACCAGCCGTGCAGGTCGACTAGGCGGAAGGCAGCGGCGAGAT
>WHTV01000152.1 GCA_009377535.1 Kiloniellaceae bacterium
GGTGGTCATCGACGTCCTGCGCAAAGGCAGAGCGATGCATGCGATCGCAAGCCTTGCGGAGGCTATGCCGGAGGAATTGGAAGTTCCCGGCAGCATTCCCGCCCTGTCGGGCGTGACGCTCGGCACGATCGAGCCGGGTTCGCGGCTTTACGGCCACGCCGAAGGCGCGGTCGTCCTGGCAGTAAAAGGAGACAGCCGGGCCGCCGGCGCCGGCCTCCTGCCCGGCGACGTCATCGTCAGCGTTAATCAAAAGCCTGTCATGTCGCCGCGGGAGGTCGTCGACGCGGCCGGGGAAGTGAAGGGCACGCTGCTGCTTCAGGTCATACGCGACGGCACTGGTTTGTTCATCGCCGTCGGCTGAGCGGCGGTTTCCTGGTTCTTCTGTCCGGGTCCTCCAAATTTCGCACGCGTCGGCCCTTGCGCTCTTGAATGGCTGCTTGTGGCACCAGGCAGAAGTTTGCTGCCAGTTAGCTTTGGTCCGTTCTGCCACGCACAGCGGACGGGGACGAATACAATCGCAGTCAGATAGCCGCCTTCCTGCGGGGCAGGGGACTCTGCAGTCCAAAGTCTGCAGTCAAACCGGCACTGCAAGCGAGTGTCGGTTTCGGTGGTTGCGGGCCCCTGCAACCAACGAAGCGAAAGCCACCCCTCCGGGTGGCATTTTTGCTTTCTGGGCCTTCAGGATCCCTGCTCGGCAAAAACCGGAGCGCGCAGCGTGGCTGAAGGGGCGAGCGCGTCCCAGCACTCTCAACGACGGCGGCCCCCGTCAATGCCCGACGTCGTCGCCTTTCTTCGCTTCAAGCTGCCGGATGGCGTGGCGCAGGCCCGCGGCGTTACGCTGAATGTCTGGATGAGGATCGCGCTCGAGCACCGCCAGCGCTCCTTTCAGTAGCCCCACGACCTCCGCCGCTCCGGCATCCCTGTGGTGAACGGCGGCGCTTTCGAGTGCCGCCGCGGCCTGCCAGCGGACGCCCGCGTGGCTGTCGCTGCGGAACGCGGCCAACAGGGCCGGTAGCACAGGGGCGCTCGCTGGGCCGAGCCGTCCGAGTGCCCTGGCAGCCCGCGCGCGCACACCGGGATAGGGGTCGCCTTGCAGCGCCGTGATCAGGTCCGGCGCAATCGTTTCGGCGGCCTCCGGCTGCCGGCTGCCGATGCGCTCCAGCGCTTCGGCAGCGCGCCAACGCACCATCAGATGGGTGTCCCAGGCGAGTGCCTCCGTCAGCGCCGGCACGACCTCCGCGGTGAGCGGCCCGAGGTGGCCGAGGGCTTCGGCGGCGCGGCCACGTACCGGAAAATCGAGGTCGAAGCCGAGCGCCTCGATGAGCACCGGCACGACTTCTTCGGCCACTGGCTCGATGGCGGGATCGAGCGCGCCGAGGCGTTCGGCGGCTGCGGCCCGCACCAGCGGATCGGCAGCCCTGGTGACCGTCTCGATGAGCGGTGCGACCGCCGCCCCTTCGCCTGCTGCGCGGGCCTCGGTCGACGGCAGCGCAGCGACGGCCAACAGCAGGAGCCCGAGCGCTGCCGGATGCTTGCACATGCTAGCTCTCCTCTCCTGTTCTGCTGCTGCTCCGGCCGCTCAGCAGGGATTTCGCGACGACCACGAGGCTTGAGCCCGCCATGAGGGCGGCCGCGAGGATCGGCTGCAGCAGTCCGCAGACGGCCAAAGTCAGCGCGATGGCGTTGTAGCCGAATGCCCAGAGAATATTCGTGCGGACGCTCCGCCGGACTTGCCGCGCGTGGTCGATCAGCCACGGCAGGTCGTCGAGGCGTCCCTCCGGCAGCCGCACCTCGGCGGTCTCGCGCGCGAGGTCGGTGGCACCGCCCACCGCGATGCCGACGGTTGCCGCGGCCAGCACCGGCCCGTCGTTAAGGCCGTCGCCGACCATGGCGACCGGCCCGCACGCCCGGCTCCAGTCCTGCAGGAAGGCCACCTTGTCCAGGGGTGTCAGGCCGCCCCGCCAAGTCGCGATGCCGGCCACCTCGGCGAGGCGCCCGACAGCCCCCGGCCGGTCGCCGCTGAGAAGGGCACTGGCAATGCCGCGCAGCCGCAGCGCCGCCACCAGGGCAGGGGCCTCGGCCAGCGGCGGATCCTCGAACAGCAGCAGCCCGCGCATCACGCCACCCCAGCCGACGCAGACGGTGGTAAGGCCGTCGGTCTCCTGCATCTGCATCCGGGACGGCAGGGACCATCCGAGGCGCGCCATGAAGGCGGCGGAGCCCATAGCTGCCTCCTCGCCTTCGAAGGTGCCGCTGATGCCTTCGCCGGGATGCGCCCGCAGTTGCCGCCCCACCGCGGGCGTCACGCCACGCGCCGCGGCCGCCGCCAGAGTCGCTCGCGCGACGGGGTGCTCCGAGCCCTGCGCCAGACCTGCGGCGTGGCACAGCAGTTCCGCTTCCGGCGCGCCGACCGGTCGGCAGGCGACGAGGCGCATCGCCCCTTGCGTCAGAGTACCGGTCTTGTCGAAGGCGACGCCGCGCACCCGCGCTAGGTGCTCCAGCACGCTGCCGCCGCGCAGCAGGATGCCGCGCTCGAGGGCGCGGCCCAGGCCGAGCGCCGTGGCGATTGGCGCGGCGAGGCCGAGGGCGCAGGGACAGGCGACCACGAGGACGGCGAGGCCGGTCATCACCGCCTCGGCGACGGGCAGGTGGCGGCTCCAGTAGAGGACGGTGGCGCCGGCCAGCAGCAGCACCGCAGGGACGAAGACTGCAGCGGCGCGGTCGGCCAGTTCGCTGGTGAGGCTGCGGCGGCCGAGCGCCTCGCGCACGAAGCGCGCGTGGCGCCCCCAGCAGGACTGCGCGCCCGCGGCGGTCGTACGCACCAGCAGCGGGCCGGTGACATTGAGGCTGCCGGCAAAGACCGTCGCGCCGGGGGCTTTCGCCCGCAGCTCGGACTGGCCCGTCAGCACGCTCTCGTCGCAGTCCGACTGTCCTTCGACGACCACACCGTCGACCGGCACCCGCTCGCCGGGGTGCAGGCGCACCAGCGTGCCGGGCGCGACGGCGCGCACCGGCCGGACGCGGTCGACACCGCCTTCCACGACCGTCGCGCTGGCCGTCTCGGCGGCGAGCAGGGGGGCGAGGCTGCGCAGCGCTCGTGCACGCCCGAACGCCTCCAGGGTGCGTCCCAGCGTGAACAGCACCAGCACCATGGTGACGGTGTCGAAGTACACGGCCTCCGCCCCGCTGGCGACGGCATGGATGGAATAGCCGTAGGCGCCCAGCGCCCCCAGGCTGACGAGCGTGTCGGCGCTGGTGTGGCCTTCGCGCGCCGCCCGCCAGGCGCCGCGCAGGAACGGCTCGCCGAGGATGGTCAGCACTGCCGTCGCGAGCACGCCGAGCAGGACGTGGATGGCCTGCCGGAGCCCGCCGTCGGCGACGCCGAGGCTGCCGGAATAGAGCAGCAGGCTGAACAGCATGATGTTCATGGCGAGGAAAGCGCCGACGCCGAAGCGCACCAGCAGCCAGGCGGCCTCGTGCTCCTCGTTCACGCCGTGGCGCACCTGGTAGGCGATGCAGCAGCCGTAGCAGCAGAACAGGCGATCCTCGCCGTTGACGCTGCGCCGCTGCCCCAAGCGGCCGACGGGCAGCAGGCAGTGGCTGCAGGCCGCGGCGCTGTCGTGCGCTGCCGCCGCCGGGAACAGCGCCCGATCTAGCGCGGTCATGGCGCGGCTCGCTGCCAGCGGCGCGCGAGGCCCTCGGCCTCGGCGACCTGCGCGGCGGTCATGCGCCCGCCGATCGCCCGGCGTGCCGGAACGGCGAGGTCGAGTCCCTGCGCCTCGGCGAGTGTCAGCCAGGCATAGGCCTGCACCCTGTCGCGGGTTTCCGGCGGCCCCGTGCCGTAGAGGATGCCGAGGTTGTACTGCCCCATGGGCAGTCCCTGCTCGGCCGCCCGCCGGTACCAGGCCGCCGCGGCGTCCGCGTCGGCTGCCACGCCCGCCCCGACCTCGTAGAGGATACCAAGGTTGTTTTGCGCGGCGACGTTGCCCCTGTCGGCCTCGCGTTGATAGGCCGCGACCGCGGCGGCATGGTCGCCCGCCGCGAAGGCCTGATAGGCAGGCGAGAGTTCGGCCGGGCGCAGCAGGAAGTCTTTCACGAAGTCGAACTCGACGTGGCGGCGGATGCGCGCCGCCATGGCCTCTGCCGCGGTCCCCGCGAGGAAGGTCTCCAGGTGGTGCCCGTCGCGGCCCATCAGGAAGGTGAGCAGGCTGTGGTTCATGAAGTAGCCGCCGTCCTCTGCCTCGGACGACCGGCTGGCGTGGACGCCGAAGGCGGTCGCGGCGCGGGCGATCTGTTCCGGGCTGCCGGTGAGGCCGAGCAGGCGGGGATGGAAGCGCGCCACGTAGTCGGCCAACGCCTCGATGCTGTCGCGCGCGGGGTCGACGGTGATGAAAAGCGGCTGCACCTCCGCGGCCAGGGCGCCCAGGGAGTCAAGCGCCGTAGCCATCTTGGAGAGCTCCGTCGGGCAGACGTCGGGGCAGGAGGTGTAGCCGAAGTAGATCAGCAGGAAGCGGCCGCGGAAGTTGGCCTCGGTGACGGCGCGGCCGTGGTGGTCGACCAGCGCGAAGGGGCCGCCGACGCCCTTGCGCAGCTGGAAGCCCGCACCGACGGTGGCGCCGTCCTCGGCAAGGGCGGCGTGCACGAGGTGGTCCCCCGCCGGCAGGGCGCCGCGCAGGATAGTGACGAGCCCGAGCAGCACAATGAAGGCGCCCGCCAGCTGCACGCCGCGTCGCCGCCACAGCGGTTGCAGCGCCCGGCTCAGGCCGGCCACGAGCAGCAGCGCCGGGAATGTGCCGAGGCCGAAGGCCGCCATGGTGAGGGCGCCGGTGGCCACGGCACGGCCGGGGTCGCTGAGGCAGACGGCGGCGGTGTGGGCGAGGAAGGCGTAGACCAGCGGGCAGGGCAGGAAGCCGTTGAAAACGCCGAAGGCGAGCGGCGCGCC
>WHTV01000153.1 GCA_009377535.1 Kiloniellaceae bacterium
CCCCTCGGGCGTGTCGCGTGACCCCAAGAGCGGCCAGTGCTGGGGCATTGCCGACGTCTCCTCGCCCATCGCCGGCGCCGCGACGCCTGCACCCTTCAGCCTCGCCGAGGAAGGCGTGAAGGCGGAGACGCCGCGAGCCTAACGCTCAGAGGTGTCGTACCAGGATTTGACCACGCCGGACCATGCTGTTCGCCTCACACCAATATGAAGCGCCGAGCCGAAAGCGTGACGCACTCGGTTGCCTGCGCTGCTGGCCCGGCTAGTGATGAGAGGCATAGTACCAGTCTTCTTCCAAAGATATGATTTGGGTGGTCGCTTGTTCATTGAGGTCGGAAAACAATGATGGCGATCCGCCGCCCGATATGTAGAGAAATCCAGAATAGTTATCCAACACGCCACGAAAGGTAAGCGATGCTCAGAGCCCATTGTCTGGCTGATTGAGGCCGACCGCCGTAGTGTTCAAGGTTACGCGTGTGCGTGAGCAGGAGAACGGGATGGCGGCCGATTTTTGTGATGGCGAAGAGTGTAGCGTCGCGATGCCAGGCTTTGGCGGTCGCATGGAGGTGCTGGAAGGACCGTCGGGTCGGCGGCGTTGGCCGGAGGCTCTGAAGGGCCGGATTGTAGCAGAGAGCTTTGCGCCTGGTGCGCGGGTTTGCGATGTGGCTCGCCGGTATCGGGTGACGGGACAGCAGCTGACGACGTGGCGTCGGGCAGCCCGGGAGGGATTGCTGGCGCTGCCTGGGGAGGCCGTCGGCGCGGATGATCTGGGCCTGGTGTCGGTGGAGGTTGAAGCACCGGTCGAGTCATCCGAGGAGGCCGCCTCGCTGGAGCGGCGTGACCGAGACACGGCGCGGCCCACCGCTGGCCTGGACGAGCGGATCGAGATCGTGGCGGGCACTGTGCTGGTTCGGCTGCCGGCGTCGACTGCGGCGGCGCGGGTGGCGGAGATCGCCGTGGCGGTCGGAGCGCGACTGTGATCGTGCCGGGTCAACGCACGCCGATCGTGATGGCGACGCGGCCGGTCGACTTCCGGCGCGGCCACGACGGCTTGGCGGCGACGGTGGAGAAGGAACTGGGGCTCGACCCGCACTCCGGGCTGACGGTGGTGTTCCGGTCGCGCCGCGGCGACCGATTGAAGATTCTGGTGTGGGACGGCACCGGGCTGGTGCTGACCTACAAGCGCCTGGAGGCCGGCAAGTTCGTCTGGCCGCAGGTACGCGACGGGGTGATGCGGCTGTCGCCGGCGCAGTTCGAGGCCTTGTTCGAGGGGCTCGACTGGCGACGGGTGACGGCGCGCCGGGTGCGCGGGCCAGCTGCGGCGAATTGAATCATCCCGTCCTGCGGCGGCGGTCCCGCCTGTCGGGGAGGGCTGATCTCGAGTATACTGCGGGCATGCATCAAGCCTTTGATCTTGCACGTCTCGACGAGCTCCCGCCGGATCTCCGGCGGGCCGTCGAAGCGCAGGCAGAGGCCCTGGCTCGGCAGAGCGAAGCGCTTGAGATGGAGCGTGCAGCCCGCCGGCATGTAGAGGCTGAGCTCGCCGATCAGAAGGCGCTGGTCGCCCGTCTCGAACAGTTGGTGCAGGAGTTCAAGCGTGCGAAGTTCGGCCCGCGCTCGGAGAAGCTGGACGCGGACCAGCTGGCCTTGGCGCTGGAAGATATCGAGGTCGCGATCGCGGAGGTTCGCGAGGCTCTGGATGTCCGTGATGCGGGACGGCGCCGGGAGAGCAAGTCACGCCGGACCGGTACGTTGATCGCGCTGCCGAAGGAGTTCCCGCGGGTCGAACAGGTGATCGAGCCGGACAGCCTGGCATGTCCGTGCGGCTGCGGCGACATGGTCCGGATCGGCGAGGACCGGTATCAGCGGCTCGACCTGGTCCGGGCCCGGTACCAGGTCGTGGTGACGGTGTTGCCGCGCTACGCCTGCGCGAAGGGCAATGCCGGGGTAGTGCAGGCCAAGGCGCCGGCGCGCCTGATCGAGGGTGGTCTGCCGACCGAAGGCCTTCTCGCCCACGTCGTCGTGGAGAAGTTCTCCGAGCACAAACCGTTCTATCGGCAATGGCAGGAGTTCGCGCGCCATGGTGTGCCGGTGGATCGCTCGGCACTGCCCGGCTGGGCGGGCAAGGTCTCCTACCACGTTGCTCCGATCATCGACCGCATGGCCGAGATTCTGAAGCGTTCGAGCAAGCTGTTCATGGACGAGACGACCGCGCCGGTTCTGGATCCCGGCCGCGGCAAGACCAAGACCGGGTATCTGTGGGCGCTGGCACGCGACGACCGGTCATGGGGCGGAGCCGATCCGCCTGGCGTGGTGTTCCACTACGCGCCGGGTCGCGGCGGGATCCATGCAGAGGGGATTCTGGAAGGGTTCGACGGGATCCTGCAGGTCGACGGCTATGCCGGCTACCGCCGGCTGACCTTGCCAGGGCGTCGGGGTGGCCCGCCGCTCGTGCTGGCCCACTGCTGGAGCCATGCCCGACGCGAGATCATCAAGGCGACGCCCCAGAACGGCTCGCCGATCGCCGACGAAGTGCTGCGGCGGATCGCCCAGCTCTATGGGGTCGAGAAGGAGATCCGGGGCCAGCCGGCCGCGGAGCGGCGGGCAGTGCGCCAGCAGCGATCGCGACCGCTGGTCGAGGAGCTCGGGATCTGGATCCACGCACAGCGCGATCGGCTGTCGCGGAAGTCCGCCATGGGCGTGGCGCTCGGGTACCTGGTGAACCACTGGGAGGGGCTGCGCGTGTTCCTCGACGACGGCCGGGTCGAGATGGATACCAATCCGGTCGAGAACCTGATCCGCCCGCTGGCCCTTACGAGAAAGAATGCGTTGTTCGCCGGGCATGACGAAGGTGCGCGCGGCTGGGCCCGGCTGGCGTCGCTGATCGCGACCTGCAAGCTGAACGGGGTCGAGCCCTTCGCCTACATGAAGGCGACGCTCGAGGCGATCGCCGCCGGCCATCCGCAGTCGCGCATCGACGAGCTGCTGCCCTGGAACTGGGACGACGCATGAACACCGGCCTCTCGAAGAAACTCCGGCAACTGGACGACTTCCTGCTCAGCGATGCCGTCGGCGACGAAGCCATGCTGCTGAGCGAACTCGACGGCTTTCTGGCGGGGCTGATCGTCTGCCCCGAGCTGATCATGCCCAGTGAATGGATGCCGGTCGTTTGGGGAGAAGACGGCCCGGTGTTCGAGGACGAGCACCAGGCGCAGGCCATCATCAACCTGATCATGGGGCACTACAACGACATCGTCCGCGGATTGGAGCGGGGCCGGTATCGTCCCCTCTACGACATCGATGCCGGCGACAGTGTTCTGTGGGAGACCTGGATCGAGGGCTTCTGGCGGGCGGTGCTGCTGCGTCCCGAAGCGTGGCTGGCGTTTAGCGCCGGTGACGACGATGACCTGCAGACGGCCGTGTTCAGCCTCTCCCGTCTCTATGAAATCGCCTCGACGGCACCGACTGAGTTGCAGGCCCTGGAGATTGACGAGGAACTCGAAGAGTTGGCGCCGGACATGATCCCGCATGCCGTGGAAATCCTCCACCGGGCCAGGCTCGCTCAGGCCGGACCGATGCTTGCCTCGGCCAAGGACAGCCATCCCAAGGTGGGCCGCAACGAACCATGTCCCTGCGGCTCCGGCAAAAAGTTCAAGAACTGCTGCTTGAACTGAAACAAGCCGAATTCTCTCGCCGGACGCTTACCTTTACGTCATCGCCCTGGAACTTCGCGAAGACCGCCCAACCCGCGGCCTGAGCACGCCTGACTGGCCAATCCTCGGCCATCGCATTCAACAAACATTGCAAATTTTGTTGCAACCAAACTGGCGACTGGCCGGCCAACCATCCGGTCGTGCCCCCCGTCAACGACCAATCCTATGGGGCGTGGGCACCGCTTACCACGAAAGGTATAAAATAAGATGTACATATTGCCGTTATGCTCTTCCACAACAACTTCGTTTCCGCCCATTGAAACAAGCGGATAGGTGTCGCCGAGAGCGATGAGTTTGGCGTTGTAGCTCACATTCGATGTTAGATCGCCACCAAGTATTTTTTGAACGATTTCATTGCGTTCCTTCCTATAGAGAGAATAGTCAAGCTTCAGCCATAGGTCGGTAAACGGCACAAGCACTACGATCAAGACACTCAACGCAACAACGGCTGTCGGAACGAACGAGCGAATGCCGATAGCTCTGATCTTTGTCAAACACGTCAGGCTCGCCAGTCCTACCCCGATAACCACCCACCAGACAACGCCAGCCAATGGCAGGTAGAGAAATGGTGTAATCCGATCCACGATCGACCATTCAAATGCGTGAACAGCAATGAGCATCACGCCCGCGGTGATCGCGCTGATAAGCCTCCACCTAACTTCTGAAAACATCGACGGCTCGTTTGTTCCTAAGGCTGGGACGATTATCGCGCACAATTGGGCGAAAATTAGATCGTGCCGCTGAACCTCAGTTCGTTGCGCACACCCGCGAGCGACCAGTCCTGGGTGGTCTTCGCCGCTCGCCAGCGCGGCGACGCTAACGCCGTTCGATGTCAGGGAAAGGGCGTGAAGGCCAAGACGCCGCGGGCCTAGGACTTGCCTAGTCGGCCTCCATCTGCAGCGTCCGCAGGTCGTTCATCAGCAGCCGTGGATCGAGGAAGTCGG
>WHTV01000154.1 GCA_009377535.1 Kiloniellaceae bacterium
GCCGGTGCCAGCCCCGACATTCAATACCGTCCGCGCATCGCCGAGCGCAGCCCAGATCCTTGCGGCGATCCGCGGCTCGGTGCGCCGCGTCACGGTGTAAGTGGCTCCGATGGTGTCATACAACTGCGCGCTGGACATGTCGCTGCCTCTCTGGCTGTCACCATCCCCACGCCGCGCACGCGCCTGGCGTCGCTGCCCTGGATACTTGGTCACTTGCGCACCATTTCACCACATTGGCCGGCCTGACGTTCCGGAGGTCGGTCAGTTGAAACGCCGATCCACAGGTCTTGACTATTCCTCTGTTCTCGAAGCCAAAACTGACTAGTTCCTCTCCCTCCGAGGGAGAGGGTAGGGTGAGGGTGATCCCCGCGAGGCGACGAACCCCACGCCTATGGCTGACCAATCCTCATCCGTAGCGCTGGCGTAGCTCCCCCCGCATCAGCTTCCCCGCCGCCGTCCTCGCCAGCGCCTCCGCTAAGACGATGCGCTTCGGTGTCTTGTACCCCGCCAGCCGCTCGCGGCAAAACGATAGCAGCTCCTCGTCGCTAACAACGACGCCTTTGCGCGCCACCACCACCGCCAGCGGCGCCTGTCCCCAGCGCTCGTCCGCCACGCCGATCACGCCCGCCTCCGCCACCGCCGGATGCGACTGCAGCGCCGCCTCGACCTCCGCCGGGTAGACGTTCTCGCCGCCGGAGATGATCAGGTCGTCGCGGCGGTCCAGCACGTATAGGTACCCCTCCGCATCCAGATAGCCGATGTCGCCGGTATGCAGCCAGCCCCCGCGCAGCGCCCTCGACGTTGCTTTGGGCTGGCCCAGATACCCCACGGTCACCGCCGGCCCCCGCACGACGATCTCTCCCGGCTCCTCCGGCCCAGCCTCCGCGCCGTCGTCTCTCAAGACCCTCACCTCGGTCCCGAACAGCGGCTTGCCGGCCGACCCCAACTTCGACAGCGCCTCCTCCGGCGCCAGCGTCGTCGCTTGCGAGGCCGTCTCGGTCAGGCCGTAGGTCTGAACCACCGGCACCCCCAGCGCCGCGCAGCGCTCCAGCAGCGGCCGCGGCGCCGGCCCGCCTCCCAGCAGCACGCATCGCAGCGAGGCTGGGTACGGATTCTCGCCGCGCTCGTCCAGCATCTGCTCCAGCATTAGCGCCACCACCGAGACAATGGTGACGCCATCCTCATCGATCGCCTTGTTGACCCTCGCCGGCTCAAACGACTCGTGCAGCACGCAGCCAATGCCGTAGATCACGCTGCGGTGCAGGATCGAGAGCCCACCGGCGTGGAACAGCGGCAAGCAGGCCAGCCAGCGGTCGTCCGTCTGCACTCCCAGGTTCAACGCCGACCCTACGGCGCTCCAGAGGTGGTTGCCGTAGGTCAGCATCGCCCCCTTCGCCCGCCCCGTCGTCCCGGACGTGTAGAGGATGGTCTGGACCTCGCTCAGGTCAAACCGCCTCTCAGTCCTCTGCCTCCTCGCCGTCATTGACGAATCGCTCACCGCTCGAACCCCGCTCATCCTGAGGCCCTCGAAGGGTGAGCCAAGCCCCAGGAGCTTCAGCGGCCTCCCGGCTACCGCCGCCAACCCCTCAGCTACCATCGTGTTCGCCTCGTCATGAAGCAGAAACGCCGCCCCAGCGTCCTTGATCTGCCAGCCGAGCTCGTCCGCCGATAGCCGGGCGTTTAGCGGCAGCAGCACCGCACCCAGCCGCGCCGCCGCGTGGACGACGGCGACAAACGGAGCGCTATTCCACGACAGCACCGCCACCACGCCGCCTGCCTTTACGCCCATCACCGCCAGCTCACTCGTCATCTCATCGACGGCCTGATCCAGCTCCCGGAACGTCAGGCTGCCGTCAGCGCTGATCAACGCAACGCGCTCCGGCGTCGACTGCGCCCGTTGTCGCAGCCAATCCGGCGTCGAGTTTCCGGCCGGCGGGTTCAAGCCTTGATCTCCCACTCCCCAACCGCGTAGCGCCCCAGCGCCGCCTCATCCAGCTCCACGCCGAGGCCCGGCGTCTCCGGCAGCCGCATCATCCCGCCCTCGATTGGCAGGCCCTCGGCGATCAGATCGTCCTCCAGCAGCGACAACGTCGATAGCCCGTGCCGGCCGGCGCCGTTCGCCGCCGCCAGCTGCAGCGCCGCCGCCGTGCCGATGCCGCTATCGATGCTCGTCGTAAAGGTCACACTCACCGATTCCGCCGCTGCCGCCGTCGCGATCATGCAGCTCAGCACCACGCCACCGGACTGCAGCGGCTTAACGATTAGCGCGTCCGCCGCCCCCGCCTTCAGCACCCGCTCCGCCGAAGCCCGGTCCGTCACGTCCTCATCCGCCGCAATCCGCACCGGCGACGCCTCCCGCACTCGGCGTAGCGTCTCCAGGCCGCCCGGCGCCACCGGCTGCTCCACGTACTCGATGTCATAGCTCGCCAGCGCCCGCAGCGTCTCGATTGCCTGTTGCTCGCCCCAGGCCCCGTTGGCGTCCAGCCGCAGCCTCACGTCCGTACCCAACGCCAGCCGGCAGGCCGCGACCCGCAGCCGCTCCTCCTCGACGGTTTTCGCCAGCCCGACCTTCAGCTTCACGGTCCCGTAGCCTGCCTTGCGCGCCGCCAGCGCCGATTTCGTCACCGCCGCCACGTCGCCGCCGCCGATCAGCGCGTTGACCGCCACCCGGCCGCTCGCGTCCGGGTCCAGCAGCCGCGAGAGCGGTACCCCGTGCAGCCGTCCCGCCAGGTCCCAGGCCGCGATCGAGATCGGCGCCCAGGCTACCGCTTCGACATCCGCCGCGCCGCTGCCGTCCAGCGTGAAAAAGTCCTCGATGGCAAGACCGGCGACGCCCTGCGCCAGCGCCCGCATCCTCTCTCCCAGCGCCTCGACGCCCTGCGTCTCGTGCGGCAGCAGCGCCCCCTCGCCAACGCCTCGCAGCCCGCCATCCGTCTCAATCCGCACGATGAACCCCTCGCGGTGCGTGGCGCTGCCCGCCGCCGTGACATAGGCCTCGCGAAAAGGCAGCCGGAACCGCGTCACGACGATGCGGGCGATCCTCATCCCAACACCTGCTCCGCGACGGCAGCGACAACCTCGTCCAGGGACAGCCCGTCGGTGTCGATATCGATGTCCTGCTGAGGCACTTCGTCCCAATGAATCCTCTCGTAATGCTTGGCTACGACGGCCGGGTCCTTCGTGGAGACTCGCTCCGGGTCTGCTTGAGCGCGCTGAATGGATTCTTCTAGCGATACGCGCAGCAGGACGAAGATCGCTGGCGGCTGGATTGCGAAGCCGCGTAACAGCTGATCTCGTTCCCCGTATGAAAGTGAAGTTCCTGCCACAAAGACGAATTCGACGCCGTCGGCGAACAACGTTTCGGCTATGCCGGAAGTGATCTCGCGCGCGACGCTAACCCGAGCCCAGTCCTTCCCCATGATCATCTCGACTACGAGGTCGATGTCGATTGCTGCCGCTCGTGCGCCTCGCTCACGCGCCAGCGCGGCCAGTCGGAAGGCCACGGTCGTCTTGCCGCTGGCTATCGGCCCCGTCACCACGACGAGCTGTCTCGGCATCGCGTCGCTAGGGGAAGCGCGGGAACTTGCTGAAGTCCGGCTTCCGCTTCTCGACGAAGGCGTTGCGGCCTTCCTTGGCCTCCTCCGTCAGGTAGTAGAGCAGCGTCGCGTCGCCGGCCAGCTGCTGCAAGCCTGCCGCGCCGTCCGTATCGGCGTTGAAGGCGGCCTTGAGGAAGCGCAGCGCCGTCGGGCTCTTCTCCAGAATCTCCCGGCACCAGGCGACCGTCTCCTCTTCCAACCGCTCTAGGGGCACCACGGCGTTGACCAGCCCCATCTCCAGCGCCTGCTCGGCGTTGTACTGACGGCAGAGGTACCAGATCTCCCGCGCTTTCTTGTGGCCGACGATGCGCGCCAGCATGCTCGCCCCGTAGCCGGCATCGAAGCTGCCGACCTTCGGCCCCGTCTGGCCGAAGACGGCGTTGTCGGCCGCGATCGTCAGGTCGCAGACCACGTGCAGCACATGCCCGCCGCCGATGGCGTAGCCCGCCACCATGGCGATCACCGGCTTCGGCAGCGTCCGGATCTGCCGCTGCAGCTCCAGCACGTTGAGCCGCGGCACCCCGTCGCCGCCGACGTAGCCGCCTTCGCCGCGCACCTTCTGGTCGCCGCCGGAGCAAAAGGCCTTGTCGCCGGCGCCCGTAAGCACGACGACGCCGATCGAATCGTCCGCGTGAGCTTTAGCGAAGGCTTGCTGCAGCTCGCTCACGGTCTGAGGTCGGAAGGCGTTGCGCACCTCGGGCCGGTTGATCGTCACCTTCGCGATGCCCGTCCCGGAGCTCTAGTGGATGATGTCGGTGTAATCGCGGACCTTCGTCCATGTCACAACCATGAATGCTCTCTCGTACCTGCGCAGGACTCTGCACGCTGGAGGCTGG
>WHTV01000155.1 GCA_009377535.1 Kiloniellaceae bacterium
CCAGATGTTGGAGGCGCCTGAGGGTTGCAGCGACGGCGGTAGCAGATTGGCCAGTTGCGTGGCCACGGCGTCATCGATCAGGCTGCTGGCCTCGGCGAGGGTGACCGGTGCGTCGGCCGGATAACTCGGCCAGAGCTCGGCGATCTGCTGCGGAGGGAAGCGCCCGCCCAGACGGGCGCGGCTCAACTCGTCGCGCCAGTTCTCCGATAGCCTGAGCGCCATGAGCCGCCCCCAGAGCAGGGAGTCGGCCGGGCTCCAGGGTTCCGGCTCATAGCGCAGGATCTGAAATTCCGGGGGAAGCGGTCCGGAGCGGACGGCCAGGAAGGCGTTGACCCCTTCAGCATAGGCCTGGAGGGCGGCCTTGGTCTCTTCCGAAAGGTGCTGCAGGTTGGCCTCTGCCAGTTGGCGGAAGCCGAGAGTCCTGAAGAAACGATCGAGACTGAGGGTTGACGGGCCCATCACCTCCGACAGGCGTCCGGAGGCGGTGCGGCGCATGAAGTCCATCTGCCACAGGCGTTCCTGGGCATGGACGAGCCCAAGGGCGCGGTAGAGATCGAGTTCGTTGGCCGCCTGGATCCTCACCATGCCGTCGCTGTTACGGCGCACGGTTACCGGTTCTTCCAGCGCGGCGATGCGAATCTCACCATCGATTTTCGGCAGCGAGCCGCGCAGCCAGAGGTATCCGCCCCCGGCGACTGTGATGGCAATGACGAGGAGTCCACCAAGGACGATCAGTACTACGCGCCGAATCGCTGTCATGCCTTCTTATACCGCCTTTGCACTGTCGGAGCTTGTGGCCTTTTGGCCGAGCCACGGGCACGCAGGATGCGCGCTAAATCCTTGATAGAACATTTCCTTCAGGTGAAGGAGAGGGCCATCGCGGCAAAATAAGGCGCTCTTCCTGCGATGGCTCATTCCGCTCGGGCCGGCGCTGGCCGGCACCCACATGCTGCCGGATGGAGAGGGGCGCAGCGTCTGGAGGAAATCAGGTCCTGACTGCCAGATGCCGTGGCACAAGGGTCCACTGCCTGGCAGGCTGCCGAGACACCTTCAGGCGGCCGAGCTGAAGCTGTCCTTGAAGCGGTCGCGCAGCAGATTTTTCTGGATCTTGCCCATGGTGTTGCGCGGCAGCTCGTCGACGAAGAAGACTTTCTTCGGCACCTTGAAGTTGGCGAGCTCCGCCTTGGCGGCCGCCTGTATGGCTTCGGCGGTCACCTCCGGTTGGCCGCCGCCGCGCTTCACGACGGCCACCACCGCTTCGCCGAAGTCGGGGTGGGGCACGCCGATCACGGCCGACTCCTGCACGCCCTCAATCTGGTCGATGCAGAGTTCGATCTCCTTCGGATAGACGTTGAAGCCGCCGGAGATGATGAGATCCTTGGCACGGCCGACGATGTGGATGTAGCCGCCTTCATCGATCATCGCCACGTCGCCCGTGACGAAGAAGCCATCGCTGCGGAACTCCGTTGCCGTTTTCTCAGGTTGCCGCCAATAGCCGCGGAAGACGTTGGGACCCTTCACCTCGAGCACGCCGACTTCGCCTTGGGGCAGGGGCCTGCCCTCCTCATCGGCGATGCGAACGTCGATGCTAGGCAACGCGAAGCCGACCGTCCCGGCGATGCGCTTTCCCACCAGCGGATTTGAAGTGATCATCGTCGTTTCGGTCATGCCGTAGCGTTCGAGGATGGCATGGCCGGTGCGCGCTTCGAACGCCTCGAAGGTGTCGGCCAGCAGCGGCGCCGAGCCGGAAATGAACAGCCGCATCTGCCGGGTCGATTCCTTCGTCAGCGCCGGATTTTGCAGCAGACGGGTGTAGAAGGTCGGCACGCCCATCAGCACGGTGGCGCGCGGCATGAGATCGAGCACCGCATCGGCGTCGAAGCGGTTGAGGAACAACATGCGGCTGCCGCTCAGCAGGGCGCAATGGGTCGCAACGAAGAGGCCGTGGGTATGGAAGATCGGCAAGGCGTGGATCAGCACGTCGTCGCCGGTGAAGCCCCAATAGTCGCGCAGCGTCAGCGAGTTGGAGCCGAGGTTCGCATGGCTCAGCATGGCGCCTTTGGAACGACCCGTGGTGCCGCTGGTATAGAGGATTGCCGCCAGGTCGTCGCCGTCCCGCGCCACGATGCCGACCTGCGGATCGAGGCCCCGGCTGCGTTCCACCAGGCTGCCGTTGCCGGCCTCGCCGAGGGTCAACAGCGAGCCGACCCCGGTCTTGCGGGCAGCATCGCCGAGAACGGCTTCGTTTTCCGGGGTGCAGACCAGCACCCGCGGTTCGGCATCGCTCAGGAAGTAGGCGACTTCGGCGCCCTTATAGGCGGTGTTGAGGGGCAGGTAGACGGCGCCGCAACGCAGCACCGCGAGATAGAGCAGCAGCGCTTCCGGCGACTTCTCGATCTGCGCGGCCACCCGGTCGCCGGGCTCCACGCCGCAGTCCATCAGCAGGCGCGCGATGCGCCCGGAGCCGGTCTCCAGGTCGGCATAGCGCATGCGCTGTCCGTCCGGCGTCTCGAGGGCGGTTCGATGGCCATCGGCGGGGAAATGCTGTCGGAGCAGGTCGTAGAGATTGGTCATGGATGCAATCTGGCTTTGGCGCCGGATCCTCGCCTAGGCGGTCATGGCGTGAACATAGGATGCCGGCAGGGCGGAGATCAGGTCGCTGAAGACGTCGCCCTGGATGGTCACGTGATGCGACATCGCCGTGGCGGCAGCTTCCGCATCGCCGTTCAGGATGGCCTCGACCACGGAGCGATGCTCGGTCCAGGACTTCATGGTTCGCCCAGGGTGGTTGAGCTGAAAGCGCCGGTAGGGCGAGAGACGGTTGCGCATGCCGCGCGTGGTATCCTCCAGGTAGGTGTTGTGCGAGCCCGCGTAGATCACCTCGTGGAAGCGGCGGTTGGCGTCATAGTAGGCGTGTACCGCGCCCTGCTCGGCAAACGTCCGGCAATCCTCGTGAACCGCGGCCAGTTGGCGGCGCTCCTCGTCCGTCATGCGCCGCGCGGCCAGCCGTGCGCAGAAGGATTCCAGCTCGGCCATGACCTCGAACATATGCAGCAGTTGCGTTACCGTCACGGTGGCCACCACGGCGCCCTGGCGCGGCCGCAGCACGATGAGATCGGCCGCGGCGAGCTCCCTGAGGGCTTCGCGCACCGGCGTGCGGGACACGCCGAAGTGCTGAGCCAGCTTGCTTTCGTCGAGGCGAGACCCAGGGGAGCGCTGCCCGGAGAGGATCTCCTCTTCCAGACGGTCGCGCAGGTCCTGGGCCAGCAATGCCGCTTTGACTTTCATGAGCGAAGTATATGCGCATGCAAAATAGTCCCGCAAGCATGCACTTCGACTGAAATTGTATGCAAGGCTGGACAGGTCCGTGAGGTGGCGTTAGTGTTTTTGATCAGAACAAGAGGTCTGCGCCCGCTGCGGGGTGCGGGCAAAGAACAAGCAAACGGGAGGAACCTGCAATGTCCAAGACGATACGTAAGCTGATTTCCACGACCGCCGTGGTGGTGGCCGTCGCCATGGCTGGCTCGGCCGCGGCCGCCGACGTGAAACTGAAAGCCTCGCACCAATTTCCGGGCGGCAAGGGCGATGCGCGCGACGAGATGGTGCAGATCATCGCGCGCGAAGCGGCTGCCGCCAATGTCGGCCTGGAGATCCAGGTCTATCCCGGCGCGTCGCTGTTCAAGCCCACGGAGCAGTGGAACGCCATGGTGCGGGGGCAACTCGACATCTCCGCCTTTCCGTTGGACTACGCCAGCGGCCGTCACCCGCAGTTCAGTGCCACGCTGATGCCCGGCCTGGTTAAGAACCACGACCATGCCCTGCGTCTCAACAACTCGCCGTTCATGGAAGATATCAAGAAGATCATCAATGATGCCGGTGTCGTCGTGTTGGCCGACGCCTGGCTGGCGGGTGGCTTCGCCTCGACGAAGAATTGCATCCTGGGCCCCGACACCATGAAGGGGCAGGTGACCCGCGCGGCCGGGCCGGCCTTCGAGCAGATGCTGGCCGGCGCCGGGGCGTCGGTCTCGTCAATGCCGTCTTCGGAGATCTATACCGGCCTGCAGACCG
>WHTV01000156.1 GCA_009377535.1 Kiloniellaceae bacterium
GCGTCTTTCCTGGCCTGTCGGCAAATGCGCCTCCGTGACGTCCACCATAGTTTGAAAAATCCGGGCTAAAACTCGCCGCGATCCCCGCCCAGAGGGGGCGGGTTCTGCGGCAGGCGGATCAGCTCGGCCAGGGCCTGCAGGCCGAGCAGTGTGAAACCGAAGGGAATGGCGGCCTCGGTCATCCACTTCGGCACGCCCAGCATGGTGGCGCTGGCGCGGCCCTGGCGGATCGAGTCCAGCATGATCTCCAGGCCGTAGAAGACGGCAACCGCGCAGAACAGCAGGATCCAGATCAGCGCGAAGGCATCGGCGACGCGCCGCCCCTGCGGACCCAGCTTGTTCACCAGGAGAGTGATGGCGATCAGCTGGCGGTGGCGCAGCACGTAGGCGGCGGCGATATAGGTGGCCCAGATCTGCAGGAAGCGCGACAGCTCCTCGGCCCAGACGGTGGGCGCCAGGAAGACGTAGCGCATGACCACCTCGTAGGTGATCATGGCGCCCACGGCGACGAAGGCCGCCGCGGCCAGCCAGCCAAAGGCATCGTTGAGGCGGTCGATGGTTTTCAGCATGTGAAATTGCGCAAACCTCTCCCCCGTCCTATCGGACTCACACATCTGATGTGACCGCCGCAAAGCGGCGGACCTGGCGACTGTCCGGCGCGGGCGGCTCGCAAGAGCGGTGCCACCCCCTAGTCGTCACCCTCGCACTTGATGCGAGGGCCCATGTCGAAGCCAGGCGCCCGGCCCCGCGATGGATCCCGGATCGCGTTCGCTTGCGCTCGCTTGTCCGGGATGACGACCAGATATCGGATCAACGCACTACTTCTGCAGCTTCTCGGCTTCCATGATGAGCTTGGCGCCGAGGTCGCCGGCGGCGGCCTTGTACTGCTCGATGACCGGCGCGCTGGCCTCGCGCCAAGCCGCCATCTCGGCATCGGTCGGCACGTAAATGCCCATGCCCTCCGCCTTGGCGGCCTCGAAGGCATCGGATTCGATCTTCGCCATGGTGTTGCGCAGGTCGTCCTCCACCTTGCGGGCGGCAGCGGTAAGGATCTCGCGATGCTCGGGCGAAAGGCCCTGCCAGAACTTCTCATTGACCAGTACGAGGAACTCGACGTCGGCGTGGTTGGTCACGGTGATATGGTCCATGACCTGCCAGAGCTTGCGCGACTTCACGCCGGAGACGCCGGTCATGCCGGCATCGACGGTGCCGCGCTGATAGGCGATATACTGCTCCGAGCCGGAGGTCATCACCGGAACCCCGCCCGTGGCCGTGACGAACTCGCCAAGGGTCTTGCCGAAGACGCGCACCTTCTTGTTCTTGATGTCGGTGGGCGATTTCAGCGGCGCGTCCTTGCTCAGCATGATGGCGCCGCCGTAGGCCTGCCACCACAGCACGCGGGTGCCGGTCCCGAGGATCGCCTCGTCCAGCGACGAGCGGATCGGGCTGTCACGCGCCACCGCCTTGCGGACCATTTCCTCGCTGGTGAACATGAAGGGCACATAGAAGATGTCAACCGCGGGGATGGTGCCGGCGAACTGGGTGATCGAGGCGACGCCCATCTCGATGGCGCCGGAACCGACGGCCTGCGGGACCTCGCTGTCCTTGTAAAGCTGCGCGGCGGGGTAGATCTCGACCTGCAGCTCTCCGTTGCTGGCGGCCTCGACCTCCTTCTCGAAGGCCTCGAGGTTCTGCCCCAGGTGGGACTTGATCGGCAGCTGCAGCGTGATCCTGAGGGTGGTCTCGGCGGCAGCCGGCAAGGCAATGAGGCCGGCCGCCAGGACGGCGGCGGCGGCAAGGGCATTCTTCATGGTCTTCCTCCCAAAAAACGGAGGGGCTTCCGGCCATCGCGGCCGGCCCCTCCATCCACTTCTTCGTTATGCCTGCAACTTTAGCTTCGGCCGAAACGTTGATGCAAGCCTGGCCTCGGCCCGCGCCCGCGACCCTTGGCTTGGCCTGCCCCGGGCCCTATCGTGCGACGCAGGCTCCCCGCGACCGGAACGTCATGCTGCTGAACGCCAAACGCTCCCTCCTGCTGCTGCCGGGCGACCCGCCAGGCGGTAGGCCGGCCCGAAATTTGGCACTGCTGCAGGCCGCAGCGCAGCGCCTCCAGGTGCCCATGGTCAGCGCGAACAGCCCCAACTGGCGCGTCGGTCTCGCCACCGGCCGCAACCAGCTGGTGGCCGCCGGTGCGCTCGGCGACGCGGAGCCGGCGCGCCTGCCGCGCGGCACAGCGGCGTTCCAGGTCATCGACTGCCTGGCCGACGACCAGCGGCCGCCAGGAGCTGGCCCGGACCGGCATGGCGGCGACCCCGGTGACCACGGAGATGGTGGTCTTCGAGTGGCTGGGGCGCGGTGGGACGGACGACTTCCGCGCGCTCATCGCGCTGATCAAATAGCGCCCGCCGGTCATGGCGATGACGCGCCCGATCTTCTATGCTGAAAGCTGACATGGCGAGGACCGTCAGGAGGAACATCGCATGATCGTCGAGCAGATCTGGACCGCAAACGCCTACCGCAACTTCAACTACCTGATCGCCTGCCCGGAAAGCGGCGAAGCCCTGGCGATCGATCCGCTCGACCACAAGAAATGCCTGGCGGCCGCAAAGGACCGCGGCTGGGAGGTCACCCAGATCCTCAACACCCACGAGCACGGTGACCACATCGGCGGCAACAAGGCCATGGTGGCGGCGACCGGCGCGACGATCCTGGCGCACCGCAACGCCAAGGACCGCATCCCCGGCATGGACCGCGGCCTCGGCGCCGGCGACGTCGTGAAGGTCGGGCGCAGCGTGGAGCTCGAGGTGCTCGACACGCCGGGCCACACCATGAGCCACGTCTGCCTGCTCTCGCGGACGGACCAGCCGGGGCTCTTCTGCGGCGACACGCTGTTCAACGCCGGGGCCGGCAACTGCCACAACGGCGGTCACCCGAACGAGCTCTACCACACCTTCGCCGAGCAGCTCTCGAAACTGCCCGAAGCGACGCTGATCTATCCGGGCCACGACTACATCGCCAACAACCTGCGCTTCACGCTGGACCGCGAGCCGGACAACGCCAAGGCGGAGGCACTGCTGGCTGACGTCGATCACCAGGACACCTCGCGGGCGCTGGTGACGACGCTGGCGCAGGAAAAGGAGATCAACGCCTTCTTCCGCCTGCACAGCCCGACGGTGATCGCCCGGCTGCGCGAGGCCTTCCCCGACCTGCCGGAGCAGCCGAGCCCGAAGGAAGTTTTCGTGAAGCTGCGCGAGCTGCGCAACAACTGGTAAGCGGGATGTTGGGAGGTGGAAAGGCCGCGGGGCCTTTCAGCCCGCCTGCTCGCGGGCGTAGCGGCAGATGGCGGCGACCAGCTTGTCGAGGTTGGCCTGCAACTCGCTGAAGCCGGCAATCTTCTCGATGCGCTTTTCGTCCATGTAGAGCTTGCGGTTGACCTCGAGCTGCAGGCTGTGGCGTCCGCGTGCCGGGTCGGAGTAGCGGCGCACCAGCTCGACTCCCTTGTAGGGCTCGTTGATCTTCACGTCGTAGCCCATGGCCCGCAGCTGGCCCGCGACGAAGGCGGTGAAGGCGGCGTCGCAGGTGGTGCCGTCGCGATCGCCCAGCACGAATTCCGCGCGCGCCGCCGGGCCGTCCTCGCTGGCGGCATTGCCCATCGCCGGCATGGAGTGACAGTTCACGTGCCAGACCTTGCCGAAGCGCTGATGGGTCTCGTCGATCGCCCTGGCCACCGCCTGATGGTAGGGCTTCCAGCAGCGCTCGATGCGGCCGCACACCTCCGCCACGCTGAGCAGGCGGTCGTAAAGCCGCGAGTCCGGCGGCATGATGCGCCAGACCAGCCCGACACCGAGCGCCGTCTTGCGGCTCGGCACCAGCGGATCGGGCCAGGGACCGTCGAGCATTGCCGGATCGAGGTCGATGAGGTCGCGGTTCGCATCGATGTAGACGCGCGGAAAGCGGGCAGCGATCAGCGGAGCGCCGTGGTTGGGGGCCGATCCGAAGAGCTCGTCGACGAAGGCGT
>WHTV01000157.1 GCA_009377535.1 Kiloniellaceae bacterium
CATAGTTTGAGAAATCCGGGCTCGTGCAGGTTCGACCAACTGTCCAGGGGTGCACGGCCGGAAAGGGCTGGCGCTAGCGGGCTTGTGAACCAATATTACCTCAGGTTGGCCGCCGAAAAGGGGCTACAAGGCGGACTTGCCGGGCAAAGGGGGTCCTATGCGGCCCCGTTCTTTTGTAGATCAGCATGGGGAGATGGGGTTCGTGACCATCGAGTTGTACACCTGGAGCACGCCGAACGGCCGCAAGATATCCATCGCGTTGGAGGAACTTGGACTGGCCTATGCGGTGCATCCCATCAACATCACCAAGGGCGAGCAGCTCGCGCCCGAGTTCCTGAAGATCAGCCCGAACAACAAGATTCCGGCAGTCGTCGATCCGGACGGACCGGATGGCAAGCCGCTGTCGCTCTTCGAGAGCGGGGCGATCCTGCTCTATCTCGCGGAAAAGACCGGCAAGCTGCTGCCGCAGAGCGCGCGGGCGCGCTACGAGGCGCTGCAATGGCTGATGTGGCAGATGGGCGGCTACGGGCCGATGCTGGGCCAAGCGCATCACTTCCGGCGCTTCGCGAAGGAGCAGATCCCTTATGCCATAGATCGCTACACCAACGAGGCGCGACGGCTTTATGGGGTGCTCGACAGGCGACTGAAGGAAGCCGACTACGTGGCCGGCGAATACAGCATCGCGGATATCGCGATTTTTCCCTGGGCGGCACGCCACGAGTGGCAGGGCATCGCCCTGGAGGAATTCCCGGCGCTCAAGCGCTGGTATGACGCAATTGCGGCGCGACCGGCGGTTCAGAAGGGAATGGCGGTGCCCGGCTGACCAGGCGGAATCGCCCTTCTCAGTTCAGGCGCTTTCAGGCGTGGGGGCGGCGGCCGCGGCGGCGGCCCCTCGGCAAGGCAATCAGTTCGGCCGGCGCCTTCTGGACGAGGCCGATGAGGTGCATCAGTTCCTCTTTGCAGCGCTGCAGAACGACCAGCTCGCGAGAATCGTCGCGGTCGTAAACCTCGACGCAGCTGAGCTTGATTTCGACCAGATCGATGAGAGTCTCGACAGACGAACGTGACAGGCTCATGACATTTCCCCTTGCTGAATTGATTAGCCTCAAGGGGCATCTTTGAGGTTAACGGGTTAAGGGGACGTAAAGCCCGATCCAGACTCCTGCAAATAATTCACCATATTGAAAATTAGAGTCTTGGGCCCGGCGGAGAACCGGGAACAGGGGCCTTCGCTGCGCTACCGGACCGCGATTGGCGGCGCAGCAGGCGGGCGTCGATGACGGCGAGCCCGGCAAAAATCAGCAGCATGCCGCCAAGCGCGGTGAGGGTGATCTGCTCGCCGAGGATCAGGGTGCCCAGCAGCAAAGCCGCGATGGGAATCAGAAAGGTAACCAGCAGCAGATTGGTGGCGCCGGCACTGGCCAGGATCCGGAAGTAGAGGATGTAGGCGGCCTCCGTGCTGATCAGGCCGAGGCTCAGCAGGGCCGTCCAGGTGACCGCGTCGGGAGAAGCCGTCCAAGGTCGCTCCCACGTCGCCGCCAGCGGAAGCAGGACCAGGGCGGCCGCCGAGGTCATTCCGGCGGCGGCGACGATGGGAGAGAGATGGCGCAGCCGGCGGCCGTAAATCGCCGCGCAGGCGTAGCAGACCGCGGCGCCGAGCACCGCCAACTGGGCCCACGACTGCAGCCCGAGGCCGGCCAGTGCGCCGGGGCCGATCAGCACCAGTGCGCCGACGAAGCCGATGGCGATCCCGGCGAGGCCGCGGCGGGTGATCTTCTCGTCGGCGGTCAGCAGGTGCGCCAGCAGGAAGGTGAACAGGGGCGTCGTCGCGTTGAGGATGGAGGCGAGCCCGCTGTCTATGCTGGTCTGCCCCCACATGATAAGCGAGAAAGGCAGCGCGTTGTTGATGACGCCCATAACCAGCAAGGCCAGCCAATCGGCGAGACGCTGCGGGCCGCGGAGCCCGGTCAACAGGGCGAGGGCGAGCAGCGCCAGGGCGGCGGTGCTGACGCGGCCGGCCGCCAGGGTGAGCGGCCCGAGGTCGCGCAGGCAGATCTCGGTAAAGAAGAAGGACAGGCCCCAGACGAGGGCCAGCAGCAGCAGCTGGAACCAGTCGCTGCCTTTCATCTGCGGAGCATGCATGAAGATGACCAGGCTGTAGGATGGCCGCGCCAGCATAGCGGCTCAAGACGCCGACGCTATCCGTTCCTTGTGGCCGCAGCGGCCCCAAGCCTAGGCGAGCTGCCGGGCGGCCGCAGCAAGCCCTACGAAGGCCGCGTCATCCCGGGTGATGAGCCAGGTCGGAACGGCGGAGAGGTAGTCGCGGAAGCGACCCTTGTCCTCGAAGCGGGACCGGAAGGCGGAGGCGGCGAGGAAGTCCGGGAAGCGCGGCAGAATGCCGCCGCCGAGAAAGACGCCGCCCTGCGCGCCATAGTTCAGGGCCACGTCGCCGGCAAAGCTGCCGAGGAAGAGGCAGAAGCGCTCCAGGACGAGGCGGCAGAGATCGTCGCCGCCTTCGAGGCCGAGGCGGGTGATTTCGGCCGAACCCAACGGCGCGACCGTGCGGCCTTGAACGCGGGCCAGGCCCCGGTGGATGTTGACCAGCCCCGGCCCGGACAGCACCCTCTCGGCAGAGACGTGGCCGAAGTCCTCGCGCAGCGCCGCGAGCAGCTCGGCTTCGAGACCGTCGGCCGCAGGCATGGTCGCATGGCCGCCCTCGCTCACCAGCGGCAGGCCGTGAGGCTCGGCCGGGAACAGGGCGGCGACCCCCAAGCCCGACCCGGGCCCCAGCACCGCCAGCGCGCCGCGTGCATTGGGACGCGCCGGCCCGATGCGCAGCCGGTCGCCTTCCGTCAGATGTTCCAAGCCGAGCGCGAGCGCTCCATAATCATTCAGCAGGCGCACCCGGCTGAAGCCAAGACGCTGGCGCAACTCGCCGACAGTGGTATCCCAGCCGGCGTTGGTCATCACGGCGCGATCGCCGTCGACCGGCCCGGCGAAGGCGAGGACGGCGCTTGCAGGGACCTCTGTGCAGCCGAGCTGTTCCATGGCCGTTGCGGCAGCGTCGTAGGCCGTCGCGTAGTCGGCTACCGAAAGGTGGAGAACCGGCCCCTGCGCACCCGCGCGCAGCAACGCGAAACGCGCGTTGGTGCCGCCGATGTCCGCCAGAAGGGCGCTCATCGACCCGGGCCGACTGGCTCGCCGCCGCCGGAGCGCTGCAGGGCCTGCAGGAACGATTCGCGCCAGGTCGTCACGTCGTTCTTGGCGATGGCCTTGTACATGGAGCGCCAGCGCTCCTGGCGCGCCTTCAGCGGCAGATTCAGGGCCTCTTGCAGACGTTCTGCGACGCCCTCGACGTCGTGGGGGTTGACGATCAGGGCGCCGTCCAGCTCCTGCGCGGCGCCGGCGAAGCGCGACAGCACCAGCACACCCGGATTCTTCGCCGACTGTGCCGCCACGAATTCTTTGGCGACAAGGTTCATGCCGTCTCGCAAGGGTGTCACCAGTCCCACGCGGCTGGCGCGGAAGAAGCCGGCAAGAGCCCGCCGGCTGAAGCTCTTGTTCAGGTAACGGATTGGCACCCAGTCATACTCGGCGAACATGCCGTTGACATGGCCCGCCGCCGCCTCCAACTCGTGGCGGATGTCGACGTAGTCCGAGACGTCGGAGCGCGACGGCGGATTGATCTGCAGGAACACCACTTTGCCCCGATTGTCGGGATAGGCGGTCAGCAGGTGCTCGAACGCTTCGACGCGCTTGATCAATCCTTTGGAGTAGTCGAGCCGGTCGACGCCGATG
>WHTV01000158.1 GCA_009377535.1 Kiloniellaceae bacterium
GATCTTCAACGCGACGGGCAAGCGCATCCGCAACCTGCCCATCGGCGATCAGTTGGCCACGTGAGGGGTTAGGTCATAAGAGCGGCGGGAACAGAAAGTTCCTGCCGCTCGGAGTTCCGCCCACTGGATTCATACATCGCTTTCGACTGTCGCACCGGCGGTCCCATCTCCTCCACTGTCACCCTCGGGCTTGACCCGAGGGTCCATTGCGCCGCCGGCGCCCGGCATCGACATGGATGCTCGGGTCAAGCCCGAGCATGACAGCGGGGATATTGAGGGTGATGGGGCACTACGGTTGATCAGGATGGAAAGCAGACGATGAGCAAATGGGTGTACAGCTTCGGCGGCGGGACGGCCGACGGCCGGTCTGAAATGAGGGAACTGCTCGGCGGCAAGGGCGCCAACCTGGCGGAGATGTCCTCGCTCGGCCTGCCGGTGCCGCCCGGCTTTACCATCACCACGGAAGTCTGCACCTATTTCTACAAGCACGACAGCAGGTATCCCGACGACCTGGAACAGCAGGTCGATGATGCGCTTGCGACCATCGAACGGCACGTCGGCGCCAGGTTCGGCGACGCCAAGAACCCGCTGCTGATCTCCGTGCGCTCCGGTGGGCGCGCCTCCATGCCCGGCATGATGGACACGGTGCTGAACCTCGGCCTCAACGACGAGACCGTAGAGGGCCTCGCCAAGGCCGCCGGCGACCGCCGCTTTGCCTATGACAGCTACCGCCGCTTCATCCAGATGTTCGGCGATGTGGTGCTTGGCGTCGACCACCATAACTTCGAGGAGATCCTCGAGCTTGCCAAGGAAGACCGCGGCTACATGCTCGATACCGAGCTGACGGCCGAGGACTGGAGCAAGGTCATCGAGGCCTACAAGGCCAAAGTGAAGTCGGAGACCGGCGAACCCTTCCCGCAGGCGCCCAGGGACCAGGTCTGGGCTGCCATCGGTGCGGTCTTCGGGTCCTGGATGAACCAGCGCGCCATCACCTACCGCCGCCTGCACAACATTCCGGCCGAATGGGGCACCGCGGTGAACCTGCAGGCCATGGTCTTCGGCAACATGGGCGACGACTGCGCTACCGGCGTAGCTTTCACGCGCGATCCCTCGACGGGCAGCGACACCTTCTACGGCGAGTACCTGGTAAACGCCCAGGGCGAAGACGTGGTGGCCGGCATCCGCACGCCGCAGAACCTCACCCTGCGCGGCAAGGAGATGAACAACTCCAAACTGCCGGCCATGGAGGAGGTCATGCCTGAGGTCTTCCAGCAGTTGGATGACGTCCGCCGCGTGCTCGAGAAGCACTACAAGGACATGCAGGACATCGAGTTCACGGTGCAGCGCGGCACCCTCTACATGCTGCAGACCCGCACCGGCAAGCGCACCGCGCCGGCGGCCCTGAAGATCGCCGTCGACATGGTGCACGAGGGTCTCATCACAGAGGCCGAGGCCGTGCAGCGCCTCGACCCCAACTCGCTCGACCAACTCCTGCACCCGACGCTCGACCCCAAGGCCGAGCGCAAGGTGATCGCCCGCGGCCTGCCGGCCTCGCCGGGCGCCGCCTCCGGCAAGATCGTGTTCACTGCCGACGCGGCGGAGGCCCAGGCCGCCGAGGGCGTACGCGTCATCCTTTGCCGCACGGAGACCTCGCCGGAGGACATCCACGGCATGCACGCCGCTGCCGGCATCCTGACCACCCGCGGCGGCATGACCAGTCACGCCGCGGTGGTCGCGCGGGGCATGGGGCGGGCCTGCGTGGCCGGCGCCGGCGAACTGCGCATCGACCACAAGAGCGGAGTCATGCGGGTGCGCGACTTGGAGCTGCACGAGGGCGATCTCATCACCCTCGACGGTTCGACCGGCGAGGTCATGCAGGGCGCCGTGCCGACGGTGCAGCCCGAACTCTCCGGCGACTTCGGCCAGGTCATGGAGTGGGCCGACAAGTTCCGCACCATGGGCGTGCGGGTGAACTGCGACACACCGCAGGAGGCCAAGGTCGCGGTGAAGTTCGGCTGCGAGGGCATCGGCCTCTGTCGCACCGAGCACATGTTCTTCGATTCCGGGCGCATCGTCGCCATGCGCGAGATGATCCTGGCGGACTCCAGCGAGCAGCGCCGCCGTGCGCTCGACAAGCTGCTGCCCTACCAGCGCGAGGACTTCATCGCCCTCTTCAAGGAGATGGCCGGGCGTCCGGTCACCATCCGTCTGCTCGACCCGCCGCTGCACGAATTCCTGCCGCACGAGGATGCCGCCGTCGCCGAGGTGGCCAAGGCCTCCGGCCTCACCGAGGAACAGGTGCGCGCGCGTTCCCTGAAGCTGGTCGAGACCAATCCCATGCTCGGCCATCGCGGCTGCCGCCTGGGCATTACCTATCCCGAGATCTACGAGATGCAGGCCCGCGCCATCTTCGAGGCGGTGGCCGCCGTCGCGAAGGAGACCGGCGACACGGTGGTGCCGGAGGTGATGATCCCGCTGATCTCGGTGAAGAAGGAGTTCGAAGTGCTGCGCGAGTTGGTCGACAAGGTGGCCGAGTCGGTGCGCAAGAGCGAGGGCATCGCCATCGACTACATGGTCGGCACCATGATCGAACTGCCGCGCGCCTGCCTGCGCGCCGCCGAGATTGCCGAGGGCGCCGAATTCTTCTCCTTCGGCACCAACGACCTGACGCAGACCGCTTTCGGCCTGTCACGCGACGATGCCGGCAACTTCCTTGGCGCCTACGAGCAGCGCGGCTTGATCGACCAGGACCCCTTCATCTCGCTGGACGTCGAGGGCGTCGGCGAGCTGATGCTGATCGGCGCCGAGCGCGGCCGCAGCACGCGCCCGGACATCAAGCTCGGCATCTGCGGCGAGCACGGCGGCGACCCGGCCTCCATCGCCTTCTGCCAGACCCTGCCGCTCGACTATGTCTCCTGCTCGCCCTACCGCGTGCCGATCGCCCGCCTGGCGGCGGCACAGGCCGCGCTCGCCCGTAAGAACGCATAGGGGACCCCGGGTTCTTACACCGCCTTGTCGAACACCGCCTGTACGATGGCGATGCGGTCCTCGAAGAGGCTGCGGCGCAGGTTGTCGACCATCGCCGGGAAGTCGGGCCCGAGGATAAGCGCGGGGCCGGAGGGGCCGCGCGCGGTGCTCTGTGCGGCGACGGCCTGCTCGCTCCAGGCCTTGGACTCCTCGGTGAGGTCACGCCAGTGGCGTTCCTTCAGGCCGGTGGCGCGGATCGCTTCGCGCACGCCCTGGGGCGCCAGCAGGTGGCTTGTTTCGGGGCCCCCGGCCCAAGGCAGCGGGAAGTGCGGCGTCCCCGCCGGCCCGGCCATCACGTCATAGAGCCCGAAGCGGCCGCCGGGCTTCAGCACTCGCGCGACCTCGCGATAAAGACGCGCCTTGTCGGCAACGTTCATGGCGGCGTGCTGGGTCCACACCAGCTCGAAGCTGGCGTCGGCGAAGGGCAGGCTGAGGGCATCGGCGCAGAGGAAGCCGGTCTGCCTGTCCAGGCGCACCCGCAGGCTGAGGTCGCGTGCCGTGCGGCAGTAGACTTCGGTGAGATCGAGGC
>WHTV01000159.1 GCA_009377535.1 Kiloniellaceae bacterium
CTGGACCGCCTGCTGGAGCAGTCCGACGTGGTCACCCTGCATGCCCGCGTGACGTCGGAGACCACCGGCTTCCTCGGTGCGGCGCAGTTCGCCCGCATGAAGCCCGGCGCGCTCTTCGTCAACACCGCCCGCGGCCCGATGGTCGACTACGACGCGCTGCACGACGCCCTCCTCAGCCACCACCTGAGCGGCGCCATGCTGGAGACCTTCGCCGTCGAGCCCACGCCGCCCGACTGGCCGCTGCTGAAGCTCGACAACGTGACCCTGACGCCGCACATCGCCGGCGCCTCCATCCGCACCATCACGCTGGCGGCCGAGATGATCGCCGAAGACGTCCGCCGTCACTTCGCCGGCGAACCGCCGGTCCATCACCTCTGACACAGGAGAATGCACCCATGCAGGATGCAGAGTACGCGCTGCGCAAGGAAATCATCGACACCTGCCGCAAGATGAACGCCCTGGGCATCAACCAGGGCACATCAGGTAACGTCAGCGCACGCTGGGAAAAGGGCATGCTGGTGACCCCGAGCGGCATCGACTACGACTCCATCGCGCCGGATGACATCGTCTACATGAAGATGGACGGCAGCTACGACCATCCCCTCGTGCCCTCGTCGGAGTGGCGCTTCCACCGCGACATCCTGAAGAAGCGCAAGGATGTCAACGCCGTGGTGCACGCCCACCCGACCTACTGTACGGCGATTTCGATGACCGGCCGCGATATTCCAGCGGTGCACTACATGATCGCCGCTGCTGGCGGGCCGACGGTGCGCTGCGCGCGCTACGAAACCTTTGGCACGGAAGAGTTGTCACATAATGCTGTGAAAGCGCTGCGTGGACGCATGTGCTGCCTGCTCGGAAACCACGGCATGATCGCCTGCGGTGTCACCCTGAAGAAGGCGCTGTGGCTGGCCAACGAGCTGGAGACCCTGGCCCGGCAGTACACCGTAGCCCTGCAGCTCGGCGCAGCGCTGAATGTCTTGCCTGACGACGAGATCGAGGTGGTCGTCGAGAAGTTCAAGACCTACGGCCCGCGGCCGAAGAGCAGCGCGGCCTGAGCCGGACCGGCGGGCTCGCGCAAGGCCATGGCTGCACCCGGCCGCAACGAAGGCGCCGCGGCAACGGACGCCTTCGACCTCGTCGTCGTCGGCGGCGGCATCAACGGGACCGGCATCGCCCGGGACGCGGCCGGACGCGGCCTCAAAGTGCTGCTCTGCGAGAAGGGCGACCTCGGCGAGGGAACCTCCTCGCGCAGCGGCAAGCTGGTGCACGGCGGCCTGCGCTATCTGGAGTACTATGAGTTCCGCCTGGTGCGCGAGGCCCTGATCGAGCGCGAGGTGCTGCTGCGGGCGGCCCCGCATATCATCTGGCCGCTGCGCTTCGTGCTGCCGCACAGCCCGGAGCAGCGGCCGGCCTGGCTGCTCCGCCTAGGCCTCTTCCTCTACGACCATCTCGGTGGCCGCGAGAGGCTCGCCGGCTGCCGCTCGCTCGACCTGCACCGCGATCCGGCGGGACGACCGCTCCGCACCGAATTCCGGCGCGCCTTCGAGTACTCCGACTGCTGGGTCGACGACTCGCGCCTCGTGGTGCTGAACGCGCTGGACGCGGCCGCACGTGGCGCCACCGTGCTCACGCGGACAGCCTGCAGCGGCGCGCGCCGAGAGGACGGGCTGTGGAGCGTCACCCTCAACGGCCCTGCCGGCAGGCGCAGCGTCCGCGCCAGGGCCCTGGTCAATGCCGCGGGTCCCTGGGTGGAGCGGGTCATCGGCTCCATCGCCCAGCTCAAGCACGCCCGTAGGGTCCGGCTGGTCAAGGGCAGCCACCTGGTCACCCGAAAGTTCTGGGAGGGCCCGCAGGCCTATCTGCTGCAGAATCACGACCGTCGGGTCATCTTCGTCAACCCCTACCTGGACGATCTCGCCTTGATCGGCACCACCGATGTCGCCTACGAAGGGCAGCCGGAGAACGTCGCCGTCGATGAAAGCGAGATCGGCTATCTACTCAACGTGCTCGACCGCTACTTCGCGGCGGCCCCGGGGCACGCGGAGGTGCTGCATTGTTTCTCCGGCGTACGCCCGCTCTACGATGACGCCGCCGAGAATCCCTCGGCGGTGACACGCGACTACAGCTTCGACTGCGATCCGTCGACGCCCGTCAATGGCCAGCCGCCGATCCTCTCGGTGTTCGGCGGCAAACTCACTACCTACCGCAAGCTCGCCGAGCATGCCCTGCGTGTCCTGGCGCCCTTCTTTCCGCAGATAGGCGGAGCTTGGACCGCTGGGGTGCCGCTGCCGGGCGGCGACCTGCCCGCCGCCGACTTCGACGCCTTCCTGGCCGGCGTCGCGGCGCGCCACCCGTGGCTGCCGCCGCCCCTCGCCGCTCACTATGCCCGGCTCTACGGCACGCGCGCCGAAGCGCTGCTCGACGGCGCCAAGGCACTCCCCGATCTTGGCCGAGCCTTCGGGGGGCTTCTCTACGAGCGCGAGGCGGATTTCCTGCTGCGCAACGAGTGGGTGAGCTCGACTGAGGATCTGCTGGAACGCCGCACCAAGCATGGCTTGTTCCTGACGGCAGAGCAGAAGGCTGGCTTCTCCAATTGGCTCGAAAGGTCAGGCGTCGGTCATCGGGGCGATACGCGAGTTCGTTCAGTACCGGAAGGTATTGGTTGAAGAGATAGTGCACATGATCGGGGGGCGCCATAAACTGCAGGGCATATCAAACAGGACGCCTGCTAGCGCGCGAAGGCCCAGCGCAAGTACGCGGCCAAGCCCGCTGATGTCTGCATCAGCCTGCTGATAGTCCCTCCAAATTTTGTCCCCCGTTACTCCTAAGTTTGAAAACACTTTTATTGATCAGCAGATGATGGATTCCGAGGTGTCTCGGACGCACGCATGAAGGGCTCGCGCACCACCTTCAAACCAGACGACGCGTTATGCCCGCCGTCCCCCGCGCAGCCGTTCCGCCTCGTCGCGGTCCAGGACCACCTTGCCGATCGGCCACAGCGAGATCGGCACCAGCTTCAGGTGCGCCCAGGCGAAGGGGATGCCGATGAGGGTGATCGCCAGCGCGAGGGCGACGAGGATGTGGCCGAGCGCCAGCCACCAGCCGGCGAGCAGCAGCCAGACCAGGTTGCCGAGGGTGCCCAGCGGCCCGGTGCCGAGATCCTCCCGGCCCATGACCGCTTCGCGCGACACCGCCACCCGCCCGAACGGCAGCAGCGTGTAGCTGGCAATATTGAAGGCCGCCCGTGCCCAGGGGAGGCCGACGATGGTGATCGCCATGATGACGCCGGCGACCAGCCAGGCGAGCGCCATCCACAGGCCGCCCGTGAGGATCCAGAGGACGTTCAACAGCAGGCTCAGGAGGGACATCTCCGCTCTCGGACGTTGCGCCCAGATGTTGCAATGTGGCGGCGGACAGTGGTGTTCCTGAGATGGGCATGGCACGCGACGCT
>WHTV01000015.1 GCA_009377535.1 Kiloniellaceae bacterium
ACGGGCCGCACCAAAAGGGAATCCCTCGATTCAACCTTCCTGCCCGACGCTCTAGTCGCCATTGACGCTAAACTACTGATATTATTGGTGCCCGCTGCCGGACTCGAACCGGCACGGCCTTGCGGCCCCGAGATTTTAAGTCTCGTATGTCTACCAGTTCCATCAAGCGGGCTTCAGGCGCCGAGGGCCCGGAAAGCGGGCGCTTTCCTTGTGCCCCAGGGGGCCCGGCTAGGCAAGGGGCCGGGCAGGGGCGCAGCGGGGTTGTGCCGGCGGCGGTGTTGCCGCCTCGGGCGGCTGGAACACGGTCTTGAAGCTTTCCCGCAGCCAGCGGATGGTCGCCTGGATGCGCTGGGCTTCGACCGTATCGGGATGGGCATGGAGGTGCAGGGTCCGCGCAAACTCGGGCGCGCCCTCCTGAACGCGCACCAGCCGCGCGTCCCCCTCGGCGAGGCACATCGGCAAGAGGGCCTGTCCGACGCCTTCGCGCACCGCCGAGAGCATGATGCCGGCATCCGTCGCCGTCATGCGCAGCGGCGCCTCGCGGCTGCGCAGGCGCTTGTGCGCCCCGGCGATCGAGGGGCGCATGGCGTCCTCGTCGTGGACGGCGACCCAGCCCAGTCCCTCGGCCGCAGCCTCGCGGGAACGGTAGACGGCATAGGGCACCTGGCCGAGCTTGATGGCGAACTCGCTCTCCCGGGGCTCCACCTCGAACCACAGCGACAGGGAGGCTTCGCCGCGCGTGCGGGCGCGGGGGGTCAAAGTGATGATCCGCAGGTCGAGGCCAGGGTTGGCGTCGAGGAAGGGCGCCATCACCGTCGCGGCGAGGCGGTCCAGCGTCCAGGCATTGCCGAGCAGGCGGACGATGCCGACCGGTCCGCCCTCCGGCGGCCTGACCGCGTCCACCAGGCGGTCGATCCGGCGTTCCACCTCGACGGCCTGGGTGATGGCGGCCTCGCCGGCGTCGGTCAGGGCGAAGCCGGTCTTCGAGCGCACGAAGAGGATGACCCCCAGGTCGCCCTCCAGCGCCGAGAGCCGCCGGCCGGCCGTGGACTGGTCGATGCCGAGCATTTGCGCCGCCTGGGTGAGCGAGCCGGTGCGGCTGACGGCCAGTGCCACCTTGAGGTTGTCCCAGTCCATCAGCAGCCTCCCGGCAGGACCATGCGAAGCTGCATTCTCGTTGTGCGGTTTCGCGGGTTCAAGTCCGCCGCGTATGGCTGTACCTGAATATCCGCGCGGCCCGCGATGCCAGGGCCACCTTCGAAGGTCCACCGGACTTTCTGGCTAGAGATTTTGTCCAATGACCTTGACCAGTGATGAAAGGGAGCTGATTCGGGACAGCTTCCGCAGTGTCTCACGAAACCGCCGGCAGGCCGCAGCCCGTTTCTACGAGATCCTGTTCGACCAGGCCCCGCAGACCCGCACGCTCTTCGTCAACGACATGGAGCAGCAGGGTGCCGAGCTGATGAGCAAGCTTGGTTTGATCGTTGCGGAGCTCCAGAACCTCGAAGGGCTCGCCCCCGTGCTGGAGGACCTGGCGCTGCGTCATGTCGCCTACGGCGTGAAGCCCGAACACTATCCCCCGGTCGGCGCGGCGCTGGTGCAGATGCTGGCGGAGTTTCTCGGCGACGACTTCACGCCTGAGACCAGCACCGCCTGGACCAAGGCCTATGACGATCTCTCCGCCCTGATGATCAGGAGCGCCTACACCCGCGAGGACTCCCATACCGCCTCATAAATCGGACGCAGGAAGATTGAACCGCCAGGGCCCAGCAGTCGACTGACCAGGCAGTTGGGCTGATTCCCAGCCCCCATCGACCAACCCCATGGCGGACTGACCAGGGCTCTCCCATCCCTTCCACCCGGTCCGCCATGCGCCCCGCAGGCCGCACCCTTCTCCACCCCCCGGGTGCGGCCCGCGGGGCACTCTATTGCCCCTCCCGCCAATCGCTTCTTCAATCCGCTGCCGGCTTCTTCTATGAAGGGGGCGACAGCGAACAGGGGAGGCAAGCGATGGCCGGCGCGGCGAAGGCAGGACGCCTTGAGGGCAAGGTGGCGATGGTGGTGGGCGCGGGCTCCTCGGGACCCGGCTGGGGCAACGGCAAGGCGACCGCCGTGCTCTTCGCGCGCGAGGGCGCCAGGGTCTTCTGCGTCGACATCAACCTCGCGGCGGCGGAGGAGACCGTCGCCGTCATCCGCGGCGAAGGCGGCACCGCCGGGGCCTGCCGCGCCGACGTCGCCAAGGCGGCCGAGGTCGCGGCCATGGTCGCGCGCTGCCTGGAGCTCTACGGCCGCATCGACGTGCTCGACAACAACGTCGGTATCCTGGAGGTAGGCGGCCCGGTGGAGGCCAGCGAGGCGAGCTGGGACCACGTCATCGACGTGAATCTCAAGTCGATGTTCCTCACCTGCAAGCACGTGCTGCCGGTGATGGAGCGCCAGGGCGGCGGCGCCATCGTGAACATCGCCTCCATCGCCGGCATCCGCGATACCGGCGTGCCCTACATCTCCTATTCGACCAGCAAGGGTGCCGTCATTCCCTTCACCCGCTCGGTGGCCCTGCAGTACGCCAGGAAGGGCATCCGCGCCAACGCCATCCTGCCCGGCCTGATGAACACGCCGATGATCGTCGAGCCGTTGAAGGACGCCTATGCCGAGGGCGACGTCGAGGAGATGATCCGCAAGCGCGACGCCCAGTGCCCGACCGGCAAGATGGGCGACGCCTGGGACGTCGCCTACGCTGCGCTGTTCCTCGCCTCCGAAGAGGCGAAATACATCACCGGCACCGAGCTGGTGGTCGACGGCGGCATCACGGCGAAGTTTTCCTGATAACGAAGGTTTCCCTCTCCCCACCGCTTCTCCGATTGTCACCCTCGGCCTTGAGCCGAGGGTCCATTTCTCCACCGCCCGTGCGGTTGCCCTGGATGCTCGGTCGAGCCCGAGCATGACAGTATGGGTGGTGGCGAAGAGCGTGCGCCGTAGTCCCCGTGTGCTTCAGTCCGCGGCGGCCTTGCCTTCGGCGGCCTTCTTGCGGCGGCGGAAGGCGGCAAGGTTCAGCAGCTCGACCAGCAGCGAGAAGGCGATGGCGAAGTAGAGGTAACCGCGCGGCACGTGGAAGTGCAGGGCGTCGGCCACCAGCGCCACGCCGATCAGCAGCAGGAAGGCCAAGGCCAGCATCTTGGTGGTCGGGTGGTGGCGGATGAAGTTGCTGATCGGGGTGGCGGCGAACATCATGACACCGATGGCGATGACTACGGCCGCAACCATGATCGGCAGGTTGTCCGTCATGCCGACGGCGGTGATCACCGAATCGAGCGAGAACACCAGGTCGATGGCGAGGATCTGGACGATCGCCACGGCGAAGGAGGCGGCCTTGCCGCCGCCGGCCTGCGCCTCGGCGCCCTCGACCGAGTGGTGGATCTCGGAGGTCGCCTTGGCCAGCAGGAAGAGGCCGCCGGCCATCAGGATGATGTCGCGCCAGGACACCTCCAGAGAGAAGACCTCGAAAAGCGGCGCGGTCAGCCTGGTCAGCCACACCAGGCCCGCCAGCAGCGCGACGCGGCCGAACAGCGCCAGCCCGAGGCCGAGGCGCTGGGCCAGGATGCGGCGGTTCTCGGCGACCCTTTCGGTTATGATCGACAGGAAGATGATGTTGTCGATGCCGAGCACGATCTCCAGGAAGGTGAGGGTCAGCAGACTGGCCCAGATGTTGGGATCGGCAATCCAGTCGAACATCGTCATCGCTCCGTCGTGGGGGGCCGGATGTTAGCAGGCGGCGGCGCAGGGGCAACAGCCCTTACGGCCGTTCAGTTGCATGGGTAGATCGAGGGACCGGAGATGGACGACAAGCAGAAGGAAGACGGGAGCTTCGTCAGCCTGCTCGACGGGGCCGGCGGCGCGCGCCGCGAGTCCGCGGGCAGGGACGACTTGGATACCGATCAGCTGATCTGGGCGCACCTGCAGCGCGACTCCGCCTCGGCTGCGCGCTGGCTGGCGCATGAACGTGGCGTGCCGCCGCTGGTGCGCCAGGCGTTGACGGCCGAGGAGACGCGGCCGCGCTGCACACCGCTGGAGGGCGGCCTGCTGCTCATCCTGCGCGGCGTGAACCTCAACCCAGAGGCTGATCCGGAGGACATGGTGTCGATCCGCATCTGGACCGACGGCAAACGCATCCTGACGGTCTGGCTGCGCCGCCTGCTGGCGGTCGGCGACATCGACGCGATGCTGGCCGAGGGCCGCGGCCCGAAGACCGTGGGCGAGTTCCTCACCCTGCTGAGCGAACGCCTGGTCGGCCGCATGGAGCCGGTGATCGCCGAGATCGACGATCGCATCGACGCCCTGGAGGATGAGGTGCTGGAGCATTACGACCCGGCGCTGCGCGGGCGTCTCGCCGCGGTGCGCCGCCAAGCCATCGTGCTGCGCCGCTACTTCGCGCCGCAGCGCGAGGCCCTGCTGCGCCTGGCGACGGACAGCGAGGCGGCGCCCTGGCTGGAGCCGCGCGACCGCCACCTGCTGCGCGAGGTGGCCGACCGCATCACCCGCTACGTCGAGGACCTCGACGCCGGGCGCGAGCGGGCGGGCGTGGTGCACGACCAGCTCGCCAACCACCTATCCGATGAGTTGAACCGCGGCATGTACATCCTCTCGGTGATCGCCGCCGTCTTCCTGCCGCTCGGCTTCCTCACCGGCCTGCTCGGCATCAACGTCGCCGGCCTGCCGGGTGCCGAGACGCCCTGGGCCTTCGCCGCGGTCTGCGCCATCCTCGCCGTGCTGGCAGGGCTGGAGCTCTGGCTGCTCCGCCGCTTGAAGTGGATCTGAGGAGCGCGCCGCGCATGCTTCGAGCCGCCCCTTCAGGGCTCCTGAGCATAAGGATGAAGTAAGGAAGCGTTGCGCAGCAGCGCGTCTCGAAGGATGGACTGCCGCTAATCCTCCCCCGGTGCCGGCAGCTGGCGGCGGCCGACGATCTGCGCCGGCAGCAGGCGGAACAGCATCGGCGTGAACACCACGATTAAGAAGATGCGCACGATGTGGTGGGTGGCGACCAGCGCCGCGTCGATCGACAGAGCCAGGGCGATCAGGCTCATCTCGGCGACGCCACCGGGGGCAAAGGCGAGGAAGAGGCCGATGGTCGGCAGGCCGGTCAGAGGCTCCAGCATGACGGCGAAAATCAGGCTGGAGAGCACCAGGATCACCGTGCTGCCGAAGGAGGCCGCGATGGTGCGTGTCACCAGGGCCATCTTCACGCCGGCGAAGCGGCAGCCGATGGTGGTGCCCACCACCACCTGCGCGGCGGCGACCAGCTCGATTGGCGGCTTGGCATCGGTGAGGCCGGTCATGTGCAGGGTGGCGGAGAACAGCATGGGCCCGAGGATGGCGGCAGCCGGCAGGCGCGCCAGGCGGGCCAGCACGAAGCCGGCAACGCCGCAGAAGGCGAGCACCAGCATGTCGAAGCCGTTGGTCTCGGCCAGCGGGATGCCGGCGACCGGCCGCGGTCCCGGCGTGTAGCCGAAGATGATCTGCATGAGGAAGGGCAGCGTCAGCACGACCAGCAGGATGCGCGAGGTGTGGGTCAGCGAGATGACACGCTCGTCGCCGCCGAACTGGCTGCCGACCACCACCATCTCCGACAGGCCGCCGGGCGCCGCCGAGAAGTAGGCGGTGATCGGGTCGTAACCGCAGACGCGGCGCAGGAACAGGGTGACCACGCCGGTGACGGCGAGCGTGTAGACGGCAAGGCCGACCAGCGAAATGCTCCAGTCGCCGATGCGGTCCAGGATCTCCGGCGCGAAACCGCTGCCCAGCATGACGCCGAGGACGCCGATCATGGCGGTGCGAAAGACCACCGGCAAGGCGACCGGCAGGCCGCAGATGGCGGCCACCGTGGTGGAGATCATGGCGCCCAGCATCCAGGCGAGCGGAATGTTGAAGTAGTCGGCCGCGAAGCCGCCGGCGGTGCCGATGGCCAGGGCCAGCAGGATCTTGTGCAGCGGCGGCGCGGGGGGCTTCGGGCGCTTCGCCATCACGTGCACCTCCGGCCGAGGCGCACTGCCGTGGCGCCCGCCCGCGGCCGCTCCACCGGCATGACCAGTGCGCAATCGTCGTAGGGGGTGACGATGCGGCGCCCGTCGTCGACGGCGATGAGGCTGCCGGCCCGGGGCATCACGTCCAAACCGCGGAAGGGCTGCACGAAAGCGAAGCGGTCGCTGGCGGCGGTGACGCAGTCAGTCACTTCGATGACCCGCGGTGCCTGCGGCGCCCGGGTCTGCAAGTTTCCCCGGGCCGCCGCCGTCCGCGCCGAGATGCTGCCGACGGTCGCCAGGAAGCGCAGGGTGACGTCGCAGGCGACCTCGGCGCTGGCCGCGGCGAAGTGCTGGCCGCACTCCACGAGCAGGGCGTTGCGCGGAGAGCGCGGATCGACGAAGTCGCCGTAGTCGCGCAGCCGCGGTCCCGAGGCATGGCCGGCATCGCGCACGATGGTCGCCGGCCGGCCGAGCGCCACGGCCAGGTCCAGGCCCTTGTCGCTCGGGCCGGCGAGGATCAGCGGCTCGGTGGTGGTGCTCATGGAGTGGATGTCGAGCAGCAGGTCGGCGGCGTCGAACAGCGGCCGCAGGCGGCGCGCCCGCGCCAGTTCCTGCGACTGCCGCGGGCCGTCGAGGATGGCCGGCGCCCACAGCCGGTTGAAGTCCTCGTCGAGGAAACGGGCGGCGTGCGGGGCGGCGGGGCTGAAGCGCTCGAAGGCGGCGACGTTGACGAAAGCCAGCGAGAGGCGGCCGGCCTCCGGGCGCAGGCCGCTGCGCAGCAGGCGATCGAGGGCGATGGCGCCGCACAGCTCGTTGCCGTGCACCAGGGCGCTGACCACGACGCTCGGCCCGGGCCTGCCGGAATCGAAGCTCTGCACGTAGTCCGGCGTATCTCTCCCTGGGCCGTCGCTGCCCTGGCGCCAGGCGGAGATCTCCGGGGGCGTGAGTTCCAGGGCAGGCGACGGCAGGTTATCCATGGCGCGCTTTCAGTCGGTGGACGAAGAGGCTGCAAAGGCGGGGCCTGTGTTAGGCACTAAGGCGTTCCTCGAGGCGATCCATGAAGCGCTCGCAGAGGGCGACCTGTTCCAGGGCGATGAACTCGTCGGGCTTGTGCGCCTGGTCGATCGAGCCGGGGCCGCAGACGACGGTGGGAATGCCGCTCCGGTCGAACAGGCCGGCCTCGGTGCCGAAAGCGACCTTGCCGGTGGCGTTGCCGCCGGAGAGCGCCTTGGCCACCTCGACCACCTCGGCGCCGGGGGCGAGGTCGAGGCCCGGGAAGCCGGCCATCTCCTCCCAGCCGAAGCCGCTGGCCGGGTCGATCTCATGCATCGCCGGGGCGACCTCGTGCTCGGCATAGCGTTTCACCTCATCGAGCAGCGTCTGCGGCGAATCCTGCGGCAGGTAGCGGAACTCGAACTCGAAGCGGCAGTGGCCGGGCACGATGTTCAGCTGGGTGCCGCCCTCGATGGTGCCGGTATGCACGGTGGTGTACGGCACGTCGAAATCGGCATCGAAGGGCCCCTCGGCCGCCTTGCGCGCGGCCATGTCGGCGAGGTAGCCGACGACCCGCGCCGCGGCGTTCACCGCGTTCACGCCGTAAGGGGCGAGGGAGGAGTGCGCCTCCTTGCCGCGCACGTGACAGCGGATCGAGGTCTTGCCCTTGTGGCCGGTGATCACCTTCATCTCGGTGGGCTCGCCGACCACGCACATGGCCGGCTTCACCGGCTGGCTGGCCAGGAAGGCGAGCAGGTCCGGCACGCCCTTGCAGCCGACCTCCTCATCGTAGGAGAAGCAGAGATGCACCGGAGTGGCTAGGCCGGCCGCCAGGAAGCGCGGCGCGTGCGCCAGGGCGACGGCGATGAAGGACTTCATGTCGCAGGTGCCGCGGCCGTAGAGCCGGCCGTCGAGTTCGCTCACCGACCAGGGGTCGCGGGTCCAGTCCTGGCTGTCGATCGGCACCACGTCGGTGTGGCCCGAAAGCGCGATGCCCGGCCGGTCGGTCGGGCCCAGGGTGGCGTAGAGGTTGGCTTTGCGGCCTTCTTCATCGTGCACCAGCTGGGCGGCTACGCCGAGGTCCGCCAGATAGTCGCGGACGTAGTGGATCAGCTCCAGGTTGGAGTTACGGCTGGTGGTATCGAAGGCGATCAGCCGATCGATCATGGCACGGGTTTCAGGCCTGATGGCCGGGGAAGCGGCATTCAGGGTGGCGGACACGCGAAGGGATACTCCAGGTGTTTGGATACGAGGACCCAGGGAGGACTCTCTTGATAGCAGAGCCGCCCCTAGGATGACAGAGGGACCGTCTCGGCGCCAGTCCCCTCGGCTTCCTCCAGCAGCCAGGCACGAAACAGGCCCACCCGGTGGTGTTCGGCGGCTGCCGGCGGCGAAACCAGGTAGTAGGAGAACTTCGAGGGAATCATCGGCCCGAAGGGCATGACGATGCGGCCACCCTCCAGGTCGGCGGCGGCGAGCCAGCGGTGGCCGAGGGCGACGCCCTGGCCGGCGGCGGCCGCCTCGATCACCATGGAAGAGTCGCTGAAGCCGGGCCCGCGGCGCCAGTCGACCCCTTTGGCGCCGGCGGCCTGCAGCCAGCTGCGCCAGTCCGGGCTTTCGTCCTGCCGCGAGACCTCGTCGTGCAGCAGGGTGTGGTCCTTCAGGTCGGCCGGCTTTTTCAGCGGATAGGGACCCTGCAGCAGCTTTGGGCTGCACACCGGGAAGACTTCGTCGCAGAGCAGCCGCTCGGTGCGCAGGCCCGGATAGTTCCCCTCGCCATAGCGAATCGCCATCTGGAAGGTGCCCTCGGCGAAGTCGATCAGCTTGTTGTTGGCCGAGACCATGACGTCGATGTCGGGATGACGGTCGCGGAAGCGCGACATGCGCGGCAGCAGCCACTTGGCGGCAAAGGACGGCAGCACGCTGATGTGCAGCGGCCCGCTTTCGCCGTCCTGGTAGAGCCGGGCGGTGCCGCCGGAGATGGCGTCGAAGGCATCGCGCAGCACCGGCAGGTAGACCTGCCCCGCTTCGGTCAGAACCAGGCGGCGGTTCAGGCGGCGGAACAGGCTGAGGCCGAGGTGGTCCTCCAGGGACTTCACCTGATGGCTGATGGCTGCCTGGGTGACGTGCAGTTCCGCCGCCGCCTTGGTGAAGGAAAGGTTGCGGGCGGCGGACTCAAAGGCCCTGAGGGCGTTCAGGGGCGGCAGTTTGCGAGCCATGATTCAGATTAGAATAAGTTATCCGAATCATGAAATATCATCGTTTGCCGGCGGCGGCAATTGGCAATACCTCTACGGGTAACACATTGCCTGAAAACCTCAAATGCCGAGGACGTCGCCGCCGTTTGGAGGGCGGCCTCAGATAAGGACTACTACGATGCAACACGCCGCTTTCCGCAAGAACCCGCCGCTCGAGTCGAGCCATTCCGTCCTTTCCGGAGGTTTCGCTGCCGCTTTGCTGCAGGCGCCGGCGGCGCTGTTCGACAGGCTGAGCACTTGGCAGCATCAGGCCGAAGAGCGCGCCCACCTGCTGAGCCTCACCGACCATCAGCTGCGCGACATGGGCCTTACCCGCGACGCCGTCGAGGACATGGCCCGCAAGCCCATCTGGACGCGCTGAGACGGCGCCCACTCAGCGTTGCCCCTTTCGATCTTTCCTCTGCGGCACCGTGCTTCGCCCCCCGAAGCCGGTGCCTTTTTTTTGGGGGAGTTCCCCTTCCTGTCATGCGCGGCCTCATATAAGCCCGCGGGTGACAGGGGAAGGTTAGGGGATAGCGGCGCGCTCTTTCCTCACCCTTTCCCGTTCTCCTGCGCGTAGGACTTGATGCGCATGAAGCTCATGGAAATGTGGCTGCGCCTGATGTGGCCGACCGCCTCGAGGTCGCCGATGCGCATCGCCTCGAGGATGTCGGCGATCTCGCGCTGGAAGATGACCAGCTCGTCCGTCAGGTTCAGGCGCGGCACCGACTGCAGCCAGATTCGGAAGGTCTGGAAGTAGAGCCGCTCGCTGATCGCCTTCAAGGGGGCGTTTCCCGTCATGGCCGAGAGCTCATAGAAAAAATCCGCGTTCAGCAGGGCAAAGGCGTCGGCATCGAGGGTCGCCATGCCGGCGAGTTCCTCGCAGCGGCGCAGCAGCGCCTCGATGCGCGCCAGATCCGCCTCGCTGCGCGGCTTGGGCGAGAGGCGGCCGATGAGGACTGCCAGCTCCATGCGGAGTTGGAAGACCTGTTCCAGCTGTCCGACATCGACGCTGGTCACGATGGTACCGACGCCGTGGCGCGCGTCGACCAGGCCTTCCGATTCGAGGCGCGCCAGGACCCGGCGCACCGGAGTCCGGCTGACCTCGAATTCCTGTGCGATCTCTTCCTCGGAGAGCCGCGAGCCGGGCGGGTACTGCAGCAGGCTGATGCGGTCGCGCAGTGCATGATAGATGCGCTCGAACCGCGCCTGCGCCGGCGTCCGACGCTTGCGCCCGGCACCGGCCCGCGCCGAGCCGCGCCCGGCGTCGGGGCGAAGCGTCATGTGGCTTCGAGGACGGCGCTGAGGAACTGCCGGGTGCGCTCGTTCTTGGGAGCATTGAACAGATCGTCCGGCCGGCCTTCCTCGACGATCTTGCCGCCGTAGAAGAAGCAGACGCGATCGGCGAATTCCTTGGCGAAGCCCATCTGGTGGGTGACCATGAGCATGGTGAGGTCGAACTCCGAGCCCAGCTTGCGGATCACGTTCAGCACTTCCCCGACGAGTTCTGGGTCGAGCGCCGAGGTCACCTCGTCGAACAGCATGATCTTCGGCCGCATGGCGAGCGCCCGGGCGATGGCGACCCGTTGCTGCTGGCCGCCCGACAGCTGGGCCGGGTAGTGGTTCATCTTGTCGGCAAGGCCGACCATGGCCAGCAGATCGCGCGCGCGCTCCTCGGCCTCGGCCTTGGGCAGTTTCAGCACGGTGACCGGGGCCTCCATGCAGTTCTTCAGCGCCGTCATGTGGGGGAAGAGGTTGAAGTGCTGGAAGACCATGCCGATCTTGGCGCGCATGCGCCGCAGGTGGCGGTTGTCCGCTGGCACCAGCTCTCCGTTGCGCGGCATGTGGGTCAGCGGCTCACCGTCCACGTAGATGACGCCGCCGTTGATTCGCTCCAGCGTCATCAGCATGCGCAGCACCGTGGTCTTGCCCGATCCCGACGGGCCGATGACGGCGACCTTCTCGCCCGCGGCGACCTTCAGGTTGAGGTTGTCGAGGACGACCAGCGGGCCGTAGCTCTTCACCACCGAGTCGAAATGCACCAACGGCTGATCGTTCATCTGCTTAGCTCCAACGGTGCTTGACCCAGTACTCGAGCCGACGGACCAGGGCGGCGGCCACCAGGCTGAAGACCAGGAAGTAGAGGCCGACCAGGGTAATCGGCTCGGTATAGCGGAAGGTCTCGGAACCGAGGATCTTGGCGGTCTGCATCAGCTCCAGGACGGCGATGGCGGACAGCAGCGGTGTCTCCTTGAAGAGCGCCACGAAGTAGTTGCCGAGCGCCGGGACCACGGGTGGGATCGCCTGCGGAATGATGATGTCGCGGAAGGTGTGGTAGGGGCTGAGATTGAGGGCGGTCGAGGCTTCCCACTGGCCGCGCGGTACGTTCTCCAGCCCGGCGCGGTAGACCTCGGAGCAGTAGCTGCCGTAGTGGAGGCCCAGCGCGAGAATGCCGGCGGTCAAGGCGCCCAGCGTCACGCCGAACTCCGGCAGCACGAAGTAGATGAAGAAGATCTGGATCAGCAGCGGCGTCGAGCGGACGAACTCGACGAGGCCCGCGGTCGGCAGGGAGACCCACGGCTTGGCCGACATGCGAAGGATCGCCAGCAGCAGGCCGACGACCGCGGCAAGGATGAAGCCGAGCACCGTCGCCTGGATGGTGACGATGGAGGCCTCGGCGAGGACGGGCATTATCTCCCAGGTGTAGGACCAGTCCCAGAACATCAGGAGGATCTCCCGCGTGCCAGGCCGCGAGCGGCCACACGTTCCAGCGCGCGCATGCCGACGGTGATCAGCAAGGCGATGGCGAGGTAGAAGACCAGGACGATCGAAAAGATCTCCACCGTGCGATAGGTCGTCTGGTTCATCTGCGAGGCCCTGAAGGCCAGGTCGCCGATGGTGATGAGGGAGACCAGGGCCGTCGCCTTCATCAGCTCGATGAAGAGGTTGCCCCAGGGTGGGATCATCGCGAGGACCGCCTGCGGCAGGATCACCCGCTTCAGGGCTTCCATCCGGCTCATGTTGAGGGCGATGGTGGCCTCCCACTGGCCGCGCGGCACGGCATTGACGGCGCCGCGCACCACCTCCGCCCCATAGGCGCCGACATTGAGGCCGAGCGCCACGACCGCGACGGTGAGCGGCTCCAGGGTCACCCCGAAGTGCGGCAGCACGAAGAACAGCCAGAACAACTGGACCAGGGCCGAGGTGCCGCGAAACAACTCGATGTAGCTGATCGCCAGCCAGCGCAGTGGCGCCGGGCCGTACATCCGGGTGATGGCGGCGACGAAGGCCATGACCACGGCCAGGGCGCAGCCGAGGACGGTGATCAGGACGGTGATGCGGGCGCCCTGCAGCAGCCCCGGCAGGAATTCCCGAAAGCCTGCGAAGCTGGCGACGGCGAGGCCGGCGGTAAAGGCCAGGATGATGCAGACGGCGATGATGCCCCTGGTCTGCATGCGCGTCAGCCTCCCTTGGTTCCAGATGCTGGATCGCTGCCGAGCGTGCGTCGAGACGCGCCTGCGGCGCTCCTCCGCATGAGGATATTTCTTCGTGCCATGAGGATTGGCCTCATCCCGAGGCGCGCGGTCGGACAGCGGCCCGAACGGGCGTCTCGCAGCACGCACGGTGCAGATGCAGCGTTTTCCTCACAGGCAATCCCCCCTGTGGCAACGATGGCCGGCCGGCGCCCATGACGGCGCCGGCCGGCTTCCGCTGCGGTGCTACTTGCCGGCGCAGAGCTCGGCGGTGGTCTTGTTGGGGAGGTAGCCCTCGCCAAAGCCGTGCGGAGTCACCAGCGCGATGTGCTCCTCGGACCCGACGAACTTCTTCAGCTCGGCGTTGAAGGCTTCATGGAGGTCCTTGTCTTCCTGGCGGAAGGCGAAGCCGCCGTGGCCCTTGACCGACTCGCCGGCCACTTCGCCGAAGGGAGCGGTCGATTCCACGCCGTTGTTCTTGGAAGCCATATCTGCGATGGAGAGCGCCGTCAGGGCGGCCGCGTTGGCGCGGTCGGCCTGCACCGCCTTCACCAGGCTCGACTGGTCGGGCAGGACCACGAGCTGGCCCATGCCGACGCCGGCCTTCTTGGCGTAGCCGACTTCCACGGCCCCGGCCATGACCGCCAGCTTCAGATCTTCGTTGCCGGCGATGGTGGCGTAGTCCGTGATGGACTGGGGGTTGCCCTCCTTCACCAGGAAAGCCTGACCGATGCCGTAGGAGGGCTCGGAGAAGGCGACTTCCTGACAGCGCGGCGGCGTGATGAACATGCCGGCGGCGATGATGTCGAAGCGCCCCGCCTTGAGGCCTGGAATCAGCGAACCGAACTCGGTCAGCACGCCGTCGACCTCGGAAATGCCCATCTTGGCGAGGACGGCCTTGGCCACTTCCGGCGCCTCTCCGGTCAGCTTGCCGTCGGCGGTGGCGTAGCCGTAAGGCGCCTCGTTGGCAAAGCCGATCCGGATGAAGCCGGCTTCCCGCGCCTTCTCCAAGGTCGACTGTGCCTGCGCGGCGGCCGTCACGATGACACCCGCAAAGCCGACGGCGGCGAGCAGGGCCAGGCGGCGGCAAATCCCAATACTTGCAGTCATTGTATTCTCCCTGTCGTGTTTCTCAGGATGTCGTCCCTTCGGGATCTCGTCTCTTCGGGCGCCGCGGCCGGAACTTCCCCGCTGCCGGCCTGGCGCCGATCTCTACAGCCTACGATAAGGCGGCTGCAGTTTGGCAGAAGTATCACGCCTCCGCAATAAAACGTGTACAACACGGGCGGACCACCCCTGAAAGCTCTTGATTTTCGGTCGGACTCCGGCGCTATTCTCTCCAGATGTGTACAACACAGCTCGGCAGAAGGCAGACGTAGCATGGAAGGACTCGCGACCCCGGGTCAGGAGCTCGCGACAGCGGGCTGGGCGCTCACGGCCGCGGGCCGGGAACACGAGGCAAGGCTCGCCGCCGTGCGCGGCTTCATGCTTGTGCGCGGGTTGGACGTCGTCCTCGTGTCGACGCCGGAAAACATCTTCTACCTGACCGGTCTCGACCACTGGGGCTACTTCGCGCCTCATATCCTGATCGTCCCGCGGGCGGGCGAGCCGGTGCTCGTCACCCGCGCGATGGAAGGGGTGACGGTGGCCAACCAGGTGCGCAACGCCCGCTTCGAAGGCCACGGCGACTATGAAACGGCGGCCGATGCCGCCGCCCGTGCCTTGCACAGCCGCGGCCTGGAGTCGGGCGACATTGGAACGGAGCCCTGGTCGTCCGGCCTGTCGGACGGTCTCGCCAAGGCGCTGGTGCGGGCGCTGCCGCAGGCCCGCTGGCACGATGCCAGCGGCCTGATCGACCAGCTGCGTCTCGTCAAGAGCCCGCTCGAGCAGGACTGCATGCGGGCCGCGGCCGAGGTTTCCGATGCGGCCATGGCGGCGGCCATCGAGGCGGTGCGGCCCGGCGCGACGGAGCGCCAGGTCGCCGCCGCCTGCCACAAGGCCATGATCGAGGCCGGTGGCACCTTTCCGGGCTTCGGTCCCTTCATCCGTTCGACCCGCCGCCTGGGCGAGGAACATACGACCTGGAGCGATGAAGCCCTGACAGAGGGCGACGCCGTGTTTCTCGAGCTGTCCGGCTGCGTCGACCGCTACCATGCGCCGCTTGGCCGTCTGGTCCATGTCGGCCGGCTGCCGGAAGGGACGCTGGACATGGCGGCGATCTGTCACGAAGCCTTCGCCGCCGTGCTCGCGGCCCTGCGGCCCGGCGCGCTGGCCCGCGACGTCTACGCCGCCTGGCAGGCGGTGGTGGACCGCGCGGGCCTCAGCCACTATCGCCGTCATCACTGCGGCTACGCCGTGGGCATCGGCCTTCCGCCCAGCTGGACCGGGGGCAACGGCGTGACGGGGCTGCGCTCGGACAGCGAGTTGCAGCTCGCTGCCGGCATGACCTTCCACATCCTCTCCTGGCTGATGGGCACGGGCCGGGGGGACTACTTCGTCTCCGACACCGTGCTGCTCAGCGAGGCGGGCGCCGAGGTGCTCACCCGTACGCCGACGGCGCCGACCGTGAAGGCCTAGCGCCGCATCGCTGCTCTGGATATCCTGCCGCAACTGCACGGACGACTTCCCCTGATCGGCCGACGGAGTTGGTTGCCGCGTGCCGGCACAACCGGTCGCGGCTGGCCCAGCTTACTCCGGGAACAGGCCGAAGGATTTCTGGAAGACGGCAGTGTCCGTGGAACAATCGTCAGAAGGTTGCGAGTTTTACCGGCGTTTCTTTTGATGAGTTCTGCGTGTGCATCCTGGGATCATGATCGAAGGGAAAGCTGGCACCAGCGGTGCCACCAACCTCGACCGTCACCCTCGCACTTGATTCGGGGGTCCACGGTTCCACTGGCGCCTGGCCCATCTATGGATCGTGGATCGCGCTCGCTTGCGCTTGCTTGTCCGGGATGACGGCCTGAGAAACGCCAGCCCGCAGAGGGTAGTGCGCCTCCCCTACGGCTGGAACTGTTCCTTGATGATGCGTTCCTCGAGGTTGTGCTCGGGATCGAACAGCAGGTTGAGGTCGACGCTCTGGTCCTCGCGCACCGTGACGCGGGCGACGTCGCGCACTTCGGTGAAGTCGGCCGTGGCGCTGACCGGGCGCTTGGCCGCCTCGTGGATCTCGAAGACGACCTCCGCGTGCGCCGGCAGCAGGGCGCCGCGCCAGCGGCGCGGGCGGAACACGCTGATCGGCGTCAGCGCCAGCAGTTGGCCGCCGAGGGGCACGATGGGGCCGTGGGCGGAGAGGTTGTAGGCGGTGCTGCCGGCGGGTGTCGCCACCATGATGCCGTCGCAGATCAGCTCGTCCATGCGCTTCACGCCGTCGATCGTGATGCCGATCTTGGCCGCCTGGCGGCTTTCACGCAGCAGGGAGACCTCGTTGATGGCGAGCGCGTCAGCCTTGCCGCCGCCCACGGTATCGGCATGCATGCGCAGGGGATGCAGAGTGACCTGCTGGGCGGCGGCCACGCGCTCGGCCAGGCCTTCTTCTTCGTACTGGTTCATCATGAAGCCGACGGTGCCGCAGTTCATGCCGTAGATCGGCGCGCTGCGCTCCATGAAGCGGTGCAGGGTCTCCAGCATAAGGCCGTCGCCGCCGAGGGCGACGATGACGTCGGCCTCGTCGACGCTGGCAATACCATAACGCGCTTCCAGCCGCGCCTTGGCCTCCTGGGCCTCCGGCGTGTCGCTGGCGACCAGCGCGAAACTGTGACGGGTCATGGTTTAGCGGGCCCCTGTTCGTTCTTCAGCCTTGGTGCTGCAAACCGGCGACTCCGGGCAGGCGGGCCGCGGCGGGAGTATAGCGCCCTCCCGCCTCTATGCCAGGGCCGGGCGCGCCGGCAACCGCGGCGTCCCCGCGGAGCGCCTTGCCAAACGCCGGGGGCTGCAGCAGGCTAGCGCCATCGAAGTCGTGGAGGGGTAGGGATGCGGGAAAGTTTCTGGCTGGCGGCGCTGCTGGCGGTGGGATTGGCTGCGGCCCCGGTCGCGGCGGATGATCGCCATGCGGAGTATTACTATCCGGAGCCGGCGAGTTCGGAGGTCTATGAGGCGCGCGCCTTGAGCCTGCCCGAAGCCTCGCGCAAGCTGCGCATCGCCTTCGTCACCGGCATCACCACAGAGCAGAACAAGGCACCCTATCCGCCGCAGGCGGCCATCTTCGCCAAGGGCTCGGAAGCCGAAAAGCTGATCATCGTCGCGCTGGAGGACGGCCGCATCGACACCATCTACCGGGCCCGCGCGATCTTCGCCCAGATGACCGCGGTGGCGCGGTTGCTGCCGGTGTTTTCCGAGCTGGGCGTGGAGGACTATTTCACCTTCTTCGACCTGGCAAAGATGCTGGGCTTCGCGCAGATCACCGTCTCCAATGGCCGCGAGTTCGCCCACCAGATCACCATCAACTAGAACTGGACGGAGCCGCTGCTTCCGCCTGCAGGGCGGCGGGCAGGGCGGCCAGCCAGTCCAGCACGGCGGCCACCCGCGGCAGCTGCCGCAGATCGGGATGCACCAGCAGCCAGAGGTCGCGGTGCAGCACCGGCTCGGCCGACATCCGCACCAGCGCTGCATCCTGCGCCGCCATGAAGTCCGGCAGAACGCCGCGCCCGAGACCCGAGCGCACGGCCTGCGCCAGGCCCTCCGCATCATTGATGCGCAGCCGGGCGAGATCATCCGGGGCGACATTGGCGGCTACCCAGCGCGCCTGCGGATAGTGCAGGAAGCGCTCCTCGTAGGTCACCCAGGGCCGGTCGGCCGCCTCGGCGCCTTTGGCGGCATAGACCGAAAACGCGAGTGATCCGATCCGGCGGCAGAGTTCGCTGCCGCCCTCCGGCCGGGCGAAGCGCAGGGCGATGTCGGTCTCGCGGCGGCTGAGGCTGAGATTGCGGGAGTCGGCGTTGGCATCGATGGCCAGTCCCGGAAAGCGCTGCAGCAGTCCTGGCAGCCGCGGCACGATCAACTGGTTCACGAGGATCGGCACTGCGGTGATGCGCACCCGGCCGGCCACCGCCGCGCCGGACTCCCCGGCGGCGGTCTCGAGTGCCAGGACGGCGGCCTCGACCTCCTCGGCGCGGGCGATGGCAGCCTCGCCGAGGGCGGTGGGGAGGAGGCGTCCGCGCTCGCGCAGGAAGAGCCGCCCCTGCAGGGCCGCCTCCAGGGCCGCCAGGCGCCGCCCCACCGTCGTCTGGTCGAGGCCGAGGTTGCGGGCCGCGGCCGAGAAGCTGGGGGCGCGGCCCAGCGCCAGAACCACCCGCAGATCCGACCACTGCAGGCCGCTGCTCATTGCTGCAAATCTGCAGCATTTGCCTGCAGAATTCCATATTGTTTCAGCATTCTTGCAGGAATATCACGAAGCGACCGGTGGCGCCACTGCCCCGACAATCGGAAGGCGACGCCCATGGAGGCGGCAACTTGGACTTACCTTGCCGGGGAGCGCTTCCTCTGGCTGGCGGCGGCGGCAACCCTGGCAGGCCTGGTGCGCGGCTTCTCGGGCTTCGGCGCCGCCATGATCTTCCTGCCGCTGGCCGGCATTGTGATCCGCCCGGAGGTAGCGGTGCCGCTGTTGTTCGTCGCGGACAATCTCGCGACCCTGCACATCACCCTGCCGTCCTTGCGGCGCTGCTGCTGGGCGGAGATTCTGCCGCTGGCGGCCGGGGCCACGGTGACGATCCCCTTCGGCGTCGCCCTGTTGGTCTCGATCGATCCCGAGGCCATGCGCTGGGGCATCTCGCTGCTGATCCTGCTGGCGGTGGCGGTGCTGGCCAGCGGCTGGCGCCTGCAGCGGACGCTGCCGCTGGCAGGGACGGCGGCGGTCGGCGGCTTGACGGGCCTCGCCGGCGGCGCGGCCAGCCTCTACGGCCCGCCGCTGATCCTGTTCTGGCTCGGCGGGCGCTCGGGCGCCGTCCAGGTGCGCGACAACATCTACGCCATCTTCGGCCTGCTGTCGGTGGTGGCGGGCATCGCGCAGTGGCTGAACGGTCTGCTCACCCTGCCGGTGCTGCGCGAGGCGCTGACCCTGCTGCCGGTCTACGTTCTTGGCACCCTCGCCGGATCGCGGCTGTTCCGCGGCGCCAGCGACGGGCTCTATCGCCTGCTCGCGCTCGGCCTCTGCGCGCTGGCGGCGCTCGCCGCGCTGCCGCTGTGGGAGAGGCTGTAGGCGCCCTCGGCTCCCGCTCAGCCGCGAGGCCGGCGCGACGGTGCGTGTGCCGCAGGACCAGGGCGTGGAAGATAAGGGGCGCACGCGTCCGAGGTGCTGGACGTCGCGCAGTCTCTCGCAACGCCTCTACACACACCGCTGTCGTCCCGGGACTTGTTCCCGGGACCTATTGGCGTTGGCGCTTGGCGATGAACGCGCGGTCCAACGCGAGAAGACGACGAAGGTGCGGCCGCACAGCTGGAAGATCCGGCTGATCGAGCGCGCGAGCCCTTGAACGGCTGGGGCATTGGGTCCCGGGAACAAGTCCCGGGACGACAGTCTTGCTGTGGCAGGGGCGAGCCTCTCCTGCCCGAGATGTACGAATGTCGTCGCCCGCCAGGGAAGAGGGCGACGGCGGCGGCGTCAGCCGCCGGTGACGCTCATGTGGCGGGATACCGCCGGCTGCTTGCGGCGGCGGTCGATGATGAAATCGTGGCCTTTGGGCTTGCGGCCGATGGCCTCGAGGATGGCATCGTCGAGCAGGTCGTCGCTCTCGCTGAGGCGCAGCGGCGTGCGCAGGTCGGCGGCGTCCTCCTGGCCCAGGCACATGTAGAGTGTGCCGGTGCAAGTCAGCCGCACGCGGTTGCAGCTTTCACAGAAGTTGTGAGTCATCGGCGTGATGAAGCCGAGGCGCCCGCCGGTCTCCTTGACCCTGACATAGCGCGCCGGGCCACCGGTGCGGTAGTCGATCTCCTCCAGCGTCCACTTCTCGGCCAGCTGCGCGCGCAGCATGGAGAGTGGCCAGTACTGCTCGACGCGATCCTCGCCGATCTCGCCCATGGGCATGACCTCGATGAAGGTGAGGTCGTAGCCCTCGTCGCCGCACCAGGCGACCAGGCGGTCCACTTCGTCGTCGTTGACGCCCTTCAGGGCCACGGCGTTGATCTTCACCTGCAGACCGGCGTCCTTGGCGGCGGCAAGGCCTTCCATCACCTTGTCCAGCTTGCCCCAGCGGGTGATCGCCGCGAACTTGTCCGCATCGAGGGTGTCGAGCGAGACGTTCACCCGGCGCACGCCGAGGTCGGCGAACTCATGGGCGAAGCGCGGCAGCTGGCTGCCGTTGGTGGTGAGGGTGAGTTCTTCGAGGGCGCCGCTGTCGAGATGGCGCGAGAGCGAGCGGAACAGCTTCATGATGTCGCGGCGCACCAGCGGCTCGCCGCCGGTCATGCGCAGCTTCTTCACGCCCCGGCGCACGAAGGCGCTGCACACACGATCCAACTCCTCCAAGGACAGGATGTCCGCCTTGGGCAGAAAGGTCATGTTCTCCGCCATGCAGTAAACGCAGCGGAAGTCGCAACGGTCCGTGACCGAAACGCGCAAATAGGTGATCGCCCTGCCGAAGGGATCGATCATCTCAGCCATCAGGTGTCTCCCAACCCTTGTTTCCGCCCCGGCCTCTCGCGATCGGGACCCGCCGCCAGCCTTGCGGCTCTTCTCAATATAGTAGCAGCCGGGGCCCGTTTCGCCCCTAACTTTCTTGGGGGCTATCTCCAGGATTTCCCAGGCTTTTAAGGGCCTGGGCCGGTCGACCGCCGACGTTTTCTCCTGTTGCCGGCGGGGGCGGGCCGCACTAGCTTTTCCGCCATGGTCGATTCATCGCGAACGGTTCATTTCCTAGACCGGCCGGCTGCCAGGATCTGCGCCTTGGCCGTGGCGCTGCTGATGGCGGCCGCGCTGGCCTTCATGCATCGCGACGACCTCTTCCCGCCGGAGACGGTCGGGGGCCGGGCCGCCGACGACCCGGTCGTTCGCTGCCTTGCCGAGCGGGCGGTGGACATCGACAAGCTGCAGGCGGACGGCACCATCACCGTCCAGCAGGCCGAGCTGTTCAAGAGCCGGGCCGAGGCGCTTTGCCAGGCCCAGGTGGGCGGCGGCAACAACGCGGTGCCGCCGCCGCAGTAGCCGGGCAGGAAATTTCAGAAAACGCCGGTCAGGATCGCCAGGCCGGAGAGGCTGAGCAAGGCGCCGCCGATGCGCGCGACCCTGCGGGCAGTCTCCTGCGCGACCTCGTTGAGGCCGAAGCCGAGGGCCAGGCCCAGGCCGTGCAGCGCCGCAGTCGCCGCCAGGAAGCCGAAACCGTAGCCGAGGCCCGAGGCCATCGCGGGCATCTCGGCCCCGTGGGCGAGACCGTGGAACACGGCAAAGCCGCCGGCCAGCGCCATGGCGCCCGCCAACGGCAGGGAAAGGCCGAGCGTCAGGGCGGCGCCGATCGCCACCACGGACAGCGCAATGCCGACCTCGATGAAGGGCAGGCCGAAGCCGGCGAAGCCGAGCGCCCCGCCGACCGCCATCATGCCGAGGAAGGACGCGGGCACCAGCCAGAGCGCGCGGCCGCCGAGGAAGAAGGCGAGGGCGCCGATGCCGACCATGGCGAGGACGTGGTCCAAACCGCCGAGGGGATGCAGCAGGCCCTGCGTCAGGCCGGACGCGCCGCCGGCGCCGGTGTGGGCCTGAGCCGCCGTGGCGACGCAGAGGGTGGCAATGAAAACGGAGAGAAAGCGCATGATAACTCCTTCGGGGCCCGCCGCCCCATTCGTGGTGGTCGCGATGACGGCCGGTCTCCTGGCTCGGGGCTTGATCCGCCTTCGCCTTCCCGGCCGGCGGCCAGTGGCATCGTGAGGGCGGGGAGCATCCCTTACAGTCGCGGGGGCGGCGTCGGCATCTCACCGACTTCCCGTTTCACCTGTTCGAAAGGCACCGTCGGCGCCAGGGTGCCTGCAAGCGCGCCGGAAGGCAACCGGACTCGCGGTCGATCGGCGGCAGGCGAACGAAGAAAGCGGCAGGAGGCTCAGCGGCGCAGGCGCCTGACGGCGGTGAAGCCCTTGCCGGCGGTCTCGGCCAGCACGCGCGCCTCCAGCGCGCTCAGCTCCTCGACGGCGACGCTCATGGTGAAGCCGTTGGCATGCACCACGCGCGCGCCGTCCAGCATGATGGCGACGTGGCCGGGCGAGTAGACCAGGTCGCCGCGCTCCAGCGCGACCTCGCCGGGCAGGCCATTGAGGACGTCTCCGACGCTGGTCGCCTGCTGGTAGGTGTCGCGCAGCACGGCAACGCCGGCGCAGGCGAGCGAGAGCTGAACCAGGGTGGAGCAGTCGAGGCCGAGGCTGCTGCGCCCACCCCAGTAATAGGGCGTGCCGAGAAACTCCAGCGCCGTGGCGACGAAGTCGTCGGAGGTCTCGCCGATCGGCTGCAGGTGCCTGCTGTAGAGCCAGCCGCCGCCGGCCAGCTCGCTGTAGTTGCCCTGTTCGGCGATGACCGTAAGGGGGCTGGCGATGCTGAGGCAGTCGAGCGGCGGCGCCTTCAGGTCAGGCTCCGGAAAGAGGAAGCTGCGCAGGGCGCGCAGCCGATGGGTCGGCGCCTGCGGCGGCGCGCCGAGTGCCGCACTCTCCACGTAGCCCACGTAGCGGTCGGTCTCGCTCTGCACCCAGGCCCAGCCGGCGGCCTCGTCGAAGATGCGCACCGCCTCGCCGTAGAGCAGCTGGCTGTCGAGCCGGGCGCCGCTGTCCGGTGCGCGGCGCAGGTCGGCGATGCCGCGCGTCACGCCGGCCAAGCGGCCCTCGACGTAGCGCGGCGCCGCCACCTGGTCCTTCAGGCGGACGTCGGCGAGGTCGTCGCGGTAGGCGTTCAGGAAGGGATCGAGCTTGGTCATGGGAGGCGGTGGTTCAGGTGCGGGCGTGGAGGGCGCACGCACGAGTGGCGCCACCTACTCCAATCGTCACCCTCGGGCTTGACCCGAGGGCCCATAGTGCCGCTTGGCGCCTAGCCCGGCCATGGATCCCGGCTCGCGCTTGCTCACGCTCGCTTGGCCGGGATGACAGCCAGAGTGGATGATAGAGATGTGCGACAGCGTCACCCCTCATGCGACCCCGGCTTGCCGTTGGCCTTGGTGCGGGCGAGCGCCAGCTCGCGTTCGCGCAGGTCGTCGTCGGTGGTGCGTATCCTCGGCCGCGCGCCGCCCTGGAAGGGATTGTCGCCGCTGGCGAACTGGTCGCTGATGCGGCAGTCCTCGCACATCCTGATGCGGTCGATCTGACCGCTCTCGCGGAACATGGAGTGCTTGCCGGCGAGCTGGTCGGCGATGCGCTCGATGGACTTGCGCACGCCGAAGGGCTTGCCGCAGCGGATGCACTCGAAGGGCTCGTCCTCGTTCAGCGTCACCGCGCTCATCGCCTCGTTGGTGAAGTTGAGACGCGGCTCCAGGGTGATGACCTGCTCCGGGCAGGTGATCCGGCAGAGGCCGCACTGCACGCAGGCATCCTCCCGGAAGCCGAGCCAGGGCCGCGTCTCGTCGTCGAGCAAAGCCGAGACCGGGCAGGCGGAGACGCAGGCGAGGCAGAGCGTGCAGCCCTCGGCATCGACCTTCACCCGGCCGAAGGGCGCGCCCGGTGCCAGCGCCAGCACATCGACCGCTTCCGGCGCCTTCTCGTGCAGGTGACGCAGCGCCAGGAAGGCGCGGCTGCGCTTGCCGCCGACCGGCAGGAAGCTGCCGGCGGTCATCGCAACGGCGGGTGCAGCGAGGCCGTAGAGTAGGGCCTCCACGGCGTCGGGGTCGGCCTCGTCGATCACGTGGATGCGCCCGCCGCCGTAGCCGAGGCCGCTCAGCACCGTCTCGGCGAGGCCGATCTGGCCGGCAAGCCCGCTCATCTCTTCCCGCTTCTTCGGGTCTGCGAGGAAGACCACCTGGCCGGCGCCGTAGGCGAAGGCGGCGGACAGGAAGTCGATGCCGACCTGCGTCACCTCGTTCAGCGGGAAGGGCAGCACGTGCGCCGGCAGGCCGCGCCCGAAGCGCGCCATCATGGCGACCATCTCGCTGCCGTGGCGGCCATCGTGCAGCAGCAAGGTGGCGCGCGTGCCGCCGGCCTCGCGGTAGGCTATGAGCAGCTCGCGCAGGCGCAGGAACAGGCTGTCGCCGGCGGGCAGCTGATAGGTCGCCGCGCCTGTCGGGCAGACCGAGGCGCAGGAGCCGCAGCCGGCGCAGACCTGCGGGTCGATCGCCACCACGTCGCCGGCCGACGTGATCGCCGAGGTCGGGCAGACGTCAAGGCAGCGCGTGCAGCCGGTCTTGCGGCTGCGCGAATGGGTGCAGAGTTCGGGGGCGTACTTCACGTAGCGCGGCTTGTCGAACTCGCCCACCAGGTCGACGATGTCGAAGAGCGCGCGCTGCACCGCCGCCGGATCGCCGGGGTCGGGGCGCAGGTAGCCGTCGCGCTTCTCCGCGGCCGGGAACAGCGGCTGTCCGCCGGACAGGTCGAGGATCAGGTCGCACTCGGAAAAGGCGTTGTTGCGCGCGGCATCGAAGCCGAGCACGGCGCGGCCCGAGGGCGTTGCCGGTGCGTAGTCGTTCACCGTGATGCCGAAGCCGCCGAGGTGGCCCTTGGCCTGCACGATGGTGCCCTTGAAGATCGGCACGTCCATCACTTGCGGCGGCAGGACATCGCTCGGCGCCGAGAGCAGCACCGTCACGTCGAGACGCCCGGCCAGCTGCTTGGCCGCCTCGATGGCCTGCTCGTCACGGCCGTAAACCAGGCAGACGCCCTGGGAGCTGAGCGAGACCATGGGCGCCGGCGCGGCCTCCACCATGGCGGCGGCCAGCAGGGCGGCGATCTTCGGCGTTGCCGCCTTGGCCTCGTCGGACCAGCCGGCGGCCTCGCGGATGTTCACGAAGTCGAGTTCGACGTCGGGGTTGTCCTCCGCGGCGATTTCGCGGAACAGCGGTGCCTCCTGGGTGCAGGCCACCACCACCGGCTCACCCCCGAGGATGGCACGCTGGAAGTTGCCGAGCTGCGACCGGCAGAGCTGGGTGTTCAGCTCGGCCTTGCCTTCCGCGCCGACGGCCCGGCAGGCGCGGGTGAGGGCGGATTCCTCCAAGGGCATGGTGGAATCGCAGTCGCAGACCAGGACGCGCTTGCCGCGCATCTCCATGGGAATACTCTCCGTTACCTTTAGGGGCGCAGGGTTTAGGGGGAGGCCCGGCCCGACCGGCTCTCCCGCTCCCTCAGCGCTCGTTCTCCTTCAGCTCATACCCAAGTGGTATGACCATTCGCCGGCATACTAGCGGGCCGGGCCGGGCAAAGACGACCCCAATTTTCCTGCGGGATATCTGACACGCTCCACGGATGGGCGAGGCGCAAAGCGCCGCCGCACCCCAAGTCGTCATCCTCGCGCTTGACGCATGGATCCCGGCTGGCGCTCGCTTACGCTCGCTTGGCCGGGATGACAGCCTGAGAAGAGGGCCGACATAGGAGGGGCCGGCGGCACCAATGCCTACTTCTCCGCGAACCAGAGGGTGTCCGTGCGGTAGCGGCCGAAGTAGGCGCCGGGGTCGTACATGTAGTCGGCCTCGGCCGGCAGGTTGCGCAGGCGCGGGTTGGCGACCACCGGCTGGCGCACGGCGCCGAGCAGGCCGATGGTGAAGACCTGGTCGGCGTGGATCACCAGCATCTCGCGCCAGATCGCCTGCTGCCGCTCCACGCCCGCGGCCTCGGACCAATCGCGGTAGAGCTCCAGCAGCCGGCGCGCGGCGAGCAGGCTTGGTGCCTCTCCGGCCTTGCCGCCGCTCTCGTAGTGCAGGCCCCAGAGCGGCCAGTTGTTCTGCTGCTCGCTGGTCGGTGCCAGCTCGGCCGGCGAAGAGTCCGGCGTCGCCAGGCCATTGGCCAAGCCGTAGAACAGGCTCATCGTCGTGGCGCCGGCGCCGACGCGCTGGCGCGCCGCCTGGCGCGGCTGGCTGCGCACCAGCACGGCGATGCCGAGCTTCGCCCACTGCGACCTGATGACCTCAAGCGCGTCGACCTCCGACGGGTCGACGTCGGCGGTCTCGATCACCAGCTCCGCGCGGCGGCCGTCGGGCAGGTGGCGGATGCCGTCGGGATCCTTCCAGGTCATGCCGAGTTCGTCGAGCAGCGCGTTGGCCTGCTTCGGGTCGTGGGCCGCCCAGGCGCTGCGATCTGCCTCCTCGTAGAGCGGCGAGCCCGGCAGCAGGGCGTTGGCGCCGGGCAGGGCGGTGCCCTGGTAGAGCACCTCGTTCAGCTCGTCGCGGTCGATGCCCAGCGAGAGGGCGCGGCGGAAGCGCAGGTCGCGCAGCAGGTCGCGCCAGCCCGGCGAGGCGGCGTTGAAGTTGGGGTAGAGCGCCAGTTGCGCGCCGCGGCCGATCGGCCAGAGGTGGACCTTGATGCGGCCCTCCTTCTCGGCCTGCTTCAGGGCGGCGCCGTCCTGGAAGGAGAGGCCGCGGGCCTGCAGGTCGCTCTCGCCGCTGGCGGCCTTGGCGGGAATCAGGCGCGGCTCGGTTCCGGCGAGGATCACCTCGTCGATGTAGGGCAGCTGGCGGCCCTCCGCGTCGACCCGATGGAAGTAGGGATTGCGCTTCGCGACGAAGCGCTCGGCCGGCGGCGCCGAGGTGTTCATCCAGGGCTGCAGCGTCGGCAGCTCCGGATTGTCGAAGAAGAACAGGCGGTCCTTGCGATGGAACAGCTCGGCCCAGGACTGCAGGCCGATGGCCGTGGCCGCGCGATCCAGCTGGTCGCGGTCGCCGTGCCTGGCGTGGAAGGCTTTCAGGTAGTGGGCCGGGCGGTAGATGAACAGCGGATCGGCGGCGGCCAGCGCCGGCAGGAAACGCGCGTTGGGCGCCGGCCAGGTGAAGCGGATGCGGCGCGCGTCGAGGATTTCCACCTCGGGCGGCTGGCCGTCCGCCAGCAGGGCCTGCGGCAGGCCCTCAGGCGAGAGCTCGCGGTTGTTAGCGACGTCTTCCCACCAGAAGCGGAAGTCCTCGGTGGTGAAGGGCTGGCCGTCGGACCAGCGGTGCCCTTCGCGCAGGGTAAGGGTGAAGCTGCGCGCCTGCGCCACCTCGACGCTTTCGAGGATGTCGGGCACCAGGGTCAGGCTCTCGTCCCAGACGACGAGGCGGGCATAGCCGAAGAGCACCAGGTCGCGGGCGTCGCGCCCGCCGCGCGCCAGCATGGTGAGGCTGCCACCGTAGCGCCCCGGCTGCCAGTCTTCGCGCGCCGGCAGGTCGCGGCGCGGCACGGCGGGCAGGCGCGCGGCCAGGGGCGGCAGGCTGCCGGCAGCGAGATCGAGCCGCAGGGCCGGCGGCTCGGGCGCCGCGTCTTGCGCCGCGGCCGCGCCGAAGAACGCGAGTGGCAGCAGGAGGGCAAAGGCATGGAATCTCATCGGCTTCTTATAGCTTTTCCGCCAGGTGGCGCCAGGATGAAGTCAGGCAAGCGCGGGCTTCGGCCCCGCCCGGGCGGCCCTTGCGGGGCGCGGTCCGGCCCTGCATAGTCGACCATGGAAAGCTAAGGAGACGTTAGGAGATGAGCGGCGACACGCACCCTGAGGGTCCAAGGCAGCTGCGCAAGGGCCGCGCCAAGGCGAGCGATCCCGCCGCCCTGGAGGAGTTCGCGCTGCGCCCCGACCCGGCCGATCCGCGCCTTACCGAGCGCGTCGCCGGCGTCGACCAGGACGGCCGGGCGGTGGAGACCGCGGTGGTGGTCGAGCGGCCGCTGACCCTGTTCCTCAACGGGCAGGAGATCGTCACCATGATGACCATCGGCGATTATCCCGACTATCTCGCCGTCGGTTATCTGCTCAACCAGAACATGCTGCACCCCGAGGACGTCATCGAGAGCATCGACGTCGACGAGGAACTGGAGGTCGTCGTGGTGCGCACCGAGCGCCAGACGAACTACGAGGAGAAGCTGAAGAAGAAGGTACGCACCTCGGGCTGTGCCCAGGGCACCGTCTTCGGCGACCTGATGGAGAAGTTCGAGACGGTGAAGCTGCCCGCCGAGGCGGTGCTGAAGACCTCCTGGCTGGTGACCCTCTCGAAGAAGATCAACGCGGTGCCGAGCCTCTACCTGGAGGCCGGCGCCATCCACGGCTGCGTGTTGTGCGAGGGTGATCGCCCGCTGCTCTACATGGAAGATGTCGGCCGCCACAACGCCGTCGACAAGATCGCCGGCTACATGCTGCTGCACGGCATCGGCCCGGAGGACAAGATCTTCTACACCACCGGGCGGCTGACCTCGGAGATGGTGATCAAGACCGTGCAGATGGGCATTCCCATCCTGGTGTCGCGCTCCGGCTTCACCGCCTGGGGCGTCGAGCTGGCGAAGCAGGCGGGACTCACCCTGGTCGGCCGTGCCAAGGGCAAGCGCTTCGTCGCCCTGGCCGGGGCCGAGCGCCTGATGTTCGACCACGATCCCGAGGCGCTGGAAGACGAAGACCCGCGCCACCAGCGCAAGAGCGGCCGCGCCGACGATGCGGCGTGACGGGCTAGTGCCTCACCGATGATAGCAACGGACAACGTGGCCGGCGTGCTGCTGGCCGGCGGCCTGTCGCGCCGCATGGGCGGCGGCGACAAGTGCCTGCGCGAGCTCGGCGGCCGGCCGATCCTGGCGCAGGTCATCGAGCGCGCGGCGCCGCAAGTGGGATCGCTGGTATTGAATGCCAACGGCGATCCCGCGCGCTTCGAAAGCTTCGGCCTGCCGGTCGCCGCCGACGTCGTGGAGGGCTATGCGGGGCCGCTGGCCGGCGTGCTGACCGGGCTCGACTGGGCGGCGGAGAACGCGCCCGCCGCGCCCTGGGTCGCCAGCTTCGCCTGCGATGCGCCCTTCTTTCCGGCCGGCATGGTGGCGCGGATGCTGGCGGCGGTGGAGGCCGCCGGCGCCGACATGGCCTGCGCCGTCACCCACGGCCGCACGCACCCGGTCTTCGGGCTCTGGCCGGTCGGCCTGCGCGAGGCGCTGCGCCGCGCCATGCTGGAGGAGGAGATCCGCAAGGTCGACCTCTGGACCGCGCGCTACAGGCTGGTCGAGGTGGCCTTTCCCGACGTGGAGACGCCAGCGGGCCCGCTCGACCCGTTCTTCAACACCAACCGCCCGGAAGATCTGGAAGAGGCGTCGCGGTATCTGTGAGGCGCGGCCTGTGTGGCGACGTGCGAGATCTCCGGCAATATCCAGCGACCTGTCGGGCCTGTCCGGCCGGCTGAGCAGCGAAGTCGAGCGCTTCCTGGCGACGCTGCGCGCGGGCTGACGCCGCGTTCACCCAGCCCCCTTTTGGGGTTGGTCCGTCGACGGAACCAAAGTCTGGACATGCCGTTGTCTGGTCCCACGAACCACCACAGGGACAAGGCAGATGGCAGACACCAGCAAGCAGGATGGGATCGCCCTCTTGAAGGCCGACCATCGCAAGGTCGAAGACCTCTTCTCGAAGTTCGAATCGGCAAAGGACGCCAGCAGAAAGAAGGATCTGGCCGAGAAGATCTGCATGGAGCTCACCGTTCACGCCAAGATCGAGGAAGAGATCTTCTATCCCGCCTGCGAGGGCGCGGTGGAAGAGGACATGTTGCGAGAAGCGCTGGTCGAGCATGACGGCGCCAAAGTCCTGATCGCCGAGATCGAGGCCGGCGGACCCGACGAAGAATTCTATGACGCGAAGGTCAAGGTCCTCTCCGAGATGATCAAGCATCATGTCAAGGAAGAGGAAATGCGCGTCGAGGGCATGTTCAGCCAAGCCCGCAAGGCAGGGGTGGACGTGGATGAACTCGGCGAAAAAATGGCGTCTGCGAAAGAGCGGCTGCTTTCGACCTACGAGTCGGGCGGGCTGCCGAAGCCGGAGACGACGAGTCTCGGCGGCACAAGTCTCGCGTGACGCGGCAGACGGAACCCCTGCGCCGCCAAGAGCGTTTGACGAACTCTGATATTTCTTCATGGGAGACAGCGACATGGGCCGCGGACTCTTGCTCTGGCTGTTGGGCATCCCGATCCCGATCATACTGCTCGTTCTGCTCTTCTGGTAATTGAGCCGAAGCTGCGGGAACAAGCGGCGCGCGGGGCGGCCTTGGCGACATGGAAGTTGCGTGCCGCGCCCCGCGCCATTTCTTGCCAGGAAACGCGAACAGGCGTAGAATTAATGCAACTGGTGTTCGAGCGCTCGTTTCGGGGGCTGTTCAACACCAAAAAACGACTCCTCGCGAGCGCTCGGTCTGCACCGATGGCAGCTATGAAGGAGGAGTTGTCATGTCTCTCGTCATCGAACGAAAAAGCTGGCTCGCCGAGCATCGCGGCTGGGAGGACGTCGTCTCTGCCTGCCTCGGCGTGCTCATCATCCTGTCGCCGGTTGTGGCCGATATCGCGCCCGGCGTGGCAGTCATCATCAGCGCCGGCCTGGCCGGCACCCTGATCACCATGCTGGCCCTGCTGGAGCTCATGTCGCTCGAGCGCTGGGAGGAGCTGCTGGAACTCGCTTGCGGGCTCTGGGTCGTCGTGTCGCCGCTCGTCCTCGGCTACGACGGCACGCTTCGGCTCGCCCACTTCGTGCTTGGCGGCGCCGTCGCGGTGCTCGCCCTGCTGGAGCTCTGGCAGGACCGCAACCGTCGCTCGGAAACCTAGCGCGCGGGAAGGCAGCCCCATTGACGGGACGGGGTCCCGGAATAAGGCGGGATTTCAGGCGTCCATAGTCCATAGGGGAGGGAATCCCAAGCCCGCCGCGAAGGGCGGGAGAAGGAGGAGCCCTATGATGGATCCCTTCAATCCGCGCCCGGGTCCGATGCCCGGCGACGAACGTCACGAGCGCATCCGCGAGCTGGAAAGGCGCGGTAGCGGCAAGGCCTTCGTCTGGGTCCCGGTCGCCATCGTCGGCGGCGTCGGCGCCCTCATCGTGCTGGCTTCGCTTTAGCGGGCTGCCGCCTAGCGGGCGACGCGATAGATCCGCTTGTACTCGCCGGGGTTCTCGTTGATCGATTGGGTGGCGCCGAGGAAGACGGCAAGCTCCTCCGGCGTCATCGCCGCCGTCTCCAGGTCCAGGTTCTGGCGGCGGACCGGCACGCACTGGGCGATCGGCGTGCCGGCGGGCAGGGTACCGACGAAGTCCGGGTCGGTCCACACCGCCGGAATATGGGTGAAGACGTCGTGGTAGCGGTCGTTGTCGACCAGCCCGGTGATCGTGCGGTAGGGCAGGTCGAAGCGGTTCATCGGGTGGGTGTAGAGGATCGACCAGCCTTCCTCCGGCTCGACGGCCCAGAGGTTGCGGAACTTCACCGGGATCCAGCCGGGCCGGAACAGCGGCGAGCCCTCGACCTGCTCGGCCATGTGGAAGTGGATCGGCGAGCGCGGCACGTGCGGCGGCAGATCGGCCGGCAGCGCCTCCCAGTTCCACTCGAAGCGGCCGCGGTCGACTTGCAGGTCGCAAGCGAGCGGCAGCAGGAAGCCGTGAGTCATGGCGTCGATCACCGGCGGGCAGCCCTTCACCGTCTTGACCTCTTCCTCGAAGTCGGGCGCCCAGGCGGTCAGCGGCATGGACTTCAGCCAGGGCGGCAGGCCGCGCTTGGCCGGCTGCGGCTTGGGCAGCACCGGCTCGAGTTCGGGGAAGCAGCGGAACTTGATCTTCATCGAGGCGGACTCCCTTGGGCCTCGCCCGGCGGGGAGGGCGCCGGCGCTGCTCCGGTCAGTTGGCGTTTCAATTCGTCGAGATCAAGCCAGAAGCATCCGCTCGGCTGGTTCACCAGCGCAAAGAGGACCTTCTTGTAGAGTTTCGGGTTGTGGTGCACCGCCTGGCGGTAGTGCTGCAAGGCCGCCTCGCCTCGACCGGCTTGCTGCAGGCAGATGGCCAGTTCCAGGTGGGCCCAGGCGTAGTCGGGCTTGATAGCCAGGGCGCGGCGGTAGCGCCGGAGGGCGCCTTGGGCGTCGCCGGTGTCGCGCCGGATGTTGCCGATGCGGATCTCCGCCTCGGCGAAACCCGGGAAGGCGCCGATGGCCTCCTTCAGCAGGGCCTCGGCCTCCGCCGTGCGGCCGGCCTGCAGCAGCGCCAGGGCGCGGTTGCGCAGCACCGCCGCGGCCTTGACCTGCGGCGGCAGGCTCCCGGGAGCGCCGGTTTGCGGCGCCGCAGCGCGGGGTCGGGACGAGGCTGAGGGTTTCATGTCCAGGAAACTAGAGCCTCCCCTTCCCGCGGGTCAATGGGCAGGTAGCGTTCGCCAGCGGGGAGGGAGCGGCGCCATTGGGGGGGCAGGAAGACCTCGGACTTTGGGCGCTCAAGCCGGTTCAGCGATGAGAGAGGAATTAAATGTATCGTGACAGGCGCGCAGGCCGCTGTTTTCCTATGCTCTGTGAGGTGTAAAAAGCACGAGCCGCAAGCCTCGGTCGTGGGATTGGCCTTGACCACCGCGGGATTCGCGCAAATACATGGGTCATGATTGGGATCCTGCGCATCTTTTACGGCGCCAAGGGCACAAAGCCCTGGTTCGTGCTCGCTTGCCTGCTGCTGGCCGGTATTGCCGAAGGCGTCGGCCTTGTCACCCTGCTGCCGCTGCTGTCGCTCACCATCAACGACGGGGCGAGCGATTCCTCAGTGCTTGCGAGCTACGTCGAGGAGGCGCTGGCGCTGGTCGGCTTGACGCCCGAACTTGAGCTGCTGCTGGGCTTGGTGGTGGGCGGCATCGTGGTCAAATGCCTGCTGACCATGGCGGCCATGAACTACGTCGGCTACGCTGTCGCCGAGGTCGCCACCGGCCTGCGGGCGGAGCTCATCAAGCGCTTGCTGAGCGTACGCTGGGGCTATTTCACCCGCCAGCCCTTGGGTCGCATCGCCAACGCCGTCAGCGTCGATGCCACGCGCGCCGGCCAGGGCTATCTCATGGCTGCAAATTTTCAGGTCAACCTTATACAGATGGTGATCTACAGCACCGTTGCCGCCTTGGTGTCGTGGCAGCTCGCACTGGCTGCGCTGGCGCTTGGCGGGACGATCGCGCTGTGCCTTCACTTTCTGGTGCGGATCAGCAAGAAGGCCGGCCGCCGCCAGACACAGCGTACCTCGGAGTTGGTGATCTATTTGAGCGATGCGCTCAGCAACATCAAGCCGCTCAAGGCGATGGCCAAGGCCGGCAAGTTCGCCAGTCTTTTCGACCGCAAGGTCGAGCAACTAAAGAAGGCCCTGCGCCGCCAAGTGGCCAGTCAGTACGCCCTCAAGAACCTGGAGGAGATGCTGGTTGCCATCGCCATCGGCATCGGCTTCTTTGTCGCCACCACAGCCGCTAACGTGCCGGTGCCGCAACTGCTGGTAATGGGTATCCTGCTGTTCCAGGCGGTTGGCAGTGTCGGCAAGATGCAGCGGCAGTTCCAGAAGGCGGTGCTGCTGGAGAGCCCCTACTGGTCGATGCGCGCGCTGATCGACGAGGCTGCGGCGGCGTGTGAGCCGAATCCCGGCAGTGCTACACCGACCCTGGAGCAGGGCTGCCGCTTCGATGGTGTCACCTTTGCCCACGCGACGGAAAAGGTGCTGGACCGGGTCACCCTGGACATCCCGGCCCGCGGGTTGACGGTGATCACTGGCGCTTCCGGTTCCGGTAAGACTACGCTTACCGATCTGCTGCTGGGGCTCTACCAGCCGCAGGCCGGCCGCATCCTGGTTGACGGCAAGCCGCTCAGCGACATCAACCTCCTGGCTTGGCGCGATCTCGTCGGCTATGTGCCACAGGACCTCATTTTGTTCCACGACACCGTCCTGGCCAACGTGACGCTGGGCGATCCGCGCATTGACGAGGATGAGGCCAAGCGCGCTCTGCAGGCTGCCGGCGCGGGGGATTTCGTCGGCCGTCTGTCGGAGGGGTTGCAGAGCGTCGTTGGAGAGAAGGGGACGACGCTTTCCGGCGGTCAGCGCCAGCGCATCGCCCTGGCCCGCGCCCTGGCCGGCCGGCCGAAGCTATTGATCCTCGACGAGGTGACCAGCGCGCTCGATCCGGCCACCGAGCAGGACATCTGCCGTAATATCGATGCCCTGAGCGACGATATGACCATCCTGGCCATCACCCACCGGGAGGCCTGGACCGAAATCGCGGAGCGGACTTACCGCCTGGACCGCGGCGCCGTCGAACTGGTGAAGGACGGAAGAGGTCTGAAGCGACCGGCCTGATTCGCGGCCCCTGCGGGGCCCGCGTAGCAGTCAGTCGCTTTCGATATTGATCGTCAGCGTGCGCCGCAAGATAGAAGGATCGTTGCCGGTCATCGGCCAGACGGCGTGCCACGAGTTGTAGGTTTTGACGAACACCAGGCACTGGTTCGGCTCGAAGGGATAGGTGCGCAGGCAGTCGACCTCGTCGAAATCCAAGTAGCCGTTCGCCAGATTAAAGCTGCGGGTGCGGTCCTTCGGCCAGACGACGCTGGTGCCGCCGCCATATTCTTCCTGCCACTCGTTTTCCCTCAGGATCGGGATCACCATGGTCACGACCTTCGAGGGATGGTCCGTGTGCGGGCGAATGCTGCCGCCTGTGATCGGCATCGAAGAGAACTCAAAGCGCGAGCGCAGCTTCGGGAAATGCGGTTGCGGGCTGCCCTTCTTGAAGGCTCTGAATCGCTTGATGGCGCGTTCACGAAACGCTGTGTTGGCGAGCCTGAGGTCGACCTTGTTCGCCTTCAGCATCGTCAGCGTATCGGCGATGAACCCTTCGCTCTTGATGTAACGGTAGAACCGGCTCCATGCGCCGTGCTTCCGCAAATGATCGTAGTAGCCGGACTTGTTGTTCAGCTGCGAGAGCGAATACTTGACGCCGTTGAAGTCCTTGGAGACGAAGATTCTGTCATCCGGGAAGGTGTCGATCAGTTCCTCGTAGAAGCCAGGCGCCAGCGCCCGGCGCGCCAGCCCGATCGGGTAGGGGTCGTAGTCGAACCTGATGTTGTCGAAGTTCAACATGCTGCAGCTGCGCTCTCGGTTGGTCGGAAAATGGCGTTGTAGGCAACGTCTTCTGGGTCGCTTCCCGCATTTATCTGGCGCAAGCCGCCCATGGTGTCGTTGCGCCCGGCGAAGGCATAGCCCTGCGCCTGCATGAAGCCGAAAAGGTCCTGCTTCTCGCGGGCGTTGATCTCGACGCTGATCGCCCGTGGCCGTGGGCTGCCGTTCAGTAGGCCGCGCATGCCGCGCAGGATGCGTGCCTCGTTGCCATCGACGTCTATCTTCATCACGTCGGGCCGGCGCAGGGCGCCGGCCTTGATGAGCTCGTCGAGGCTGCTGCCGTACTTCATCTCCGTCACCAACGGCTCGAAGCTGGCTTGGCCGACGTCGATGGCCTCGTGCAGCTGGCTGCCGGATGAGCCCGGCTCCATCGTGAGGTAGTGGAAGGGGAATACACCCGGCTGGTCGGTCAGCGCGATAGAGAACGGTGTGATGCGATTGCTGTAGCTGTTGAGGCGGATGTTCTCGATCAGACTGGCGAAGTTGGCGGCCAGAGGCTCGAAGGCGTAGACCTGTCCCTTGGTGCCGCAGCGCGATGCTGCCATCAGGCTGTAGAGCCCGATGTTGGCGCCGATGTCGCAGAAAACGTCGCCCTCATGCAGCTCCTGCCGGATCAAATCGACGGTGCCGGTCTCCTTCAGATAGATGCTGCTGACCCGCCAGAGCTCGCGAAAGGAAGCAGGATCGAAGCGGTAGGCGTTGCCTTCATCATGCAGCCGATAGTGTCCCATCAGCTTGCGCGCCAAGCCGAAGCGAAGCTTCGCCACGCGGCGGCGTGCTCCCTTGAGCTTCGAGTATCCCAGTTCTGCCATCTTGCTCCCCCTGCTCAGAGCTGCCGCGGATCAGCCACGGAAGACCCTGTTGCTCTTTCCGAACCGGCCCTTCAACTGGGCACAGAGCTGCCACCTGATTCCCGGGCGGCGATGCGCAGCGCCCTCCAGCTGCTCGCGCCACCACTCCGGCGGCTGCACCGTGCAGTGGGCGTTCTGCCCGTCCGGTAGCAGCTTCTTGGCCGGATAGCAGGCGGCCACCGCGTAGACGAAGCACCGGGCGTGCCGGTACAGCTTGTCCAGCACCCAAGGGATGTCCTCCTCGGTAATGTGCTCCAGCACGTCGGTGCTGATGACTCCGTCGTAGGCCGGCTCGATGGGACCGGAAAAGGGCGCGTAGCCGGGGTCGTAGCACGTAACCTTTGTCTCGCCCCATTCCTTCATGGACTTGAAGCGCGAGTCAGTGGGTTCGCCAGGATAGGGCGCATAGAGCGTCGCCTTGCCGGAGCCGTAGTCGAGGAGCGACTTCGATCCGGTCTCGGCAATCAGCGAGGCGATAGGCGCCAAGTGCTCGGCCAGCGATATGCCCGAGAAGGTTTTCGCCGCTGGCCGTCCGACCTCCGGCGAGCCTGCCTCATGCATTGTCTTGTACATCTCGACCAGCTTGCGGTAGCGCTGGCTCGGCTGCTCCTCGGTGAAGAGGGTGAAGCCGGCGGCATCGGCCGCAGTCTCCATGTTAAACCAGATATCGCCGTTGGGGTTGTCGCGGTACTTCAACTCCTTGGGGAAGGGACGCCACGGCTGCGTCTGCAGCGTCGTGTAGTGCAGCAGCTTGGAGACGCCGGGCTGAAATTCGTGGTCGCGGGAATTCCACACGTCGGGCAACTGGCCCCACATGCCCTCTATAGCCTGCACGCGGTGGCGGAAGTACTTGTGGCGCTCGCTACGCTCGGCGTCCTCGCGGTGCCAGATCGTTGCCATCTTCTCGCAGTCGAGCAGCATCACCGCGGTCTCCCGCTCGGCGATGCACATCTGCCCGGCACCCTGCATGTCCATGTCGAACAGCTCGGCCGGATCGGCCAGGTAGATCTGGTCGACGTCGTTGTAGATGGCCCGGCCGCTGCCGCCCGCCAGGTCGGGAATGGCGTAGCGGTAGTTGGTGAAGCCGGTCTTCCAGCGGTCACGGTTGAAACCCTTGAGATCCTTCATCAGGTAGATCTCGTAGCGGCGTGACGGATCGCGGTGCTGGTGGACGGACCAGACGAAGACGCGCTCGGCACGGTGCTGCGCCGGCTCGGTGCCCAGGAAGATGCGCACCGGCGGCTTTTCGCTCGGCGTGACACCCGGCTCGGGATCGACGGCGACCAGCTCCGGCTCGCCGCGTGTTCCTTCGGGACGTCCACGTTCCAGGCGCAGCAGATGGCTGAGCCGCTTGTGGTAGTACTTGGTCTTAAAACTGGGATCGGCGAGGGTCACGGATCTCACTCTCTCTTCAGCAGCCAGGAGCCTCTTCGGCGACCGGTATACACAGCGGTATATAGGATGGGGCTCAGCCACCGACAGCTTATTCAGCCTCAGTCCGGCCCCGGTCGTCGCACTCGCCCAAATCGGTCTCGAACCGGGTGGCGGACACCCACGTTTAGATCACCGCCGCCTCCCAGGCAAGTTTCAGATCGCCGCCTGTCGGTGGATCAGCTGGCGTCCCGGCGTTGACGCCGGTTGCGGTGGAATTCCTCCCAACGCTCCTTCAGGGCGGGGCTGAGGATTACCAGCTCGCCTGTGTAAAGGCTGAGTGCCTCGAGCAGCAGCGCCAGTTCGGAGTCGGCATTGTGGCCGGGCGTGTAGGCGTTTGGGGTCTCGCTATCGCCTGGGTAAGGGCCTGAGGGGTGGCTGAAGAGGTCGATACCCGCAACGACGAGGCGCTCCGGCTGCAGTGCCACGGCCGTCGACAGCATGACGGCACCGTTGGTCGGGCGGACGCCATGCCAGCGCGGCTCCGAGAGGTGGAGCCCGAAGCGCTCGATCGTCGCATAGCGCGCCCCGCCTCTCACCTTCTGCAGGAAGCGGGTGACCAGCAGGCGGGCTTCTGATTTGATCGAGTGAAGGCCGAAGATCGGCCCTTTGACGGCCGTCAGAGTGGCCTTCGAGTTCGTGAAGACCATGTTCGGTTCAGTCAGAAAACCCCGCTTCACCCAGACGTGATTGACCCTGAACAGGCAGTCGTATCGCATCTTCGCCACCTCAGGCTCTTCCGACGAAGGGCCGTTGCCCAGACAGAGGATGGTTGTGGGATTGCCCAGGGCCCGACGCAAATCGTAGAGAGTATCGAAGCGCTGGACCTTAAAGGCGAGTAGGCGCCGCACGCGGCGGTCGTCCATTGCCTGCAAGGCCAGTCGCTCCAGGCGCCGGCGGAGCGGCCTCAGCCTGCTGCGGATCAGCTTCAGATCCTGGGCCAGCAGGTGGCTGATGATGTCCAGCGCCATCGGAGTGCGGGCATCGCCGCGCTCCGGCAGCTGCGTAATGCGCTCGGCGGCGACACCTGCGGCGAGCAGCCGGGCCTGCGCCGCAGGGGTGTCCACGAAGTGGTGCTCGATGCGCTCGGGCACCGCGCCGAGGGAGGTCGCCGAGGCGTCGGTGCCGCCGCCGGAGGGAGTCTCGGCGAAAACCGCCGGCGTGGCTCGCGCGTTGGCCGCCCTCAGGATGGCGCGGTCGGCGGCGGTCATGGCGCCCAGTATCAGTAGCCCGCGCACGTTGAGGTTCACCAGGAAGCGGCTGGCTATGAAGGTTATGGGCAGTGGCGGCGGCAGCACCACGGCGCGCGGAAATCGTTCGCGCAGCCAAGCGCGGGTGGCCGGCTGCGGGGCGGTGAAAAGGATATCGAGCCGGGGATAGCGCACCGCGATGGCGGCGACCAACTCGCTCACCGCCTCGAAATCCGCCTGGCGGTGGCCGATCAGCCAAAAGGTGCGTTCACCCGGGCAGGCGACTTGGCCGAGGCGAGCCCAGAGGCCCTCGGCGGCTCGGGAGGAAACGGCAGTGGCGGGCAAAATCAGATTACTCCAGCAGCTGGTGTATGCGGGTGACAAGTATAGCAGAGTCCGCCGCCGGACTCGACGCGCCATCAAGGGCGCCGTGAGACGGGCCAGGGGCCGTGCCCTTCCCGAATTGCCGGGCGACGCCGGCCTCGACCATGCCGCGGTGCATGAGGTCGAGATCGCGCGGCGGCACCACGAAGCCACCTTGAATGAGGGATCCGCAGAGGCGGGCGAGGGGGCTGCCGCCGCGCCGCGCGCGCCCCAGCACCCAACCTGCCAGGCGCGCGCCCCAGGTCGGGCGGCGCGCGGGGATCGGATAGATGTAGAGCGGCTTGGCCGCGTCGGCGGCCTCGGCCAGCATCGACTCGCTCTCGCCGGTGACCACCAGGACGTCGGCCAGGGCGAGATAGCCGAGATAGGGGTTCTCGTGCTGTCCGCGGCGCCAGCAATGCAGCTCGGCCGCCGCCGCGCCGCGCCGCAGGGCCGCTTCGACGGCCGCGCCGCTGCGCCGGCTGGTGACGCAGGTGAGCGAGCCGCCGAGCCCTTCGGCGAAGGCCTGCACCTCGGCAGCCATGCGCTCGGCCGTCGTCGCCGTCAGGCGGTGATGCGCGGTGGTCCCGCCGACCAGCAGGGCGACCCGCGGCCGCGCCGCTTCACCGAAGAGGTCGGCCCAGCGCCCGGCTGCCTCCTGCAGGCGCCCCGGAGTCACCTGGGTCGGCGGCAGCAGCAGGTCGAGGCGCTTGGGGTGCGGCGGTAGCTGGAAGTGGACGCAGGCGACCGCGAGATCGAAATCATCAGCCGCGTTGGCGGCCTTGCGCCCGAACTGGACCAGCCGGGTGCGCCCGCCGCTCTGGCGCTTCACCCAGCGCGCGATGGGTGCGGTGCGGCGGCCCATGGCGATGACCAGGTCGGGCCACGGCGGCGTCAGCGCGGACGACGGCCGTTTGTCGAGCGACAACCGGCTGGCGCCCAGCAGGCGATTGCTCAGGCGGTTCAGCGGCGTGAAGCGCAACTCCTTGGCCTCGTATGGCCAGCCCAGGGCCTCGGCCAGGCCGATGACCTGGGTGGTGTGGCCGGGCCGGTCGTCGAGCAGCAGCCAGACGCGCGGCGCCGCCGCGGGGCTGGGCCCGCATTGCGCTGGAAGCTCGGCTGGCAGGATGCGTGGCTCGGGAGCAGGCATGGAAGCGGCGGTGCCAATGGCCTCAGGGATCGATGCAGAGCCGGCGTCTGCGGGAAGGAGATTGCCGATCTCAAGCCATAGGGTTTATATCCAGCGGCCGGTGGGGTAAAGCGCCCGCTGACTGGCGCGGCCCCTCGAAATCCGCGAGAGATACGGGAATACATGTCTACCCTGGTCCTGGTGCGTCACGGCAAGACCGAATGGTCGAGCCAGAATCGCTTTGCCGGCTGGGCCGATGCGCCTCTCGGCGAGTCGGGTGTCCAGGAGGCCCGTGGCGCCGGCCGCGCCCTGGCGGCCGCCGGCTACCGCTTCGACCTTGCCCACACCTCCTACCTCAGTCGCGCCGCCGACTCCCTGAAGATCGTTCTCGAGGAATTGGGGCAGGCCGACCTGCCGGTGGAGCGCTCCTGGCGCCTCAACGAGCGCCACTACGGCGCCTTGCAGGGCCACAATCGGGCCAGGATGGCCCTGCAATACGGCAACGACAGGGTGGCGCAGTGGCGCCGCAGCTTCACCGCCGAGCCGCCGGCGCTGGCGGAGGACGATCCGCGCCTGCCGGCGCTGGACCCGCTCTACGCCGGCGTTGAGTCGGCCCAGCTGCCGCGCAGCGAGAGCCTGCAGCAGGCAGCGGCCCGGGTCGCCATCTGGTGGCACGAGACCCTGGCTCCGGGCCTCGGCGGCGACCGGCAGATCCTCGTGGTTGCCCACACCAGCAGCATCCGCGGCCTGGTGCGCGAGATCGAAGACCTCAGCGACGACGATTCCGCCAGCTTCCGAATTGCCACGGCCCTGCCCCTGGTCTACACCCTCGACGACGCCCGCAAGGTCGTCGATCGGCGCGAACTGGCCGCGGGCTGGTCGAATCGGGTGCGCAAGTTCATCAACAAGCATAAGCCGGGCACGCGGATTTCCTGGGTCTAGCAAGGCCGCGCGTTCGGCCGGCCGTTGATTGTTCGGACGGTTGAACCTAGGTTTGGGCGCAATCGCGCCCGTCGGGCATTCGGTTTGGGCGCCGTCGCGCCCGTAGAATAAAGGCAGGTCTCGTCTCCCCGTGCTGTTCGCCTCCTCCTCCTGGTCCGGCCGCAGGTATTTCCTCGACAAGATGACCCTGCGGGAACTGGTCTGGGCCTACGCGACCTACCCGGCCATCCAGGTCTACGCGCTGCTCTCCGTCGTCGGCCTCGGCTTGGCGATCTACTGGGGCGGCAGCCCGCCACGCCTGCTGGCAGCAGCGGCGGCGACGCTGCTGGTCTATCCCTTGGTCTGGTATCTGCTGCACCGCTACATGCTGCACGGCCGGCTGCTCTACCGCTTTCCGCAGACCGCGGCGCTGTGGAAGCGCATCCACTTCGACCACCACCAGGATCCGAACGATCTCAGCGTTCTGTTCGGCGCGCTCTACACCACGCTGCCCACCATCCTCGCGGTGACGCTGCCGATCGGCTGGCTGATCGGCGGCCCGGGCGCGGCGGCGCTGGCGGCGGCGACGGGCCTGCTCACCACCTGCTTCTACGAGTTCTGCCACTGCATCCAGCACCTGCCGTTCACCCCGAGGACGGAGTTCCTGCGCCGCATCAAGCGCTACCACCTGGCCCACCACTTCCACAGCGAGCGCGGCAACTACGGCATCACCAACTTCTTCTGGGACCGCGTACTCGGCACCTTCTACGCCGAGCCCAAGACCGTCCCGCGCAGCGAGACGGTGTTCAATCTCGGCTACACCGGAGCGGAATCGGGCCGCTTCCCCTGGGTAGCGAAGCTCTCCGGCCTCGTCCCCGGCAGCCCCGTCGCGCGGCGCGGCCGCGCGGAATGACCGCCGCCGGCCGGCTGACCGTCCAGGCCGTGGAGCGCCCGGCCGTCAGCGACGCCTTCCTCCGCCTGCCCTGGACCATCTACCGCGACGACCCCGCCTGGATCCCGCCGCTGCTGATGGAGCGGCGCGAGCACCTCGACCCGCGCAAGAACCCCTTCTTCGAAACCGCCGAGACGCGCTTCTGGCTGGCGCTGCGCGACGGCCGGCCGGTCGGCCGTATCTCCGCCCAGGTCAATCGGGCCTATCTGGAAAAGCACCGTGACGCCACCGGCCACTTCGGCATGCTGGAGGCGGAGGACAGTGCCGAAACCTTCCAGGCGCTGCTGGGCGCGGCGGAAGACTGGCTGCGCGCGCAGGCTATGCGGCGCGCGCTCGGCCCTTTCAACCTTTCCATCAACGAGGAATGCGGCCTGCTGGTCGACGGCTTCGAGCATCCGCCGTCGATGCTGATGGGCCACGCCAGGCCCTACTACGCGACGCGGCTGGAGGCGCTCGGCTATCGCAAGGCCAAGGACCTCATCTGCTATCACTACGACGCCGACCGCGAGCTGCCGCCCACCGTCGCCCATCTGCTCGGCAAGACGGCGCGGGCGGAGCGCCTGAAGGTCCGCCCGCTCGACTTCAGCCGCTACGAAGCCGACCTCGCGACCATCATGGACATCTTCAACGATGCCTGGTCGGACAACTGGGGCTTTGTGCCGATGTCCCAAGCGGAGCTGCGCCACATGGCCAAGGCGCTGAAGCCCATCGTGCGGTCGCAGTCCATCGCCATCGCGGAGCTCGACGGCCAGCCGGTCGCCATGGCGATCGGCCTGCCCAACGTGAACGAGGCGATCGCCGACCTCGACGGCCGCCTGCTGCCCTTCGGCTGGGCGAAACTGCTGTGGCGCCTGAAGGTGAAGACGCCGAAGAGCGCGCGGGTGCCGCTGATGGGAGTGCGCAAGGCCTACCATGGCTCGCTGCTAGGGGCGGCACTGGCCATCGCCGTGATCGAGAGCATCTGGCGGGCGCAGAAGGCCATCGGCGTCGAGGGCGGTGAGCTCTCTTGGATTCTTGAGGACAATCTGCCGATGCGCCGCATGATCGAGCAGTTCGGTGGCGTGGCCTATAAGACCTATCGCGTCTACGAGCGCGGGCTCAGCTGATGGCTGGGGCGGCCTCTTCCGCGCAGCGGTTCACCGTGCTGGTGCTGGCGGGCGACCGCGGCCCGCAGGACCCGGTCTCGCAGGCCGCCGGGGTCGCCCATAAGTGCCTGGCACCGGTCGCCGGCCGGCCCATGCTGGAGCGCGTCATTGCCGCCCTGACGGCCAGCCCCTACGTGGATCGCATCGCCGTCTCCCTCAATGCCCCGGCGATCATTGACGAGTTGGCGGCGCTGGGGCCGCTGCGGGAGAGCGGCCGCCTACGCCCTCTGCAGGCGGCCGACTCGCCGAGCCGCAGCGTGCTGCGCGCGGTCGAGGAATTGGACGATCCCTTTCCGCTGCTGGTGACCACCGCCGATCATGCCCTGCTGACCCCGGCCATGGTCGACCATTTCTGCCGGGAAAGCCTGGCGTCGCGGGCGCAGGTCACCGCGGGCCTCACCGCTTCCGCCATCCTGCTGGCGCGCTACCCGCAATCGAGGCGCACCTATCTGGCGTTCCGCGAGGAACGCTACTCCGGCAGCAACCTCTTCGCCCTGATGGACCCGGCGGCGATGCGGCTGCCGGAACTCTGGCAGCGTGCCGAGCAGCAGCGCAAGAAACCCTGGCGGGTGGCCGCTGTCTTCGGGCCGCTGCTGCTGCTGGGCTATCTGCTGCGCTGCTTCACCCTGGACCAGGCCATGGCGCGCATCTCGGCGCGCCTCGGCGTGGCCGTGGCGGCGGTGAAGATGCCGATGGCCGAGGCGGCCATCGATGTGGACAAGGCCGAAGACCTTGCGCTGGCAGAGCAGATACTGGGAGAGCGGGCTTAGGAGGATTCGGCAACGGCCAGGCTGTCGTCGTCGGCCGTCCGCCAGGAGGCGACCATGCGCTTGGCGGTCTGCACGTCGACCGGGTAGTCGACCTCGCACCAGGGGCTGCCGCTGATGGTGACGGCCTGGACGTCGATCTCCGGCGCCAGCGTGGCGATCACCGAGAGGTACCACTGGCGGATGGCGGCCGGGTCGAGCATGGCGGCCTCGAGCGCTGCGACGAATCGCCGCGGACCCTCGCCGCGGAAGTACAGCATGCCGATGGACTCGCCCTGCACGCGCTCCGGCGGCAGCTTCTTACCGATGTCGAGCAGGCGGCTGCCGGCGAGCTGCACCTTCATGTCGTCGTCGTCGTAGCGTTCCTTGTGGTCGACGGCGAGGCTGATCGGCGCGGCCGGGCTGGCCAGCAGCGTCTGCAGCACCGGCAGGCTGAACAGGGTGTCGCTGTTCAGCAGCAGGAAGTCGCCCTCCATCTCATGGCGGGCCATCCAGCAGGTCGCCAGGTTGTCGGCGACGCCATAGAAGGGGTTGTAGACGGCGCGAAAGCCGGTTCCGGGACAGCGCCGGCCGAGCTGGGCCAGGCTGCGCTCGACGGCGGGCAGGTTGAAGCCGGCGAGGAAGACGATCTCCTCGATGCCGCACTCGACCAGCGAGGCGACCTGCCATTCCAGCAGGGACTTGCCGCCGATGTTGAGGAGAGCCTTGGGTTCCTCTTCGGTGAGCGGGAGCAGGCGCTTGCCTTGCCCGGCGCCGATAATCAGTGCTTTCAAAGCGCGTTAGAACCCCTGGTGGCGAAATAGGCTTTGACCCAGCCGGTCGTTTTGATCACATGTTCCTTGAGCTTCGTCAACCTTTGAGCTGCGGCCCTTGCGGTCGCACAACCCGCAATGTTCAAGCTGGCCCATATCTCCGACCCGCATCTGGGCCCGCTGCCGCCGTTCCGGGTGGCCGAGCTGATGAACAAACGCTTCTTCGGCTACCTGTCGTGGGTGCGTCGGCGCCGCGCGCTGCATCGCCCCGAGGTGCTCACGGCCCTGGCCGAGGACATGGCGGATCTGGCCCCCGATCATCTGGTAGTTACCGGCGATCTCACCAATATCGCCCTGCCGGAAGAGTTCACGCAGGTCGGCCGCTGGCTGCAAGGCCTCGGTGCGCCCGAGGCTGTCACCGTGATCCCCGGCAACCACGATGCCTACGTCGCCGTGCCCTGGGAAGCCTCTCTCGGCAAGTGGCAGGCGTTCATGAGCGGCGAGGGAGACGCCGTCGCGACCGGGCCGGAGAGCTTTCCCTTCGTGCGTTACCGCGCGCCGATTGCCATCATCGGCCTCAGTTCGGCTCAGCCGACGCCGCTGTTCTGCGCCCACGGCACCCTGGGCGAGATTCAGCTGCAGCGCCTCGGCCCGCTGCTGCGCCGCCTCGGCGAGGAGGGCTGGTTCCGCGTCGTGCTGCTGCACCATCCGCCCAGTCTCGGCAAGATCGTCTGGCGCAAGCGGCTGGTGGATGCTGTGCCGTTCCGCCGCGTCATCGAGGCGGCCGGCGCCGAGATGATCCTGCATGGCCACGACCACACCTTCGGCATCGAACAGATCGATACCGCCGGCGGGCCGGTCCCGGTCATCGGGGTGCCTTCGGCCTCGGCCGGCCATGACGGCAGGAAACCCCTGGCGCATTACCAGCTTTACGACATCGAGAAGGCGGGCAACGGCTGGCGCATCGAGGTCAACGCCCGCGGCTTCGACCCCGTGAGCGGTCGTTTCCGCGAAACGCGCTGCTACGCGCTATGAGCGATCATCTCTGGCGTTGTTCTTCCCTTGCAGGTAGAGGACCGAGATCCGCAGGTCGACGGGGGCGCCGTCGATGGTGAAGAGGGTCTCTTCCTGCTCGGGCTTGCCGAAGCGGAAACCGGGATTGTTGGAGAAGCCGTAGCCCTCCGTCGGGATGCCGAGAAAGTCCTGATCGAACTTCTTGTTCCCATTCTCGTCGTGATAGAGTGCGACCGTATAGCGGCCGGCAGAGGGGGCGTGCAGGCACAGCACGGTTTCGCCTGCACGGGCTTCCACGCGGATCCGGTCGAGGCGCGCACCGCTCTTCAGAAATGTCTCAGGATTATCGCCGTAAAGGACTGCTGTTATTAGGCCTTTTGAGCTTCTGACTCGCTCGACCGTGACCTGGATGCTGGCAGGTTCGGCGGCAGCGCAGGCCTCTTGCGGCGTCTCGGCACGCAGGGCCTGCAGGCCGCCGAGCAGCGCCAGGCAGAGGGCCGCCCCGGTCAGCGCGGGCAAGAACCGCGGTGCCGCAAAGGGCGGATTCGAACTCGAGCGGGGCGCGATCATCGCATCACCTTCGATTGATGCCGGAAAGCCGACACTTGACGGGACTGCAAGACCATACGAGGAAGAGGCCGTGATCATCCCCGCCGCGCGGCATTGCCGACGGCCGGGGAGGGGCCCCACGTCAGCGTTGTCCCAGCGAGGTATGACCGTCCCGTGAGTTTGTCAAGCCAGCCCAATGCGACCATGACCAAGTTCGGCTACCCGGAAACGCGGGTCTGCGAGTACCCGCACTGGGTGGTCCTGCTGCGCCCGCACCAGCCCACGCTGGGCGCGTTGGTGCTGGCCTGCAAGGACCCCGCAGAGGCCTTCGGCGACATTTCCACCGAGGCCTTCGCCGAGCTGCAGCGGGTGACAGGCGATATCGAGGCCGGCCTCAGCGCTTTCCGGCCCTACCAGAAGATCAACTACCTGATGCTGATGATGGTGGACCCCGACGTGCATTTCCACGTGCTGCCGCGCTATGCGGAGACCCAGAGCTTCGAGGGCGTGAGCTATCCCGACAAGGGCTGGCCGGCGGTGCCCGATCTGGGCGCCGGTGTCACACCTGACCCCGCGGCACGCGCCGCTCTGGTGGCGGCCCTGAAGGCCGCTTGGCCGGGTACCGGCAAGTAGTCGGCAACGAGAGACGAAGAAGGACCGCCGGCGCGCCAGCCCATGTCGACGATCAACTCCTACATCCTGCGACAGACCCTCGGGCCGCTTCTCGCCGCGATCGCGATCGCCCTGCTGGTCTTGCTGACCGAGCGCATGCTGCGGCTGCTCGATCTCGTGCTCGATACCGGCGGCGGCCTCACGGTGCTGCTGCAGATGCTGGCCTTCCTGGTGCCGCACTATATGGCGCTCGCCCTGCCGGCGGCCTTCTTCCTCGGCGTGCTGCTCGCCTTCGGAAGGCTGCATCAGAACCGCGAGCTCGATGCCCTCGGTTCGGCGGGCGTCGGCCTGCGCCGGCTGGTCTACCCCGTGCTGCTGCTGGCGCTGCTGCTGACGGCGATCTCCGCCGCCAACTTCGCCGTCGGCCAGCCCTACGCCCGCTACATCTATCGTGCTCTGGTGCGCGACGTCGCCGAGGCGGCGGCCAACGTCTACCTGCAGGAGCGCACCTTCATGGAGGTGAAGGGGGTCACCTTCATGGCCGAGCGCAGTTGGCGCGACAGCCACGAATTCGCCGGCATCTTCATCTACGAGGAGAAGGAAAGCGGCGAAACCACGGCGCTGACGGCGCGGCGCGGCAGCCTCAACGCCGCGCCCCAGGGCGAGCAGTCGACCCTCTTCCTGCTGGACGGCGTGCGGCTCGAGGCAGCGCCGCCGCCCGCGGCCGGTGGCGAAGAGCCAAGCGGTGCCGGCGTGCTGAAGTTCGACCAGTTCCAGATTCCCATCGACCTGGCCGGCCAGAAGGCTTTCCGGCCGCGCGGTAACGACGAGCGGGAACTCACCTTGACGGAGCTCTGGCGCGACCGCGATGCGCCGCCGCCGGGCGTCAGCGGGACCGAGATGCTGGCGGAGTTCAACGACCGACTGGTGCGCAGCCTCTCCGTGCTCTTTCTGCCGTTCCTCGCGGTGCCCTTCGCCCTGGGATCGCGGCGGGCGCGCCAAACCTTCGGCATCGTCATCGGACTGCTGGTTCTGGTCGTCTACAATCAGATGCTCACCATCGGCATGTCGCTGACCGCCATCGGTCGCGTTTCGCCGCTGGTCGGCCAGTGGCTGCCTTTCGTCATGCTGGCGGCCGGCAGCCTCTACCTGTTCTATCGCAGCGCCTACCTGGTGCCGCGCCACGGCCGTGGGCTGTGGTCGCCGCTTGCAGCGATCGAGAACCTGGTGCTGGCCTTGCGCGGCGGCGGCGGTCGGCTGAAGCGGCAGTATCCGGAATGAGCGTTTCCGCATGACTGTGCTGGCGACTTACCTGACTCGCCTGCTGTTGGCGCGCTTCGCGCTGCTGCTGCTCGGATTGACGGCCTTCCTGCTCGGCCTCGACCTGATGGTGAACGCCAACAGTCTGCTGCAGGCCGACGGCGTCGCGGCGTTGGGCCGCTACGCCTTTCTGCGCGCACCGGTCGTGGTTTCCGACCTCATCAAGATCGCCAGCCTGCTGGCCGGCCTGCTTACCTTCGCGGGACTCATCCGGCACGGCGAGCTGACGGCGATCTGGGGGTCCGGCGTCTCTCAGTTCGGTTTGTTCGTGCGTCTGCTGCCGGCCGCCGTGTTGCTGGGCGGCATTCAGTTCGTAGTCGACGACCGGGCGGTGCCGGCAAGCGTCGATGCACTGACCGAATGGGGCGTCGGCGACTACGAGAAGCGGCGGGCAGCGGGCAACAGCAAGAAGGTCACCTGGATCCACGTCGGCCACGACATCATGCGGGTGCCGACGGCGAACATCGGCGATGCCAGTCTCAGCGATTTCACCGTCTTTCAACGCGATGCTCAGGGCAATCTGCTGGCCCGCCTGGACGTCGCCTCGGCACGCTATGCCGACGGTGCCTGGCAGCTCTCCGACATCGTCATCACCGGCGGCGACGGTCGTTCGCCTAGTCACGAAGCGGCGCGGGAGTGGCGCATCAGCCTCGACCCGGAGAGCTTCAGCCGCCTCAGCGCCCATCCGCGCAACCTGTCGTTCGATCAGACCCGGCGCTTCGCGGGCGGCGACGGGCAGGGCACCTGGGCCCCCTATCTCTACCAGACCTGGCTTTACGAAAAGGTGGCCGCCTGCCTGGTGCCGCTGCTGATGCTGTTGCTCACTGCCGCCCTCGCACAGCAGACCCAACGCTCCGGACATCTGGAGTTGCTGTTCCTCTTCGGCGCCGTCATCGGCTTCGCCTTCTTCATCTTCAACGGCGTCACCCTGGCCATGGGAGAGGTCGGGCTGCTGCCGCCGCTTTTCGCCAGCACCGTGCCGCTCATCGCCTTCACCGCCCTCGCGGGCAGCGTGATCTATTGGCACGAGTTGAAGCGGCGGCACGCCTGACCTGGCTGCCAGCCGCTTCCTTGACAAGCCCCATGGGGTCCGATTAATGGAGCAATCGTTTCCCCGCCTGGGCCGGGCTGGTGGAAAAAGCCGCCACAGCCCCATGCCTGAAACAGTGAGTTCCCTTGCGCGCTGAAACCGAATTGCGGCCCTCCTTCGCCTGCATTCTCGGCGGTGACTCGCCCGAGGTCTGGGGCGACAGCGCTGCGGATCGGCTGCGCCGGGTCCTCGCGCGCGCCGGTGTCGCCGACTTCGTCGAGCCGGACGCTCTGTCGGCGCTGACCGGCCCGGTCGTCCTGCTGCGCGCCGACGCGGCGATCGACGCGCCGCTGCTGCAGGCCCTCTTGAAAACCCCCGGGACGGTCCTGCTGTCCAATGGCGATCCCGCCGGCCTGCCGCTGGCCGTCCACGCGCCCGCCGGGCTGGCCGGGGCGGCGGCCGAAGTCTTGCGGCCGGGCAATGCCGCCGCGCTGCCGGGCGGATTCCGGGCGGTCACGGCCGCCGACCTCGGCGCCTCCTACTGGCAGGCGCTGCGCAAGCGCGAGGAACCCTACGCCCTGGTGGTGCGCCCGGAGGCACTGAAGCGCATCGAGTGGCGCATGTTCATGGGCACCTACAAGGGCGCCACCGATCTGGTGACCAAGTGGCTCTGGCCGCGGCCGGCCTTTCACGCCACCAAGCTCTGCGCCCGCTTTGGCATCACGCCCAACCAGGTGACCGCGCTCAGCCTGCTGCTGGTGATCGCCGCCTTCTACTGGTTCTGGGAGGGCAACTGGATGGCCGGCCTGTTGGCCGCCTGGGGCATGACCTTCCTCGATACCGTCGACGGCAAGCTGGCACGCATCACCCTGACGTCCAGCAAGCTCGGCAACGTCTTCGATCACGGCATCGACCTCATCCATCCGCCGTTCTGGTACTGGGCCTGGGCCGTCGGTCTGCAGCAGAGCGGCCACACCCTCGACGAGACCGATCTGATCCTGATGCTGGCCGTCATCGTCGCCGGCTATGTGCTGCAACGGATCGTCGAAGGTATCGCGATCTGGCGTCTCGGCCTGGAAATCCACGTCTGGCGGCCCGTCGACACCTGGTTCCGCCTGGTCACCGCGCGGCGCAATCCCAACCTGCTGCTGCTGACGCTCTTCACGGCCGTCGCAAGGCCCGATCTCGGGTTCGCGGCGGTAGCGGTCTGGACGGCGCTCTGCCTGCTGCTGCACGTCTTCCAACTGCTCCAGGGACTGGCCGCGGCGCGCCGCGGCAAGCTCAGGTCCTGGATGGCGGGGCCGGCGTGACCCGGGCGGGCGACAGGGCGCGGGTCGGCGTCATCACCAACCCGCGCAGCCAGAAGAACAAGCGCGGGCTCGACGGGATGCACCAACTGCTCGACGCCGCGCCCAACGCGCGCCATGTGGTACTGGACAGCATCACCGACATTCCAGGGATCCTCGCCGAGTTCGCCCGGGAGGAGTGTGACGTGGTGGCGGTTGCCGGTGGCGACGGCACCGTGCAGGCGGCACTGACCGAGCTGTTCGGCCGGCGGCCCTTCGCGCAGACGCCGCTGCTGGCGGTGGTGCCGCGGGGCATGACCAACATGATTGCCGCCGACGTCGGTCTCAAGCGACAGGGCCTCGCCCAGCTGCTGGCGGCCTCGCCGGCGGCGCTCTCCGCGGCCTGCCGGACCCGGCGGATTCTGCGCGTCGAGAATGGCCTGAATCTGCAGCCGCAATACGGTATGTTTTTCGGTGGCGCCGGCATCTGCCGGGCCATCGAGGCCTGCCGCACCACGGTGCATCCCCTGAAGCTGGAGGCGGATACGGCGGCGGCGGTCACCCTGGCCGGGCTGCTCGGCCGTTGGCTGCTCGGGCGCCGCAGGGGCGAGGGGAAAAGCGACCGGATCTTCTACGGGGACCGCATCACCATGACGCTCGACGACGGCCGGGCCGAGACCATGGACAGCCTCATCGTCCTGGCGACGACGCTGGACCGGCTGATCCTGCGCAGCCGGCCGTTCTGGGGCCATGGGGCGGGCAACCTGCGCTTCACCGCCATTGCCTATCCGCCGACCGGGCTGCTGCGTTACGCCCGGCGTCTGCTCTACGGGGGCGAAGATCGCAAGCTGCCGGCAGCGACCTACCTGAGCCGGGCGAGCGATCGGGTCGCCCTCGCCATGGACTGCCCCTTCACCCTCGACGGCGAGATCTACCAGCCGACGCCGGGTCGGGAACTCATCCTGACGGCCGACGACGAAGCCCGCTTCGTGAGGCTCTAGGCGAATGACCGCGGGCGACCCGGAGACCCTACGGCGCGCGGAAACGGCGCTGCCGGTGGCGCCCCCCATCGCCGCCATCAGCGAGGCTGCACGCCTCCGCCACGGCGCCGCGGTGGCCGCGGTGCTGTTCTACGGCTCCTGTCTGCGCCTCGACAGCGACGAGGGCAAGATCGTCGACCTCTACGTCGTGGTCGACGACTACCGTGCCGCCTATGGCAGCGGCCTGAGAGCCCTGCTGAACTGGCTGCTGCCGCCCAACGTCTACTACCTCGAAGCACCCTTCGAGGATCGCATCGTGCGGGCCAAGTACGCGGTGGTGTCGCTGGCCGACTTCGCGGCGGGGGCGGGGGGGCGCTGGTTCCATCCCTATCTCTGGGCGCGCTTCGCGCAACCCTGCCGACTGTCGTACTGCCGCGACGAGGCCGTGCGGGGGGCCGTGGTCGCAACCCTCAGCGCGTCGCTGCGCAAAGGTGTGGCGGAAGGTCTGGCGCTGCTCGCCGGACCCTTCGACATTCGCGACCTCTGGACCTCACTCTTCCGACAGACCTACCGCACGGAGCTGCGTGCCGAGCCGCCGGAGCGCGCGGCCGAAATCTACGCGGCCGATGCGGCGCACTATGCGACGTTGACCGAACCGCAGCTGCCGGGGCTGGGCGCGCAGCGGACCGCCGGCGGCGAGGGCTGGACAGCACCGAGGGGTGGATCGGGCGGGGTCGAGGCGAAGTGGCGCCTGCGCCGCCTTCAGGGCAAGCTGCTGTCGGTGGCTCGACTTGCGAAGGCGGCCTTCACCTTCCAGGACGGCGCCCAATACCTGCTATGGAAGATCGAGCGGCATTCCGGCGTCAGCATCACGCTGACGCCCTGGCAGCGCCGCCATCCGCTGCTGGCCTCGACGGTGCTGTTCTGGCGCCTCTACCGCAAGGGCGCCTTCCGCTGAACAGACCCGGCTACTCTGCCGCCGACTGGGTATCGCGCCAGACCTTCATCGCGCGATAGGCCTGGTCGAAGACCTCGCAGACCCGCTGCACCTGTGCCGGCGTGTGGGCGGCCGAAAGGCTGCAGCGCAGCAGGCAGGAGCCGTCCGGCGTTCCCGGCGGCAGGGCCAGGTTCACGTAGACCCCGGCCGAAAAGAGCGCGTTCCACATGAAGACCGCGGCCTCTTCGCTCGGCAGCTTCACGGCGATGATCGGGCTGGCCGCCGCGCAGATCGGGAATCCGAGGTCCGAGAGACCCTTGTAGAGTGCTCGGGCGTTTTCCCAGAGCTGCTTGCGCAACTGAGGTTGCGACTTGATCTTGCTCAGCGTGGCCATCGCCGTGGCGACGCTCGACGGCGAGGAAGAGGCCGTGAACATGTAGGGACGGCTGGTGAAGCGCAGCTGCTCGAACTCGGGGTTGTCCGAGGCGCCAAAGCCGCCCACGGCTCCCAGGCTCTTGCTGAAGGTGCCGACCACGTAGTCGACGTCTTTTTCGACGCCATAGGCCTCGGCGATGCCACGACCGTTGTCGCCGAACACCCCGAGGGAATGAGCCTCGTCGACCAGCAGCTCGACACTGGGATGACGGCGCTTCACATCGACGAACTCGTCGAGCGGCGCCTGGTCGCCCAGCATGCTGTAAATGCCCTCGACGATCACCAGTTTGCTCGAGCTGTCGTCCTTCAGGCGCTCCAGGCGCTTGTCGAGGTCCGCCGGCGAGTTGTGGCGGAAGCGAATCAGGGTGGCGCCGCTGAGGCGGCAGCCGTCGTAGATGCTGGCGTGGGAATCGGAATCCAGCAGGATGATGTCCTTCGGTCCGGCCAAGCCGGCGATGACGCCGAGGTTGGCTTGGTAGCCGGTCGGGAAGACCATAGCGGAGCGGCGGCCGAGGAAGGCGGCGATCTCCTGCTCGAGGGCACGGTGGCTGGCGTAGGTGCCGTTGGCGATGCGCGAGCCCGTGGTGCCGGTGCCTTCGCGGCGGATCGCCTCCACCGTCGACTCGATGCAGTCGGGATCGAAGGTCAGGCCGAGGTAGTTGTTGGTGCCGACGAGGATCACCTCGCGCCCATCGACGATCGCCTCGGTGGCCGAGACGATGCGGTCCATGCAGACGTTGAACGGGTCCCGTCCGGCTGCGACCAAGCGGTCGTGACGGGCGTTCACCTGGTTGTATTTGTCGAACAGACTCATAAGGCTAGCCCTTGCTCAATTGTGCAAGTACCACGTCAACGAGATCCTGCAGGCTGTTCACGTCGGGAAGCAGGCTGATAGGGATGTCGATCTCGAAGCGGTCTTCGATCTCCATGACCAGGTTCATGGCCGCAACGGAATCCATGAACAGGTCGGCGGAGAGATCCGTGTCCGATGTGATCTCGATGCCTTTCGGATTAAAGGGTCGGAGGAGCTTTACGACTTCCTCCTGGACCTTATCGGCAGTCCACTGCATATCGTTCCCTCGTCGTGGGGCTGTCCGCTCGGACCGATCCCCAGTTGTTCTCCCGCGATCCGGGAACAAGGGTCAAAGCCAGCCCGCAGCCTTATACCACGCGGCGGTATTTGAGAAACCCTCGTCCAGGCCTACAGCCGCGCGCCAGGAAATGCAATCACCGAGCAATCCGTTGCGGCATACCCAATCGGGATGGGCGATTTCGTTCACTTTTCCCTGGGAGAGCATCGCCGGCCGTCCGGTGGCGGCGGCCCCCAGGGATCCCAGGGCCGCGGCCAGCCGTTGGACGGGCCGGGGCACGGCCAGCGAACGGACCCGGCGGCCGAGCTGGCGCTCGGCGGTGGCCAAGACCTCTTCCCAGCCATAGCCGTCGGCCTTGCCGTCGTCGAGCTCCATGATTCGGCCGGCCGGGGCGTCTTGTGCCAGCAGGGCGGTCACCGCGTCCGCGAGGTCTTCCACGTAGAGCATCGAAAATCGGCCCTCACCGGCCGGCCGCAGCACCAGGCCGCGGGCGCACTGGCGGAACAGCGGCAGGGTCGCCCGGTCGCCGGGGCCGTAGACGACCGGTGGGCGCAGAACCTGCCACGCGTGGCCGGCCATGCGGTCGCACAGGATCTCCTCGGCCCGGCGCTTGCTGGCGGCGTAGGCAGAGAGCTGCGGCTCGCGCGCCGCCAGGGAGGAAATCAGCAGGAAGCGTGGTGGCGTCGCGCTGGAGGTGGTGGCGCGCAGCAGGCGCGCGGTGCCCTCGGCGTTCACTTGCTGGAACTCGGCGGCGCTGCGGGCGGCGACCAGCCCGGCACAGTGGACCACGGCTGTCGCGCCCGTCACCAGCTCGGCGAGGGCGGCCTCTGACTCCAGGTCGCCGACGACCGGGATCACCGCCTCCCCTGGGTCGAGCGCCGCCGGTCGCCGGGTGAGGGCGCGGACCTGCCAGCCGGCAGCGGTCAAGCGGCGCAGCAGGTGGCCGCCGACGAATCCGGTGGCGCCGGTCAGGGCGACGCAGTCGCGCGGGGACGGGCGGCTGTTCATGACAGGGCGGAAAAGACGTGCCGGCGGTCGGTCGGCCAGGCGCCCGAGGGCGCGGGCGATCTAGCTGCGCTGCTCGGAATAGGCCGGGGCGGAATCGTCGTGTTCCGTGAAAGCGAGATTGAGATCGGAGAGTTCTCCGGAGATGTAGTCCGCCTTGACTGCCGAGCGGCTGAGCTTGCCGGAAGACGTGAACTTCAGGGTCTTGGGCGGGACCAGGACGACGCGGCAGTCGGCGCCGCAGGTCCGGCGCACCGTGGCCGCCACCCGCTTGCGCAGGTTCTCGCGCGCCGCCACATCGTGCAGGCGGCACTGCAGGACCACGATCATCCGCTCGTTGCCGTCGGTTTCGATGACCGAGAAGCAGGCGACGTCGCTGCCGCGCACGTCTTCCAGGGCCTCTACCGCCCACTCGACGTCCTGCGGCCAGATGTTGAGGCCGTTGAGGATCACCAGGTCCTTGCGCCGGCCGGTCACCACCAGCCGGCCGTCGATCATGTAGCCGAGGTCGCCGGTGTCGAGCCAACCATCGGGCGTGGTAATCGCGGCAGTCGCGGCGGGATCATTGTAGTAGCCGTCCATCACGCTCGGCCCGCGCACCACGATGCGGCCGACGTGGTGGTCGGTCAGGCGATCGTTCTTCTCGCTGCGCACCTCCACCTCGTGGTCGGGCATCGGCGCGCCGCAGATCACGAAGGAGCGGGCGGCCCGGTTGGCGCCGTTCGCCTTCTTGCTGTTGACCTTGATGGGCACCGGCGCGACGTTGCCGGTATGGGTGTAATGCTCCTGGTCGATGCGGTCGACCTCGATGCCCTTGTCGAGCGACGCGAAAGTCACTGCCAGGGTCGACTCCGCCAAGCCGTAGCTCGGCAGGAAGGCCTTCGGCGAGAAGCCGGTGACGCCAAAGGTCTGGGCGAAGCGATCGAGAGTCTCCGAGCGCACCATCTCGCCGCCGATGCCGGCCACGCGCCAGCGCGACAAGTCGATCGTCTTGGCCGAGCCGTTCAGCCCGCGGGTGGCGCAAAGGTCGTAGCCGAAGGTCGGGCTGAAGGAGATCGTGCCGCCGTACTGCGAGATCAGCTTGAGCCAAGTCAAGGGGCGCAGGGCGAAGCTCTTGGTCGCCAGATAGTCGATGGTGATCTGGCTCAGCATCGGCGTCAGGCAAAAGCCGACCAGGCCCATGTCGTGATAGAGCGGCAGCCAGGAGGTCGCACGGTCGCCGGAGCGCAGCGCGAGGCCGTGCTGGCCGATGCCGCGAGCATTGCTGGTGATGGCACGCTGCGACACGAAAACGCCGCGCGGCAGGCTGGTGCTGCCGGAGGAATACTGGATGTAGCAGGCCTCGTGTCCGGCGAAGGGCCTGAGGTCGCCGCCCTCGGCAGGCAGATCGTAGAAGTCCGCCGGGGTGCCGATCATCTTGAGGCCGCCCGCGGCCTCCTTCAGGTAGTGCAGCATCTCGGCCGGCCCGACCGCGATCTGGGCACCGGCCTTGCCAATCATGGAGCGCAGTCGCTCAACGTAGGCGTCGTGGCCGCCAAGATGAATGGTCAGCGGCACCGGCACCGGAATGAGGCCGGCGTACTGGCAGCCAAAGAAGAAAATCAGAAAGTCGGGGCTGGTTTCGGCGACCAAGGCGACGCGCGAGCCCCGCTCGACGCCCGCGCGCGTAAATCGCTGCGCCAGGGCGACGGCACGGTCACGAATCTCGCGGTAGGTCAGGGCGGCTTGCAGCTCTCCCCGTGGCGTAAAGAAATTGCATCCGGTCTCGCCGCTGGCGGCGTAGTCCAATCCGTCGACGAGAGTCTCGAATTCTGCGATGCGGAATGACAGGCTGCTGTTGGTAGATGCCGTGGCACTTGGCATTAATTGATCCCTAGCTTACCCACTCTCAGTTCTCAACCGTTTGCCGGCGGGAATTATCTTCTTAGCAAGTCGTTGCTTGCTCGGCCCCATGTTTTGCCCGACAGGTCTCTGCGGGCACTGACTTCGTCCCCCCGGATCGAATCGCCTTACCCAACACTTACGCCAGCAATTTACATCCTGGCGTCGTGAATACCACTGCAGAATCGCTATTGCTGCAGCGGCGTTACACTTGCGTTAAATCCAGAAGGCATCAACGAGACTGCGTTTCCTTGGATTCCAAACCATCCCACCCCCCGACGTCACACCCCGGTTCCTACGCTCATATTCCCGACTGCGGCGCCGGACTCGAGGGTGCGGACATCAACGCTGGTGATGAGATTTACGACAGAAGGGGCGGCGGATCAATGAACAGGTGGCATGCCGACTTGACCACTACCTGACAAAATGACGCCTCGGGCCCTCTTGCCCGACCTGCCCCTTCCCGGTCGAGAAGGATCAAATCCTTCCCGGTGACCGGCGTGACGCGCGAGGTGTACCCCTTCGCAGCGCATTCCTCAAGCACCACGTAAAATAAAGTGAAATCTAAATTTCCCGGTGAATGCCATTGTTTTGCATGGATAAGTGAGGATCTGAAGCGGGGCCAGACCCTTTCCGCACCGCCGCAAGGGGCGCGTGAGCCTCGTGGCGGCCCGTTACGGTTGATCTGCAGCGGATCCTGTCTCCGTCTTTCGGCGAGCGGCGCGACACCGGGGGCGCGCCGCTTGCCCGGATTTTGGCACACGCGCCTTGGGCGATATGCAGGCAGGCTGGTTTCGATCAGGATTTTCCGCGAAGATGAGCTTTGACGCCCGGCAGGGTCGTCGCCCTGCAATTGGGAATTGCACCCACGGACTTGAAGTCACTATTCTGTGGATAAGTAAGAAAGCGGCCCGCAATCAAAAAAGGAGGCCGCGCGAGGGAGGAAACAATACGATGCTCTTCTTGATCGTCGACGACCATCCCCTGGTATGCTCGGCCCTCGAAGAAATGCTGGTAACGGCCTTCGAGGCCTGCGAACCGCTGCAGGCCCATTCGGCAGCCGAGGCGCTGGAAAAGGTAAGGCAGATCGAAGACTTGGATCTGGTGCTGCTGGACCTGAAGCTACCTGACGTGGATGGCTTCCAAGGCCTGATTCAGCTCCGCAAGGAGGCGCCGAAGATTCCGATCCTCGTCCTCTCCGGCCTGGAGGACGCGCGCCTTGCCGAACTGGCACGCAGTTACGGGGCGCTGGGCTACATCACCAAGAAATCCAGCGCCGCCGAGATCGTCGCGGCGGTGCGCGAAGTGCTGTCGGGCAACACGGCGTTCGGTGACGGCGTGGCGCCCTGCGCCCCGGAAGACCTGCAGGAATTCGACCAGGTCTCTCGCGTGATCGGCACCCTGACCCCGCAGCAGGCCACGGTTCTGCGTCTGCTCGGCGAGGGATTGCTGAACAAGCAGATCGCCTATGAGTTGTCGATCAGCGAGTCGACGGTGAAGGCTCACGTTTCGGCTATTCTGAAGAAGCTCGAGGTTTCTTCGCGCATGCAGGCGGTGCTGCTGGCCCAGCGCGGCGCGCTCGGTCAGCTCTCGTCGCCGATGGCTGCTGCTGCTGTGGACGCTGCCCTGGTCTCCGCCGACAGGTGAGAGAGATAGGCGCGTAGCTGCGCCGGCTTCATCGGCTTGGAGAAATATTCGATCCCCTTTGCCCGGGCCCGCTCCTTCACTTCGCGGGAGCGATCGGCTGTGACCAGAATGCCGGGCACGTCGCGGCCCAGGCGTTCGCGCAGCAGGATGATGGCGTCGATGCCGTCGACCGCGCCGTCGAGGTGGAGGTCGGCGATGATGGCCATCGGCGTCAGGGTGTTGCGCTGCTGGGCGATCTCCAGCAGGGCCGGGTAGGAAGGGGCCCGGATGCTGGTCAGGCTCCAGTAATCCAGCAGCGTCGTCAGCGCATCGGCCACCCCGGCGTCGTTCTCCAGCACGAAGAGCGGTCCCTCGCCCAGCGCGCCGCCCTGCCTGTCGGAGACGGCCTCCGGTGCCAGCGGCACATCGAAGTCGGCGAGGCCGGCCGTGCCGTCAGCCAGCTCGCCCGCCCCAGGCGGCAGCAGGGGAACCGTCAGCGAGAAGCAGGAGCCGCGGCCGACATGGGATTTCAGGGCGACCTGGTGGCCGAGCAGGTCGGCGGCGCGTTTGACGATGGCGAGGCCGAGGCCAAGGCCGCTGGCCTGCGTCCCCGCCGGGATCATCCGCTTGAACTCCTCGAAGATCGCCAGGTGGTTCTCGGCCGCGATTCCGGGACCGCTGTCGTGGATCTCGATCGAGAGGTTGCCGCCGCGGCGTCGTGCGCCCAGCAGGATCGTGCCCCTGTCGGTATACTTCAAGGCATTGGACAGCAGGTTCTGCACGATGCGACGCAGCAGCTGCGCGTCCGAGCGCACCACCGCCGAGCAGGCGACGCTGCGCAGCCGCAGGCCCTTCTGCAGGGCCAGGGCGCCGAACTCGGCCTCCAGGGTTTCGAAGAGCTCGCCGACCGCGACGGCAGTGATGCGCGGGCGATAGCCGCCGGCATCCATCTTGGAGATGTCCAGGAGGGTGCTGAGCAGCGCCTCGGTCGATTGGAACGCCTTGGCGATGTTATCGAGCAGGCCGCGCGCGCCGGGATCGACCAGCGGCGAGGCCTCGAGGGCTGAGAGGTAGAGCCTGGCCGCGTTCAGCGGCTGCAGCAGGTCGTGGCTGGCGGCTGCCAGGAAGCGGGTCTTGCCCAGGTTGGCGGCCTCCGCCGCCTTGCGCGCCCGCTCCAGGTCCGCCGCGGTCTGCTCGTGGCGCCACACCTCGTCCTGCAGGATCTCGTTAAGCCGGCGCAGTTCGTGGGTGCGTTCGTCGACCCGCTTTTCCAGTTCCTCCTTGCTTTGCTCCAGCAGCTTGGCGGCTTTGATCTGGGCGGAGACGTCGGTCATGGTCACGACGAAGCTGTCATCGGGCATGGTGCGGAAGTTGGCGGCGATGAAGCGCCGGCCGCGGTAGGAGAGCTCGACGCGCAGCGGGAAGCGCTTCTTGACGTTGCCGATCCATGCGTAGGCTTCGCGGCGGCGTTCCCTCGGCACCTCGGCGCCGTAGCGCCAGACCTGCCGGGCAAGGTCTTTCAGACGCATGCCGGAATACATGCCGGCGTAGTGCAGGTTCAGCAGCATGGCGGCCTGGGAGTTCCACGCCACCAGTTTGAGGTCGGCGTCGAAGACCACCACGCCCTGGGCGATATTGGCGATCGTGGTCGCCAGCAGCCCGGACTGCCCTGCCACCTTCGTCAGACGGCGGGTTTCTTCCAGGCGGCGGAAATGGGTGATCTCGGTGACGATGGTCACCTTGCCGCCATCGTTGGTGGCGCGCTCGCTGATCTGAATCCAGCGGCCGTCGCTCAGCAGCTGCTGGAACTGGCAGCTCTTGCGGCGGTGGTATTCGATGCGCGAGGCGACCCAGGCATCCGGATCGGTCACCGCCTCGACGATGACACCGGCTTCGGCGGCCGCTTGGACGATCTCCCTGAAGTGGGTGCCGGGCTTGAGAAGTTCGCTCAACGAAGGGAAGAAATCGCGGTACTTGAGATTGCACAGCACGATGCGATCGCTGCTGTCGTAGAGGATGAATCCCTCGCCGATCGCGTCGATGGCCTGCTGCAGCTGCTGGCGGGCTATCTTGGCCTCGCTCATGGCGCGGGCGAGACGCTGGATGCGCTTTTCGACGCTGGTCTCCAGGTCGGCGACCGACTGGAACAGCTTGTAGGCGTTGCCGGTGAAATCGTGGCTGCGGTCGACCTGGCGGATCAGGGCGTCGCGCACGGTCTTCAGCTTGGCGTTTTCACGCTCCAGCTCGGTGATGCGCGCTTCGAGGTCGCGGCGAGAGGTTTCACCTAGCGAAGCTGCGGTCATGGCGCCGCGCCGATGGCAAGCCCCGTCAGGGTCTGGCTCAGGTGAAGGAAGCGATACTGCTCGCCGTAGGTATTGAAGCCGATCATGTTGTAGCGCGCGAAGATCGGCAGCAAGTCGCTCTTGATGCCGAGGCGTTCCGCCTCCAGGCGGCGCAAAATGCAATCGAAGCAGAGCACGATATCCAGCGCCCCGATCCGCTCGCAGATGCGCTCCATGTTCTGCACCAGGTTGTCGCGCATGTCCTCGGGGTGGGCGAGGGTGAGCACGATGCCCTCGTCGACAGCGCAGTAGAAATGCAGCGCGCCTTCGCGGTCGACCTGCTGGATCGCGCGCACGTGGTACTCGCCGCCGATGCGCACCAGCATCGGATTGGCGGCGAAGACCTCCGGCGTGAGATCGCCCGGCGCAACGCCGATCAGGCGGGCGTACTCCTCGGCCGCGGGCTCGGCATTGAGCGACCACACGACGCGGCGCTCGGGGTCGGCCGAGGTGACCACGATCTTCTGCTCGGTCGGCCGGAAATGCTCGAACTTGAAGACCTCCATCTGGCGGCTCGAGGCGCCGATCACCACCAGCGCGGAGTCCTCCAGGACGTCGCCATTGTAGAAGATCTGAGTGGTGTCGAAATTCAGGTTGTCGCCGGCCGAGGCACCGAAGATCGGCACCTCGTCGAGGGCGGCATAAGTGCTGGCGGCAATTTCCTCCTCGCGGCGGGAGAGCCCGTCGACCAGCAGCATGGCGAAGAAGTTCTCACGTTCCGGCTCCAGCTTGCGCAGCAGGCGGAAATAGGCCGCCTCGATGGCCTCTCCGCCCTGGGCCATGGAATATTCACGCAGCGAGGTCAGCAGGCAGGTTTCGAAGCTGAAGGCGGCGCGGTCGAAGGCGATGGCGATGGAGCCGTCTGCCTCGTAGCTCTCCCGGGTCAGGCTGCCCGCAGTGGTGCAGCCAACCAGCGGAACCCCGGGAAAGGCGGCCGAGAGCGGCGCGACGATGTCCTCGTAGGGCAGGTTGGAAGAGACGAAGACGGTGATTAACGCCGGGTCGCAGTCGGTGATGCCGGCGGTCAGTTCCTCGATCACGCGGGCTGGATTGCGCGCGGCCGACCAGGCCCGGGCGATGGCCGGCCGGGCCGCCGTGATGCCGCGTTCGGTTTCCAAAGTTGCCATAGGGCCGCTCCCCGGCTGTTTCCCTGTCCCAGGCCGTCTGCGCAGCCTTTGAGAACGCCGATGCTAGAGCTTTTCATGGTCATATTGAAGCAATTCTGTTGGCGAGCGGAGCGGCGATCCGTCAGGAGGCAG